>JAUNPO010000033.1 GCA_030536665.1 Pseudomonadota bacterium
AAAACAGAAAATGATGCGGCTGAATTGGGCAGTTGTAACGGTTATGCCCAAAACTGCAACATCGGCGATATTTTAAATAGTGACGGAACTTGCAGCTCCATTAAAGAAAAGGATAAGGCGCCGATCGGGGTCGTTGTCGCCATAAAAGACAACTGCGGCTGGGCAATAACAGTTAACCCGATTAAAGGGAGTTTTGCATGGTCGCGAAGAAATACGGCGACAGGTAGCGGTACCACAACAGATGTGCAGTCTGCAATCAAGAATTTTGATGCCTGTACCAATACTCAAAAGATTATTCAACTCGGCGATTCTGAACAATATCCGGCAGCATGGGCCGCGGTAAACTATGCTCCAAATACAGCACCTGAAACAATGGGTAAATGGTGCCTGCCGGCGCCGGGGATACTGAACAGTCTGTATACTAATATGAATGTAATTGAGAATGTCGTACCTGAGATTGGCGGAACACCCTTTAATGAACGTATCTGGTCGTCATCCGAACAAACAGACAGCGGTGCATGGACTTTTGTTTCTAACCACGGCATATCAGCTTACGGTAAAAGCAGTAACCTCAGTGTCCGCCCGGTGATTGAGTTTTAGGAGGAGAAAAGCAATGAAATTGGTTAAACATATTTTTGCCGATGGCTTCAGACGCCCAAACAAGTTCGGAATGACGTTAATGTTTCTGGCAGCTCCTTTTACGATAAACATAGAGGTTTTTGCAGCAGACTGCGCCATACATGACTGCGCCAGTTTGGGATATACCAGCAGTTCAAACAGCGATAACTGCCTCAAATGCCCTTTTGGAAATTATTGGGCCTGTGCCTGCAGCAGCGCATTTAAGTATAATTGTACCGGCCCTAATGAACAGCCAGAAACAAATAGCTGCGGCGGAAAGTATAAATACTGTTCTTGTGACAAAGGTTATATCTGGAAAGACGGAAAATGCACAATTCCCGCTTTAGGAGATTGTTCGGGAGAAGCCAAAAACTGTGAAGTCGGCTGGATTTTAAATAATGACGGCAGTTGTCTCCCTTCTAAAGTTGAAAGCAGGACTCCTATCGGCGTTATTGCCTATATTTCCACGGAAGGATGCGGATATGCCATATCTATAGACACCATGAATGATATCAACAATATACACGGAGCAACGACCTGGTCAACCGATACATCTTTAGAAACAGGTGTTTTCAAATCAAATGACTGGCAGGTTGCAATTAAAGACTATGACAGTTGCTATAATACAAAAAAACTTGTTTCGCGAGAAAATGCCGAAACTTTGTTTCCCGCGGCTTGGACTGTTTATAACTACGCCCCTGCAACAAATCCGGAAACAAAAGGCAAATGGTGTCTGCCTGCGGCCGGTATTTGGCATCAAACATATTTAAATAGAGGCAAAATTTCTGATACCTTTTATGATTTAACCGGCAGCCCCTTTGCATATCCAAATAGTACAGCCTGGTCTTCAACCGAAGAAAGTATGAGTAGTGCATGGATTTACAATTCAAATTCATATGGCGCTAAGCGAGGCGGTTTATATACCCAAAGTAAGGGGGACTACACCAGAATAGTAACTTATGCCGTGATTGAGTTTTAGGAAAGGAGTGAGGCGATGAAATTGGTTAAGCATATTTTTGTCGATGATTTTAGCTTCTACAATAAGTTTGAAATGACATTAAAGACTACCAGGCGCAGAACATTAGAAATAACTTTTGTTTTGTTGTCTTCTTCTTTTTTAACAGATAATGCTTTGGCGCAATGTACAGCAATGGTCGATTGCGTCGGTTTGGGATATACGCAAACATATAATTCCGGCGACTGTTTAAAATGCCCTATCGGTAATTTTTGGTTTTGCAATGAAAACGGTCCATGTATTAATCCCTGTCCCGGTTACACGGAAACCTCAATTCCTAATAGCTATGTTCAAGACGGCGATTCCTGTACTGATTGTGACGGTTCTCCACTTTACAAGATAAAGCCCTATGATTGCGGGGACAAGTTTAAAGACTGCAGTGCAACAGGTGCCGCCGACGGCGCGCAAAGTTGTCTATCCGGCGACCAAACACTATATGACAACTGTAAACCCTGCCCCAATCTGGGAAAACTTACATCTTGTCCAACAGGATACAAATGCATTTATGAAAAATGTTCGGGAAAATATTATAAGGTTGATGGCTGCGCTCCTGATTATGATTGGGATGCTTCATCCCAATCATGCACCGAGCATTGTTATTACAGATGCAGTGCGACATCCTGCCCGGCTAATAGCACAAATTGTGAACGAGAAGCATGTTCCGGAAAATATTGCTACAGTTGTCAGCCGTCTTACCAAGACCAAAACGGACAATGTATCTGCCCTAATAAAGGAACAGTGACATCCTGCCCTTGGGGGCATAAATGCGAAAAAGAACAGTGTTCGGGAAAATATATCGATTATGGATGCGACACGGCAATGGGGTTCGTTTTTAACAGCAGTTTGAATGCCTGCCAATGCACACAGGATCCTCCTTATGCTAAAACCAGATATAAAATATACGGCGTAGAAGACTGTAGCGGTTATTATAGGGAAAGTTATCAAAAATGCGGCACACAAGTTTATGGCTGTGCTGACGGCAAATCCGCTCATGTTGACAAAAATAAAAAATGTGAATTTTTAGCCGACAGAAATGTTTATCAGGTAACATATTCAGAAAAAGACTACTTTGGCTGTGTTGACCAAAACGGTTCCTTATTATCCGGCAAGGGAGAATTTTGTGAGTTTACCGGTTACACGTCAAAAGAATTTAAAACATTGTCTGAGTGTGAAGCCGCTTTAAAAACATATCCGGATCCGGCTATCGGCGGGCTTGGAAAATGCGAAGGTCCCTGTTCCTAATGCCGGTTATTCTCCGGTATAGACCTGGCTGTTGGGCGGGACGGGGGCGCCGATGCCCTCTTCCAGCTCTTCGGCATGAACAAAGCCCATATCGCCGTTGTCAAGCGTTACCCGGTACCAGACTTTATCAGGGCTGATGCCGGTTACGCGAACGGTTGCTTTGTTTTTTAATTCGGTAATCCGGTCAAAATCATCCGAGGGGCCGTACATTACTTTCGCGGTGTGTCCGGGCTTGACATGATACAGCATATTCAGGCTGTCACTGTCCGAACGGATATCCATGATTTTGGCAACGACAACATCGTCAACCCCGGCATGTCCCCGCCAGTGACGAACCTGCTGATAATAATTTATCTTATCCGGCTCCCGGGAAATTTTGAAATCGGCAGTTTTCAGCCACAGGGATATTCCGCCAAGCAAAATCAGCCCGCCCAAAATGCCGGGGACAATCAGCTGCAAACGGCGCAGACGGGAAAAATTCCATTTCGGCAGAGGCTGGCGCCGGACATCCGGCAGGGATTTCATAAAACGCTCGAGCAGCGCTTTGGCCTCCGGCGCGGCATATTCCCAAGCCTGTCCGGCCGATAAAAACGCCTGTTGGTATAAATGATCCTGTTCATAAGCCAACGCATTGTGCGTCAGCAGGCAAAAATTTTCATAATCGTTACGGCCGGTTTGGCGGTAATTTTCGCGCAAGACAGAAAAGTTTTTCAGCAAAGCCCGCGGCGACCACCAGCCAAGCAAATTATTGAACAGTGAATTTTTGAAGACGATTTTTTCTGCCTCAGACGGGCTGCAAACATAAAATTCCTGCGTCAGGTTATATTTGAGCAAACGTCCGCGCATTTTCCAGAGCGACAGCCCGCGGACGGACACATCATTCTGCCCGGCGACATTAGTCAGAACTTTCAGGGCAAAGATATCGGGGAAATTTTCAACGCTGTGCGACAATGCCGCCAAATCATAAATCAGGCGTTTGTGTTCATCGCTCAAAACATCATAGGCGACTGATATTTTCTGAAAAATTTCCATAGCGTTTGGCGCGCTGTTATGGTCGGGATGCCATTTTTTGGCCTGTTCGCGGTAGCTGAGTTTTATTTCCTTATCATCAGCGGACGGCGAAAGATTTAAGACGGCATAATAGCCCAGCGGGTCAGACGAATATGTTTTTTGCGCATTCATACCAATATTCCACGAGAAGTTGACTGTTCTGAGTTATTTTCCCACGGTTTGATAAAATTTTCCTTAAATTTTATTTCTATTGTGCCGATATATTTCATTTCCAGCAAAGTTTTATTGAAAATTCCCCGTATCATATCATTGACATCGGCGGGAAGCTCCTTTTCGGTGCGGATTATGAGGTCAAAACTGCGTTGCTTTTCAAATGACATTCCGTCAAACTGGAGCTTTCCCAAAGCGGAAAAAGACGTATCCACGACGAAACGCGTACCGGCTTCGCGGCGACGGGGCGAATTTTCGGCGTTTTCGTCTTCCCCTTTACGTTTGACGGCCATGCGGATATAAGACACTGTCTGCCCGGTCAAAAGCGGAATTTCTATCATGCGCCAACCGGCGGTTTCCCGGCTGTTAACCGTTAAAAAACTGCTCAGGCGGTCAGAAACTTCCTGCCCTTCCGCGCCCTGCTGCCTGAGGCTGCCGCTGATTTCCTTCCCCAGCCACTGCGTTAAATCCCCGCTGCGCGCCGCCTTGACATAGTTCACCAGATTGGCGAGGAGCCGGTCGCTTTCAGGATTGGGAATTTTATTAATCAGCGGGCGGATGAGGTTGAAGCTTTTTTCATCTTTGCGCAGCAGGCTGAGTATCTGAAACAAGGTGTCTTTTTCAGCTGCCGGCGCTTTTTCGCGTCCCGGCTGCAGTGCAGACAGGGGAAGCGGCAAAACATTTTCCCGGGCGGACAGCAGTTCATCCAAGGTTAAATCTGTCGGCACAACCCGCGACGGTATTTTGATATCGGGCAGTGTTTCTACTTCGGCAAGCGGGATATCCAATTTCTGAAAGAGCGGCGGCAGCATGGTTTCCCGGATTTCCGCCGCGGCGGGAGATGTCACAATTTGGCGCCCCAGCAACAGCACGATGCTGCGCAAAAATTCTTCAGGCTTTTGGGAAGACGGCGACACTGCATAATTTACCAGCATTTCCCGCAGCGACACTTCAAAGGCGTTTCTTATTGCCGGCGGGAGCTTGGTTAAGATTTCCGCGACGTTTTCACGCGCCGGAAAATTTTCCGCCGGTAAGACAACTTCTTTGACTGCCGGGGAAGATACGGCAATTCCCTCGCTCAGCCGGGAAATTACTGCCGGGAGATTTGCAGGCTGTTCGCTGCGCAACGCGGCGTGCGGGGAAATATTGATGTCAAGAATCGGTGCGGCTGCCGATGTTTGCGGAGCAGAAGCCGACGGGCGGATTAAATTCAGCATATCGCGGACAAAGACTTCCGGGCGGCGGTCATTAACGGCAGTCAGGCTAAAAGAGGCGTTTTGCCCTTGCAGCGCCGTGACTTTTACCTCCATACGCAGGTTATTCTCCCGCGACAGGTCAAGAGGCAGGTCAAGCTTCAGCTTCAACGGCAGTTCCAGCGTTTGCCCGTTCAGCGAAACTTTAACCGGAACATCCTGAACAGAACCATTGCTGAAGTCCATTCCCCGTACAAATTCCAAAGTCAACACATCATTGATTTTCAAATTGCCCAAAGCGTCCGGCATATTTTCCATCGTCCCGCCGACAACTTTATTCTGCAGGCTGAGCATCAGGTCTGAAAGATTTACCGGAATTATCTGGCTATTCATCTACGACCAGCTTTCTGGCTATGGCAATCACGTCTTCGGCAGCTTCCGACGTCGGATAGCGGCTGATAAGCGGCGCCTGGTTGCGGATAGAATCGCGGACACGGGTATCGCGGCGGACAATTCCCAGAAGCAGCGGCGTAATTTTGAGAAAATTCTGACAGGCTTTGAGCAGCGTGTCATAAGTCCGCTGCCCTTCCCTGACGGAATTCGCCTGATTGACGACAATGCGGATATCGCTGCCGGGATATTGCAGCGTCATTATTTTGATAAAAGCATAGGCGTCGGTCAGCGATGTCGGTTCATCGGTGCAGACGACAATGATTTTTTCGGCCATGCCGGAAAGAATCCGCACCGGCTTTTCAACACCGGCGCCCATATCAAGGATTATCTTGTCATAATTTGACGCCAGAAGAGAAAGGTCTTCGCCGAGAATCTGCAACCGCCCTATCGGCATGGATGCCAGTCCTGCCGAGCCGGAACGCCCGGCAATAACGTCAAAATGCCCTTTGTCGCAATGGCTGACGACCTGGTTTAAGGTCAGGCTGCCGCTAATGACACTGCCTAAATCGTACTTAACCATCAGGCCGAGCTGGATATCGACATTTGCCAGCCCCAAATCGCCGTCAAAGAGCAGCGTTTTTTGTCTGAACGCGCTTAAAGCCTGAGCCAGCGTAATGGAAAACCAGGTTTTGCCGACACCGCCTTTTCCGGAAGCAACGGCTATCATGTTCCGGCCTTTTTTGGCGCTGCGCGGCGCCGTGCCGCGGGACATGACCTGTAATGTTTCTTGAGCGGTATTTTCCATTGTCTTCCTCTCTTTTGTTTCAGGATAAAACGAGTTTCGCCAGCGAGCCGCAGCTTACATCAGCCAGCCCCGAGGCTATTTTAGAACTGACACCGGCCGAGCAGAAACTCAACCCCGTACAACCGGCAACCGACAGCAGCGCCCCGACACGGCGGGTTAAATCCATCCGGGTCGGCAACAGATATTCCGCACCGGCAGAGCAGAAGATATCAGCGCTTTCAACGGCTTCGTACTGGTTTCTTCCGGCGTCCATAGTCAGAATCATATCAGCTTTGACAGCTTCAGTCAGCAGGCTCAGCTTTTCAACCTCCGCCGGAATAAACGGGTTTATCCCCGGCGTATCAATTAAGACATAATCATAATTTTTTGCCCCGGCTTCGGCCTGCTCAAACAATTTGCGGGCATCGGCGGCAAAAATAAACGGCACTTCCAAAATGTCGGCAAAGGCTTTTAGCTGGCTGTTGGCGCCGGCACGGACATTGTCGGTGCTGATAATGCAGCTTTTGAAATTGTTAAACTTTCCCTGAGCGGCAAATTTGGCAATTGCCGTCGACTTGCCGCTGCCCGGCACGCCCATGAACAATTTCAGGCGGCGCTCTCGATTAAACAGGCTGGAGAAACGGAATATGCGCTTAAAACTGTTTTCCAGCAGGTATTTATCTTCGTTTATTCCCTGTTCTTTATGAATATTGCGCAACTGAGCCAGAATTTTTCCTTTAACGACATCAATCACGCCATGGTATTCCAGACATTCGCGGATTAGGGAATCGTCAAAATCAACACGGCGGGGAGCTGATTGCGGCTGCTCTTTGTCATCAAAAAAGACATCTTCTTCCTCAAGCGCCGCTATCAGCCGCACTTTGCCGTCTGGCTGATTCTCGGTATCGACGATAACGGCGTCATCGCCCAGTTCCTGACGAACCAGAGCGAAAGCTTCTGTCATATTGGCGGCGATAAACGGCTTTAAACGCATTTACATTTCCCCGTTAAATTTGTCCGACGGTTTTGATTTTGGCTTTGGGATAAATCTCGTTTTGCGACATAACCACCGTCATCGGGCGGAAGCGTTCAATAATCGAGCGGACGAAGGGACGGATGTTCGGGCTGGTCAGCAGGACGCCGGTTTCCCCTTTGAGCGCCAAATCTTCCAGCGTGGTGCGGACTTTTGATATAAAGGCCTGCAAAGCTGACGGCGCCATAGCCAGCTGACGGTCATCCCCCTCGCCGACGATTGACTCGGCAAAAGCCTGTTCCCACTCGGGAGAAAGCGTTACCAACGGTATAATCCCCAGTTCATTGGCATTGGCATTTGACAACTGGCGCGCCAAACGGGAGCGGACGTGCTCGGTTATCATCATCAGGCTGTGAGTGGAGGAAACGGCCTCGGAAATACCTTCCAAAATGGTCGGCAAATCGCGGATGGAAACGCGTTCCTGCAGCAAATTTTGCAAAACACGCTGCACCGCGCCGATACTGACTTTGCCGGGAATAAGCTCTTTGACCAGTTTTTGCTGTTCCTTATCCATTTCGTCAAGCAGCTTCTGGGTTTCGGCGTAAGACAAGAGTTCGGGCATATTATCCTTGACCAGTTCGGTAATATGCGTGGTGACGACCGTTGCCGGGTCAACAACCGTATAACCGCGGAACATGGCTTCTTCTCGGTAAGAAGGATCAATCCACATTGCCTTGAGGCCGAATGTCGGTTCAAAAGTGTTTTCGCCCGGCAGGTTAATCTGCTCGCCATGCGGGTCCATAACCAGCAGCTGGGTCGGGCGCAGTTCGCCTTTACCGGATTTTACTTCCTTAATGTAAATATTATACTCGTTCGCTTCCAGCTGCATATTATCCTGAATGCGGATAGAAGGCATGACAAAGCCCAGCTCCATTGCCAGAGAACGGCGCAAGGCCTTAATCTGGTCAGTCAGTTTGCGGTTGGTCGCCTCATTAACCAACGGCAGCAAACCATAACCGATTTCCAAACGGATAAGATCGATTTTCAAGGCATTGGCAATCGGTTCGTCCGAGGCTTTGGCAATTTTTCCCTGTTTGAGTTCCTGCTCCCGTTCTTCCTCCTGCCGCGCTTTGATAATCTGGTGCTGGCGGTTCATGTAATAGGCTGTTCCTCCGGTCAGTCCTGCCAAGAGGAAAAACGGCATTGCCGGCGTTCCCGGAAGCATGCCGAGGCACAAGGCCATGAAAGCACTCATGCCCAGCGCTTTAGGATAATTGGAAACCTGCGCAAACAAAACTTTGTCGGTTGCATCGGTCATACCGGCTTTTGACACCAGAATACCAGCGGCAACAGAGATAATCAGCGCCGGGACCTGAGCAACCAGACCGTCGCCAACCGTCAGGCGGGTATAGGTTTCGGCCGCGGCGGAAAAGCTCATACCGTTTTGCACCATACCGATAATCATACCGGCAATGACGTTAATAAACGTAATAATCAAACCGGCAATGGCATCACCGCGGACAAATTTGGAAGCACCATCCATGGCTCCGTAGAAAGAGCTTTCTTTTGACAAATCTTCACGGCGGGCACGGGCTTCATCCTCGGTAATCAGGCCGGAAGACAAGTCGGCGTCAATCGCCATTTGCTTACCGGGCATTGCGTCCAAGGCAAAACGGGCGGCAACTTCGGCAATACGGCCGGAACCCTTGGTAATAACCACAAAGTTCACGATAACCAAAATTGCAAAGACAATAACGCCAATGACAAAGTTATTGCCCATAATAAAGCCGCCGAAAGCCTTAATAACCTCGCCGGCGGCATCCGGCCCCATATAACCGTTTGCCAGAATCAAACGCGTGGAAGCCAGATTCAGCGACAGGCGGTACATGGTGGTAATCAACAAAACCAGCGGAAAGGCGTTAAATTCATTCGGCTTTTCAATAAAAATCGCCGTCATCAGCACCAAACAAGATATGGTAATCGAGAAGGCCAGCGCAATATCGAGCATCCAGGCCGGCATCGGCATAATCAGGATGACAAGCATCAAAATAATCGCCAGGGCAAAGAAGATATCGCCGCGCTTGGTCGAAGACAACAGCACTTCCTTGATAGACTTTCCGCCGAAGAATGACGTATTATTCTGAGGTTTTTTGGCCATGTTTTATCCGTTACTGCCCGACAGGAAGGCTGTATCCTTCCTCTTCGTATTGTTTCAACTTATTCCTCAACGTCCGAATGGAAATGCCGAGAATATTCGCCGCCGTCGTCCGGTTGCCCATCGTATGTTTCAGCGTATCAATAATCAGGCTGCGTTCCATATTGGCAACGGTTCGGCCGACAAATTCGCCGCCGCTCATTTCCTCGCCGATTTCCGGCTTGGCAATAACCGCCTCAGGGTCGTTCAGCATAACGGCGTCAGCCTCAATCTTATCGCCGACACTCATCAATACGGCACGGTGAATTGTATTTTCCAGTTCACGGACGTTTCCCGGCCAGAGATAATTCTTCAGCTTGGCTTCAGCTTCCGCCGACAAGTCTTTCATCGGCAGTTCATTCAACTCCGAATATTTCTTTACAAAATGCTTGGCCAGCACAGGAATGTCTTCCGGACGCTCACGCAGAGGCGGAATATTGATATTGACGACGTTCAGACGATAATACAAGTCCTGCCGGAACGTGCCGTTTTTTACGGCTTCGGCCAGATTGCGGTTGGAAGTGGCGATAATGCGGGTGTTTACCTTAATCGGCGCTTTTCCGCCGATGCGGTCAATTTCCTTTTCCTGAATCGCACGCAGGAGCTTGGACTGGATTTTAATATCCATTTCCGAAATTTCATCCAACAACAGCGTTCCGTCGCTTGCTTCCTCAAATTTACCAATACGGCGGGCAACGGCTCCGGTGAACGCGCCTTTCTCATAACCGAAAAGCTCCGACTCCAGCAGCGTTTCCGGAATGGCGGCACAGTTAACGGCAACAAATTTTTTATTGGCGCGCTTGGAATTGTCGTGAATAAAGCGTGAAAAAATTTCCTTACCGGTTCCGGACTCCCCGGTCAGCAGGATATTGGCTTCCGACGGGGCAACCTGCTTTGCCAGTTTCAGAATGTTTTCCGTTTTTTTATCACCGTAAATCAACGCATGGTTCTCGCGGGTAGCGGCCGCAAGCACCGCGCCGATTAATTCGGGATCCGGCGGCAGCGGGATATATTCTTTGGCGCCGGCTTTAATCGCCTTGACAGCCAGCCCGGCATCATTTGCCACACCGCAGGCCACAACAAGAACATTAATCCGCTCGCTTTCCAGTTGTTGGATAAACCGGTAGACATCAAGCTTGACGTCTATCATAACCAGTTCGATTGCTTTTCCGGAGCGCAAAATCTCCATCGCCGGTTCAATGTCATCAGCTATGGAAACATGTCCGCCCTGCGCAAAAGCAATTTTACTTGCCGCGCCGATTTGGCCTTCTAATGTTCCGACAATAAGCAATTCCATTGTTTTACCCTATTTGTTAACTGATTTTACAACCTCGGTCATGGTAATCCCCAGCTTGTTATCAACAACGACAACTTCGCCGCGGGCGACCAGGTTATTATTCACATAAATGTCAATCGCTTCGCCAACCTTGCGGTCCAACTCAATAATCGCACCTTTGTTCAAGGACAAAAGCTGGCTGACGGTCATGCTGGCCTTGCCCAAAATGGCAGAAACCTTAACCGGGATGTCATAGACAGGCTCCAGATCCGCGGCAGAACTCGGAATATCAAAATTGTCGATATCGCTTTCCTTCCGCAAAACCGGCTCTTCATCAGCGGCCTGATTTTCGCTCATTTCATCCAGATTTAAATTATCACTCATATTCATACTCCCTGTTGCGCTACTCAGTATCTAACATTTTTACGGCTTTATCAAGCATATCGGCACTATTTCTTTCAACCCCGCCGTTTTCCCATTCGACCCGGCAATCCCCCAAGGCAAGCGAAGAATCCTTATGCAGGGTTATCTTTCCTTCAAAATCAAAGACATGCGCCATACGCCCGATAATTTCCTGCACTTTGCCAATCATATCCGGATTAAAATAAAAAGACAATTTCGGCTCGGCGGCAAAGTTTTTAAAATTCTCTTCCAAAAAGCGGCTGACCAGTTCTAAGGCGTTTTCTTCCAGCAAAGTCGGCACCAGGCGGCGGACAAGGGCTGACGCCATGGAACGAAACTGTTCCTCCAGATTGTTTTTCAGCGTCGCATAATCGCCAAGAACCTTGGACAGCTCCTCATCAATTTTAACCAGCAGCCGGTCATCGTTTTCCGCTGCGGCGGCCGCGGCATCATCCAGCCCCTTCTGATAAGCAATACCTTCGGCAAGCCTTATCTTTTCCGCCACTTCTTCTTCAGTATATCCCTGAATGACCGGCGGCAATTCGACCTTTGGTTCTTCGGGAATAAATATTTCCGGTTCGGGCAACGGCTCTGCAACGACTTCTGTTTCCGGTTCCGCAATTACTTCCGTATTCTCGGTATTGTCAGCTTCTGCGGGAACGGTTACGGCCGTGTCGGTTTCAGGAACTTCAATAACGGCAGCCGGCGCTTCGTTATTGCTCAAAACGAAGTTATCAAACAAAAATTTCTGATATTCGGCCATTCTTTATTGTTTTCCCTAATAAATCATCTCGTCGCTGTCTTTACCTTCGCTGATGACAATTTCACCGGAGTTAGACAGTTCCTTGGTCGCATTGACGATATACTGCTGAGCTTCCTCAACGTCACGCAAGCGCACCGGCCCCATGGCTTCCATATCTTCTTTGATAATTTTACCGGCACGAGAAGACATATTGTTGAAAAACAGGCTCTTAATCGTTTCAGAAGCGCCTTTCAAAGCAACAGCCAGTTTGTCTTTGTCAACATTACGCAGCAAAATCTGAATGCCCTGAGAATCGACGCGGATGAGATCCTCAAAGGTAAACATAAGAGATTTGACACGTTCGGCAGATTCCGGATTGCGGTCTTCCAAGGCATCCATGAAACGGGCTTCCGTCCCGCGGTCCAAAGAGTTAAAGATATCGGCAATAAGCTCGTGCGAATCGCGGCGGGTAGACTTGGAAAGGTTGCTCATAAATTCTTTGCGCAGCGTTTTTTCCAAACCGTCCAGGACTTCTTTCTGCACCGAATCCATTCTTAGCATACGCATAACGATTTCCATGGCAAAATTTTCCGGCAGCAGCGCGATAACTTTAGCGGCATGATCGGGTTTGATTTTGGAAAGGATGACGGCAATGGTCTGCGGATATTCGTTCTTGAGATAATTGGCCAGCACATGTTCGTTTACGTTGCCCAGCTTATCCCACATGGTACGGCCGGCAGGGCCGCGGATTTCTTCCATAATATTGGCAACACGGTCTTTATCCAACGCTTTGGACAACAGCCTTTCCGTTGATTCATAAGTTCCGACCAGCGTTCCGGCACTGGACAGTTTTTCATTAAACTCAGCAAAGAGCTGCTCGACGACGTTTGAGTTTACTTTACCCAGACTGGCCATGATGACTGAAAGCTCCTTGATTTCCTCATCATCCATCAAAGCAAAAATCGCGGCGGATTTTTCCTCATCAAGCGACATCATCAAGATGGCCGCTTTCTGCTGGCCTGAAATCAGGTTATAATCATCTATTACATTTTGCTTCATTGTTACTTATGCCCTAATTATTATCATTCTGGTAAAGCCAGCTGCGAATGATGTTAACCGCAGCGTCCGGGTTACGTTCAACCGTATCATTAATCTTTTTCAGCGACGACACCTTAATCCGTCCGTCAATTTTATTCATATTAATCAGTTCTTCAACTTCATCATTGTCGTTGTTCAAAAAGTTTGACAACAACAGGTTATCTTCTTCTGGATTATCACCTAACAATCTCGTATCTCCATTTTGCGGTCCGGACAAATCAAACGCGTTATTAATCAGCGGGCGGATAACCAGCAATATTACCAAAATGGCAACTATCGCAACGCCGACTCCTTCCGCAACACGCATCAGTTCATCCTTCGTAAAGCCCATTATCAGCGGAACAGGCGCCGGTTCGGGTTCCGGTTCAAAAGAAACAAACTTCATGTTTTCGACTTCGACAACGTCACCGCGATCTCCGTCAAAGCCAACGGCTGATTTGACTAAATCCGCCAGTTTTTTCATTTCCTCATCCGTCCGGGGACGATAGACATATTTGCCGTCGTCGTCCTTGGCATAAAAGCCGTCAACCATAACGGCAACGGTCAATCGGCGTATGGTTCCGGTATTTTTAACCTTATTCCTGACGGTTTTGGAAATTTCATAATTGATTGTTTCTTCCGTTTTGGAATTTTTAGTATAAGTTCCGGAGCTTTGGTTAGCCATATCGCCGTTCGGGATATTTTGGGCAACGGTAACCGTTCCGTTTTGATCCGTACTGGCAGAATCGTCATTCATTGTTGCCTGAGAGCGGACAACCTGACCGTCCGGGTCATAAATTTCCTCATTGGTTACAACCTGGTCAAAGTCCATGTCAATATTGACCTGAGCGCGCACTTTGCCTGTGCCGATGGTCTTTTCCAACAGATTTTGGACATTCTGCGCCATTTTGAGTTCCTGCTCCTGGCGCATAAGCTCATTATTGGCCGCCGTCAGCGTGTTTTCATCTTCATAATTATTGGTTAGAAGGTTTCCCGCGCTATCGACAATCGCAACGTTTTTAACGTCAAGTTTCGGCACAGCGGCGGCAATCAGCTTTTGAATTGCTATAACGCTTTGGGGGCTGAGCGGCCCGTGAACCGTTCTGATAACAACGGAAGCCGAGGGCATTTGTTCTTCCTTGGAAAACATTTCGCGTTTGGGCATAACCAAATGCACTCTGGCGCTTTTGACATTGTCAACGCTGCGAATCGTCCGCGCCAATTCGCCTTCCAGAGCTCTTATCAAATTGACATTCTGCATAAAATTGGTTGAACCCAACGCATCGCCGTTGTCAAAAATTTCGTATCCGACATTGGCACCCTTGGAGGCCAGCGCCAATTCCGCCGTATCAATGCGCATTTTATTGACCTGGTCGGACGGGACAAGAATTTCCGTACCATTGTTTTCCAGGCGATATTTGACGTTTGCGCTTTCCAGACGGGTGACAATCTGCTTGGCGTCTTCAAGTTCCAAGTCAGTATAAAGCACCGAATATTCGGTCGAATTCATCTGGGTTGCCAGATAAACAAAAAAACTTATCAGAAACAAAACCACTGCGGCCAGAGAAGCCAACCTTCCCGGCGACAGGTTTTTGATGCTTTGAACAAAATTATTCATAGATTCCCCAATCTATCCAAATTTAAAATTCCCCTTCCTTTTCTTTATAATATTTTTTCCCCAAACAGAACAACATTTTACAACATATTAACAGTTCCATAGAAATTCTCTTATGCAGCTAAAGAAAAAGTCCGTAGTTAACGGACTTTTTCTTTAGATTATCAATTTTATTACTTACATTCACCGTACCAAGTTCCGGCATTGTCTTTGCAGCGTTGAGTAAATGTCTGCCCGGCTTTACAGTCTGCCGCGGTTTGTTCATACGGACATTCAATAACGCATGAGCTTCCGTATGTCGTAAGGCCACAGACACAAGGATCAACTGCAATAGTGTTTCCCTTACATTTTACCTTACCATAACAAGGGCCTTTGTTACCGTTACAATCCGTTCCGTTACAAGAACCGAAATATTTCATGATTTGACCAGTCAAAGTAGTGCATTTATCTTTAACATAATAGTGTTCAGCAATCACGCTGGCAAGGGCAGCTCCGCAACTTCCTCCGTTTGCTACTAACACTTCATTATTACAACTATCATCACAAGTATCAAACCATTTATCTCCGGCACATTGACAAGGCTCTGTACTTCCGTTGTTTTGATGCCCCAAATTTCCAGGACACCGCTGCTTACCATAACAATATCCTGCAACACCCTCGACCATAGTTTGACAGTAAACATAAAGATTTAATGTTTTTCCTGTTAATGTTGTACAATAAGGTCGAACGTATTTATAAGTGCTTGAAGAGTAGACAATTCCACCATTAACCTGCATTCCCTCCAAGCACGTCTCCTTCACGAGACAGGTTTCGTAGAAAGTCTTGTCACCGGCTTTG
>JAUNPO010000191.1 GCA_030536665.1 Pseudomonadota bacterium
GCGTTTCTTTAACGGCCGATGTGGCAGAGGAAGTCAAAGCCGGTTACGAAATTTTGAAAGCTTTGGATCTGCGGCACCGCGGTGTTCGGATTATTTCCTGCCCGACCTGCGCCCGTCGCGGTTATGATGTTGAGAAAACCATCAAGGCGCTGGAAGAGCGTCTGGCGCATATTTCCCGGCCGTTGTCGCTGGCGGTTATGGGCTGTGTGGTCAACGGTCCCGGAGAAGCCGGACATACGGATTTCGGCGTTTGCGGCGGTAAGGGCGATGAAAATATGATTTATGTCGGCGGCCGGCCCGATCATAAGGTTAAAAACGAAAATATTGTCGACGAACTGGTTCGTCTTGTGGAAGAAAAAGTAAAAATAGGATAAAAAAATGGCAAAAATACAAAATGTTCGCGGTACTTATGATGTATACGGCGAAACCAAAAGAAAAATGAAAAAAGTAGTGGCTACCGGTTCGGATGTGGTCGAAAAATATGGTTTTGAAGAAATTGAAACGCCGATTTTCGAGTTTACCGAAGTCTTTTCCCGCAATCTGGGCGAAACCTCCGACGTCGTAACCAAGGAAATGTATTGTTTTCAGGACCGCGGCGGTGAAAGTCTGACCCTGCGGCCGGAAGGCACGGCCGGTGTTGTTCGTTCTTTCGTTTCGGAAGGAATGCAGCAAAATCTGCCGGTCAAGTTATATTATGCCGGACCGATGTTTCGCTATGAACGTCCGCAAAAGGGGCGTCAGCGCCAGTTCACGCAGTTCGGTTGCGAACTGCTGGGCGTAGAAACCCCGCAGGCTGACGTTGAAGTTATTGCCATGGCTTACGAATTTGTCGAGAAACTCGGCCTGGAGGGCAATGTCGTGGTCGAAATCAATTCTCTGGGCGACAAGGAAAGCCGCGACGCTTATCGGGCAAAGCTGGTTGAATATCTGCGCGGGCATCTGGACGAACTGTCCGGGGATTCTAAAGAACGTCTGGAAAAAAATCCGCTGCGGGTACTTGATTCTAAAGAAGAATGTGATAAAGAAGTGGTTGCCAATGCGCCTCTGTACTGCGACAGCCTGAACGAGGCGTCCAAAAAGTTCTTTGATGAAGTTTTGCATGGACTTGACGCTTTGGGCATCAAATATCGGATCAACAATCGTCTGGTTCGCGGGCTGGACTATTATTCCCACACCGTTTTTGAGCTGGTTACCGACAAGCTTGGCGCGCAGGGAACGGTTTTGGCCGGCGGCCGTTATGACGGTCTGGTCGAGCAAATGGGCGGCGGTGCCGTTGCCGGCATCGGCTGGGCTTGCGGCGTCGAGCGGTTGTCCATGCTTTTGGAGGCAGATGTTTCGCTTCCGCGTCCGGTAGCTGTGATTCCGGTGGGAGAAGATACCAACACCAAGGCCATGGAGATTGCCTATATGCTGCGCAAGGCCGGTTTCCGCGTTGAACAGAGTTATGGCGGAAATTTGAAAAAACGAATGATGAAAGCCAACAAGGTCAACGCCTGTAAGGCGGTAATCGTCGGTTCGGACGAATTGGCCAGAAATGAAGTAACCGTAAAAGATTTAGACAGCGGCGGGCAGAAAAACGTTGCCGTTGAGAAGATAATTGAGGAAATAAAATAAATGTCGTTTGCTGAAAAACTGAGTAATGTTGTCAACCGCCACGATGAAGTTCAGGCCCTGCTTTCCAATCCGGATATCAGCGCCGACGAACTCGTCAAGCTCAACAAGGAACTGGCCGCGCTGACCCCGGTTGTCGAGGCCGTGCAGGAGTTGCGCCGTCTGGAGCAGAATATGGCGGACGATAAGGCGATGATGGAAGATTCTTCTCTCGACAAGGAAATGCGGGAGATGGCCGAGGCCGAATATTATGAACTGAAAGAACGGCAGCCGGAGTTGGAAAAACAGGTCAAGATTTTGTTGCTGCCCAAAGAAGAAGATGACGAAAAAAATGCCATTCTTGAAGTCCGGGCCGGTACCGGCGGCGATGAAGCGGCATTGTTTGCGGCGGTTTTGTTTGAAATGTATCAGCGCTATGCGCAGTTGCAGGGCTGGAAATTTGAAATTATGGATGCCAACGAAAACGAGCTCGGCGGCTATAAGGAGGCTTCGGCCAGCATCACCGGCAAAGACGTTTTCTCCAAACTCAAGTTTGAATCCGGCGCTCACCGCGTACAGCGTGTGCCGGTAACCGAGTCTCAGGGCCGCGTCCATACTTCTGCTGCTACGGTGGCGGTTTTGCCCGAGGC
>JAUNPO010000034.1 GCA_030536665.1 Pseudomonadota bacterium
AAATGCCGGAGGGGTTGGTTATGATTAAGAACAGATTTTTACTTTATCTTCTTTGTGGGGTGATGTTTTCTCCGGCAGCGGCTTTGGGGGAATGTAAGCCGACGCAGGATTGCCGGGCATTGGGTTATAAGGAAGCGCCCTGTCCCGAGCGGGGCGTGAAATGCCCGTTCGGCGAAACCTGGTATTGCCCGATTCACTGCGAGGAAACATACCGATATACCTGTACCGGCGCCAATGAGAGCAAAGGCGAGGACAGCTGTGGCGGTAAATATTCAGCTTGTCAGTGCAAAACAAATTATAAATGGAATTCGACCAGCGGCAAATGTGAACAGATTGAGATGTTGGGTAGTTGCAGCGGTGCGGCGAAAAACTGTAAAATCGGACAGATTTTGAACAGCGACGCCAGTTGTTCAGACAACAAAGTCAGCGGAAAAACGCCGATTGGGGTGGTAGTTGCGATTAAAGATAACTGCGGTTATGCGATGACTGCCAGCCCAATTAAAAAGGGTATTCAATGGTCACCGTATTGCTATTCTTCAGGCGGAACTTCAACATCTAATTGGCAAAATGCAATTAAAGATTTTAATGTTAGCGGTAATATGAAAAATATTATTCAATCCAGTACCTCCTCCAGTAAATATCCGGCTGGTTATGCGGCTTTAAATTATGCACCAAGTGGTGTCCCGACAACCAAAGGTAAATGGGCACTGCCGACAGCAGGTATCTTGGAGAGTTTGTGTGCTAACAAGAATGCTGTTAATAACGCTATATCTAAGCTTGGGGGAGTGCAGCTTACAGGCGACAATGAACATATTTGGTCATCGACCGAATTTGGTTCCTGCGATATGTGGACTTACTGGACTGCTACTTGCGGCTTTTCGAACTCCGCTAAGAGCAACACTTATGACAGTAATAATACGCCTTACGTCGTTCGCCCGGTAATTGCGTTTTAAGGAAAGGAGAAAAGCGATGAGAAGAATGTTTTTAATGAGTTCTGTTTTGCTGGCGGCTCCTTTCTTTGCTGAGAGTGTTCGGGCGGAAGTATGTATTGCCGATGAAGACTGCAACAATTTGGGATATACGGAAGACAAAGCCTGTAGCGACGGTTTGAAATGCCCGTTCGGCGAGAAGTGGCACTGTCCGGACAAGAAGTGTCAAATTGGCTGGATATTAAACAGCGATATGAGCTGCACGGAAAATGTCGAAAGCGGCAAAACACCAATAGGGGTAATTGTTGCAATTAAAGACGACAATGGCTGGGCAATGACAGCTAGTCCGATTGGGAAGAGCGTATGGTCAACTATGAACAATAGTACAGGCGCTTTTCAAACAACAAATTGGGAGGAGGCTATAAAAGATTATAATGCTTGTGATAATACCCAAAAGATACTTCAAGCCGGTAATTCTAAAATCTATCCAACAGCATGGGCCGTAGCAGAATATGCGCCTAATGGAGCTTCAGGAACAAAAGGTAAATGGTGTTTGCCGTCGGCTGGTATATTTAATAGTTTATATACTAATCTTAATGTTGTTAATAATGGCATATCCAAGCTTGGCGGTACACAACTTAGCAATGATAAAGAAAACATCTGGTCATCAACAGAATACCAATACAGCAGTATGTGGCTTTTTAGTACAGGTAGAACAGCTTCTTACCAAGGTGGTATAATCATAAGCATGAACAATACCAATAGTGTTCGTCCGGTTATAGAGTTTAATATTGATACGGGAACGGTTGTGTGTCGGCCTCTGCCTGATGAAACAGGCTGTACCAATGGTACGGAAACTGTTGATGACGGCTGTGGCGGAACGAGGAAAGTATGTAAGAAATGTACGCCGACTTGTGCAAACTCTCCCAGCTGGTGCCAATCGTCATCATACGAGCTTGTTGAAACAGGAAAAGATCAATGCGGTAACGTCTGTCGGCAATGTTGCACGACATATACAGACACTATCACAGATTCTTATTGCTTTTATGGTACGGATTCAAGCACGCAGTTAAAACACTGTAGCTCTTTTAGTACATCTGATAATAAAAGCTGGATACTGGCTGTTCCAACCAAACGAACCTATAGTGATGGTACGGTTAAAAATTTGAAGTCTTGCATAGCCCCAAGTTTTTCAACAGAAGAAATGTGCAATTTTAAAAAGAAAGCTTACCCAATAGGTTCATCTACTCAACATCAAGATTGTAGAGGATATTAACGGTATAAAAAAGCGGGGAGATTTCCCCGCTTTTCCTTAAGTTAGCCAATGTCGGCAATGACTTCCAGGCTGATAATTTCATCAGGATTGGAAACTTCGCCGTTTCCGCCGCTGCCTTTTTTGATATTGTCGACATGTTCCATGCCGGAAGTAACTTCGCCCCAAACGGTATACTGGCCGTTCAGCCAGTCACAGTCTGCAAAACAAATGAAAAACTGGCTGTCTGCGGAGTCCGGAAACATGGAACGCGCCATGGAAACAGTGCCGCGCTTGTGCGGGCGGGTGTTGAATTCCGCTTTGAGCTTTCTGCCCGAACCGCCGGTTCCGTTGCCGTAAGGACAACCGGTCTGCGCCATAAAACCGTCAATAACGCGGTGAAATTTTAAACCGTTGTAAAAACCGGCGCGGACGAGTTCTTTAATGCGGGCAACATGGTTGGGCGCCGCATCCGGAAACATTTCAATAACGACATCGCCGTCCTTGAGTTTTAGCAGCAGGGCATTTTCGGCGTCTTTAACCGTATAGGAATGTTTGGTTTTCTTGGCGCGGGTCGGGCTGACCGAAAGTTTTTTCGTCTCAGACGCTTTCAGCCCTTTGGTTTCGCTCTTGCCCAAAGACTTAGTCTGGGTCTTGGCCAGCTTGGGCGTTTCTTCCTTCTTTGCGGAAGCAGATTTTTTTACAGCTTTCATGTTAATCCTCACAAACTTATATTTACCTGTAAACTAATATAGGAAGTGAAAATTAAAAATGCACTAAGGTTTGAAAATTATTTTTTCTTTTCCGGTTTTTTCCCGGTCAAAAGATAATCAACCCGTTCCTCGGCGGAAAGCCTTTTGGGATAATACTTGTCGACTTTTTTCAAAACTTTTCCAAGCCCCAGGCCGTTGGCAATCTGCACCGCCAGCCCCGGACGGGCGTTCAGCTCCAGCATCATCGGCCCCTTGTCGGCATCAAGAACAATATCCGCGCCGAGATACCCCAGTCCGGTCATTTCATAAGCTTTGGCGCCGATAAGCAGATGTTCGCGCCAGAACGGAACTTCGATTTTTGACAAATCGGCGTTTGTGTCCGGATGATGGGTGATAGGCATATTACGCATAACGGCTTTCAGCGTTTTGCCGGTTTTGATGTCAAGGCCGACCCCGACTGCCCCCTGGTGCAGGTTGGCGCGTCCGCCGGACGCCGCCGTCGCCAGACGGGTCATCGCCATAACCGGATATCCTTTGTAAACAATAATCCTGACGTCGGGAATTCCCTGATAGCTGTAGCTGTCAAAAATATGGCTGAAATTGACCATTTCTTCAATAACCGCCGTGTCATATTGTCCGCCCAAACTGTACAGGCCGCTCAGCGTGTTGGAAATATGCTGGTAAATTTCTTTATAAGTCAGGCTGCGCCCGGACGGTGTGACAAATGTTTCTCCGTCATGGCTTTTGATGACCAGAACACCTTTGCCGCCGCTGCCGTGCGCCGGTTTGATGACAAAAGACGGCCAGTCTTTAACCAGAAGCGGCAGCCTGTCGACTTCATGCTGATAATCGATTGTGCCGATAAGCCGCGGCGTGTTAATGCCGTATTGCAGCGCCAGAGCCTTGGTTTGCACTTTGTCGTCCACCAGCGGATAGAGGCGCCTTTTGTTTTGCTTGGCAATGAACTTGAAATTGCGGCTGTTCATGCCGAGAATACCGGCTTCGCGCAGTTCGGCGGGCGAGGCAAAATATTTTGAGAGCCATTTGAACATTTGAAACGCTCCTTATTTTACCAACGGCCGGAAACGCTTCAGTTCGGTCAGACGGTATCCGGTATAAGTGCCGAGCAGCATTACCAGGAACAAAATCACCAGATTCAGCTCGTTAAAAGCAAACATAATATAGCGGATTGTTTCATTGCAAATGATGAAATACGTCAGAATAGCGGCAATCAGGCTGAAGATGACCTGCCGTCCGGCATTGAACGGACCTTCCTCTTCCCAGGTGATTGACGCGCGCTCAATAACCCAAGCCATAATGATAATCGGGAATGACGCCGCCGATGCCGTAATGTTGGTATTGAGATTGTAGCCGTAAACCGTCATCGCCTGAATAATTAAAATAACGCAGATAACCACGGCGGAGATTCTCGGAACCAGAAGCAGGTTCAGCCTTGAGAACAGGGCGCGGATAGCCAGCCCGATGGCAATAATAATCGTAAAGCAGACCAGGCCGGGGATAAGCCCGGTTTTGACCAACGCCATGGCCAGCAGCATCGGCGTAAACGTTCCCATAGTTTGCAGACCGATAACGTTTCTGACAAAAGCAATAACCAGAATAGCCAGCGGAAAAATCATCAGCCACTTAATCGTGTTCTGCTCGTCAACCGGCAGGTTGTAGATAGAACTTTCAAAGCTTTTGCCGTCATCGGCCAGCTTGGCTCTTTTACCCGCCAGACTGAAAGAGGAGGTGACTGACTTCAAAACCGAGAACTTGACCGTTGAATCCGAGCCGCCTTCCAAATCCAGCAAAGAATTTCCGCCGCGTTGAAAAATGATAAAATCAGCCGGCAGCCCGATTTGTCCCGTTGTCAGGTTATAAAGCTTCCAGCGCTTGCCGATATAAGCCTCAAGCATTAAATCCGGCGCAAAGGCTTTCTTGTCTTCCGCCAGTTTGATGCCTCTGGCCAATCGTGACGGAATACCCTTGTAGGCCAAAATCCGCTCAATGGTTTCCGTCGTGTCTTTCGGCGTCTTTTTCATCGGCAGAAAAGCGACCACCGTCGGTTCGGGCGGAACCTGATTAAACAGGCGGATAAGCTGCTGCGGCAAATCTCCCGGCTGCTTTTGCGCCAGAGTCAAAAGCTCTTCGACAATGGCTTCTGTTTGTTCGCTGTAGACCGGTTTTTCTGGAGCAGGGGGAACGGGCGCTTTGACTTTGCCTTTGGCTGATTCGTTGTCAAACAGCAAAATGCGGTAATAAACGTTTTGCAGTCCCTCCCGGCCTTCGGAGGTCAAAATCAGCCGTCCGTTTTTTTTGCTTGATTTATACCCCGCGGCGACAATGTCTTCATCCAGAACTTTAAACTCGTCGCTGCTTTCCGGCGTTGCCAGAGAGATTTTTACCGGGTTGCCGTCAGCTTCATATTGAATGTTTGCTTCCACCGTCCAGACGTTTGTCTTGCTTTTCGGCGCAAAGCTGAACCCCCAGTATTCCACTTTATAATAGGCGCTGTATCCGGCGTAGGCGATTGATGCCAGAAGCATCAGGGTTAAGATGAACCGAACCGTAAATAATCTCTTTAATCTGTATAACATCTGGCGTCCTTTGGCAGGGTAATTTTTAGTTTAAGGTATTGGATAAAGCCGTGTCGACAATAGCTCTTCCGGTCAGAATATTGCGGCCGATAAGCGCTTGGTATTCAAATTTTTCTCGGTCAGCAAGCGTAAAACGCACGCCGGTAATGACTTCTTTGCCGAATTTGACGTCCATTTCAACGGCGTACCGTTTTTCATGCTCATTAATCCGTTTAATGTCGACAATTTTTTTGATTTTCTTCTCAAAATGGTGGCGCTCGCCGTTTTTACGGTTGACGAGGTCAAAAGAAACCCACTTTTCGCCGTCGCGTTCAAATTTTTTGATGTTTTTGGCATCAATTGACGACATCTCCGCCCCGGTATCAATGCGCGCCTGAAACGGCATGGTCATCGGCATGAAATAAATCGGTTCGGATTCGCCGATAATCCCCAGAGAATGGGTAACCGGCTTTTTAACTTCCACCGCCGGAACAATCTCCGGACGGACAGGTTGTCTGTTGGCGGAACAGGCGGAAAGAACGGCGCTCAGAGTCAAAATAAAAAACTTGTTGATATATCTCATTTGTCTTCGTTTCTTAATGAATTTTTAAGTAAATTTATGATAATTTACAGACAATTTCATATAAATGTAAAGTTAATTTTCAATTTCTTGTGAACAAGAGTTGATAACTTTTTATATATGCATATCTATAACCGGAAAGCAGGAGAAGGAAACAAAAAAATGACGGCGGAAGAGGAAGCCAGAAAGGCGAAAATAGCGAGAATTAAACGCTATAAACAGATTAGAAAAATCAGAAATTACCGCCGTAAGGCACAGTTGAACACCGTTGCCGCCAAAATGCTGGCTTATGCGTCTATTCCGGCCTTTGCCTGTGCCCCGGCGGCTGCGTCCGGCGGCAGTTTTGTCGACGGAGAAGTTGCCGCGGTAACGGCGGATATTTCAGAGATGAACGACAGCCGACACATGTTTTCAACCATTGTCAGCCATTTTGATATAAACACGGCTGTCAAAGAAGTTGTAAATGATGCCAATGCCGAATTTGTCGACGGGCTGAATAAACAGTATAATGAGATAAAGAGCAAAGGACGGCCTTATGCGCGCAAATTGTTCGGTGACATCAACTATTGCAATATTGCGGTTGTCCATGTCTTGAAACAAACCAGCCCTGATTATATGGAAGATTTTCTCAATAATCTGGAAAATCCTGCGCTCTGCAGCAACTTTGTCGAGAATATAAAAAAATCTCACCCCGACTGTATCCGTTATGAGCGGGCGCTGCGTCCCGAACTCCTGCAAAAAGGGGACATTGTCGTCATGCAGGTTAAGAGAAACAATGCCGACGGAGCCAAAACGTCAAGCGGTAACCATACGGTTACCTATGAAGGCGGAAATTTTATCAGTTTTAATTCCGAAAGCAAATATTCGGTAAAAGGGCGGGGATACGTTATCAATATGAACAAAATCCGCGAAAAGGAACTGGCGCGGAAATTGGCCGCAATGGATCGGACACAGGCCGTGTCTTATCTTATCGGCCTCTCGGCTCGCCGGATACTGGAGGGTGAAAAAACAAAGGTCGTGACGGCGGATAAATTTGCCTCCCTGCAAGCTTATAACTATACCCGAAGCGGCGGAAGATAGCCGCTTTGCATTTTTTGTTTGACAAATACGCCGCCCGGAGCTAACCTCCGGGTATATTTTTATCATTATGTTAAACCCTAAAAAATAATTTTGTTATGGATAATCAGCAAGAATTAATGCTCGGTTTATTCCCGGAATATGCCGAAGAAATCCGCCAAAGAAATTTGCAGCCGTTCAGACATCGCTTGATCTTGCCCTGTAATCACAAGGTCGATTGCCTGGTAATTTCAATACATGAATTGCTGCACCTGATTTACGAAGAGAAAAGCGAAGACAAACGCAGTTATGTTTATCGCGGAGAATTGACTGCTTAGCCAATCAAAAAAACAGGCCGTTTCCCCAACCGAAACCGCCTGTTTTTTATAGTTACAGCTCCTTAAATTAGTGTTGTTGAGAAAGATTAGGTTTAATATAATTTTCAAAAAGGAGTTCATTTTTTTTGAAATCGTATGAAGAAATAGGTTTAATACGACCATTGTACTTACAATAATATTTGGCGCGGATAGTGTTACTGCTTATCCAGTTATCCTGCCACCGTGTGGATATTGAATATAATTTAGCGACGGGCGTCATTGTTTGGTCGTTGTGAATTTGATTAATTGTTAATATGCTATGATCGTCAAAATACTTGGTGTCTTGGCATAGAACGATATTTTGTTGTGATAGGCAGTTTTGTACTTCGTTCTGTGCGCATTGGCTGATAAAATATATTATTTTTTTGTAGTTTTGTGGTTTATTTTCTCTCAACCATTTTTCTTCGCATTCTGTTATGAAGAATGACTGTTTATCTTTATTCCATTGGCGATTTCCTTCAATAATGTTTGGTTCTGATTTTTTCCTGTCTTCGGTAAGTGTTTCATGAAAATAATCTTCAGATAAGTAGATGGGCGTATATTCGGCTTTAGGTGTTTGTTGTTCACAAACTGTATAAAAATTTGCAATTTTTCTTCTGCCGATAATATCATCTGTAATTATAATAGCAGTGGGAAGCAAAATAAAAATTATAAAGATATGATTGAAATGTTTGTTGTTTTTGAAAAGAAAGATAAAGGATAAAAATACAAACGGATACCATATGGGGTTTAGGTAGCAAATAGGGTTTAAACAAATTGGAGCGATAAAATATACAATTAACAGAATTGTAAAAAACAGGAGGTAAGAAATCTTTCTGGGGAGAATAGTAATTAAGAACGTTATAGATAACAAGAATAGTGTAGTAGGTAATGCAATGAAAACTAATAGTCCAGAAAAAAAACCTCTATCAAAGTCTGTAAATAAAGGGCAGATAATTTCAAAAAAGTAATATGTACAAATGTATAATAGCAAAAAATTGCGTATTAATTTTAAATACGATATTTTGTTGTTTTCATAAAATAAGAATTTAATAACTTTATTCATAAGTAATTCCTGATAAAAGATACTGCTTACCCGGCCAGATAGGTGCGGACGGCGTCGTCCCTTTCAAACAGATACAGCAAAATTCGCAGAGCCTGCCCGCGCGGAGAGGTAAGGGCGTTATCTGTTTCCACAATCATCTTGGCGTCTTTGTTGGCGGTGTAAAGCAAATCTTTATGAACACTCATGTCGGCGATTTTAAATTCGCTGAATCCGGACTGCCTGTTGCCGAGAACCTCCCCGCCGCCGCGCAGTTCCAAATCTTTTTCCGCAATTTCAAACCCGTCTTCGGTGCGGCGCATGATATCCAGGCGCGACCGAGATGTTTCCGACAGCGGATAGCCATACATCAAAATGCAGTTGGAAGCCTGAAAACCGCGCTTAATCCGTCCGCGCAGCTGGTGCAGCTGAGCCAGACCGAAACGTTCCGCCTGTTCTATGACCATTATAGTTGCTTCCGGCACGTTAACCCCGACTTCAATAACCGTTGTGGCAACCAGCAGGCTTATGTCGCCGCGCTTAAACTGTTCCATCACCGCGTCTTTTTCGGCTTCTTTCATCCGGCCGTGAACCATGCCGGTTTTCCGCCCGAAAATCTTTTGCAGCGACGCAAAACGTTCTTCCGCGGCGGCCAAATCCGTTTTTTCCGATTCTTCCACCAGCGGGCATACCCAATAGGCGCGGCAGCCCTCGTCCAGCTTTCGCTTCAGCCCGGCAACGACATCCTGTATTTTTGACAGTGGTACGACTCTCGTATCAACCGGTTTGCGTCCGGTCGGAACTTCATCAATTTTTGAATATTCCATATCGCCGTATGCCGTCAAAACCAGCGTCCGCGGAATAGGGGTCGCCGTCATTACCAGAACGTCGGCGTTGTTTCCCTTGCTTGACAGGCTAAGCCGCTGCTGCACGCCGAAACGGTGCTGCTCGTCCACCACGATATAAGCCAGATCTTTAAAGGTAACGCCGTCAACAAACAAAGCATGCGTGCCGATAATAATGTCGATTTCTCCGGCGGCCAAATCGTCCAGAATTTGCTTGCGCCCTTTGCCTTTCACCCGCCCGGTCAGCAGTTCGGCGCGAATGCCGATTTTTTCACATAACGGCCGGATGGTTTCCAAATGCTGCTTGGCAAGAATTTCCGTCGGTGCCATAATCGCCGCCTGCGCGCCGCATTCCACGGCATTCAGCATGGTCAGAAGCGCAACGACCGTCTTTCCCGACCCGACATCGCCTTGCAGTAATCTGAGCATTCTGAAAGGCGAGGCCATATCGCCGGAGATTTCTTTCAAAACCCTTTTTTGCGCGCCGGTCAGGTCAAAACCGAGGTTGTCCAGAACCTGCTGCCGCAAATGCCCGTCGCCCTGCAAAATCCGCCCCGGCTGTTTTCTGACTTTTTGCCTGACGATTGCCAAGGCCAGCTGATTGGCCAGCAGTTCGTCATAAGCCAGCCGGCTGCGGCAGGGAGAACCGGGTTCTATGTCTGCCATGCTCTTGGGAAAATGCGCCCGTATCAAAGCCTCGCGGAAAGCGGGAAACTGCTGTTGCTTCTGAAAATTCGGCTCCAGCCATTCCGGAAAATCCGCAACCCGCGCCAAAGCTTCCCGCGCCAGCCTTCCGGCCATTTTGTTGGTAATTCCGGCAGTCAGCGGATAAACCGGCTCAATGACGGCGATTTTTTCGGCGTCTTCCGGGCGGGCAATGTAATCAGGATGCGTCATCTGCTTCATCCCGTTAAAACTTTCCACCTTGCCGCTGATAACGCGTACGGCGCCGGCCGGCAGGTTTTTGGCAATAGAGTCGCCATAAACTTTGAAGAAGTTGATAATCATCTGCCCGCTGTCATCTTCGACAATCACCTTGTATGGCTGCTTTTTGGTTTTCTGCGGGACGTGCTCGACAACCCGGACTTTGAGCGTCGCCACCCGTCCGTCCGCCGCCGCGGCGATTTTGGGCTGATAAGTGCGGTCAACCAGGCTGTATGGCAAATGCCACAGCATATCGGCCACTTTGTCGCCGCAAAGCTTGACGACCAGCTTTTCATTCTTGGCGCCGATGCCTTTGAGGGAAGCGATGTCGGTAAATAAGGGAAACAAAATCTGCGGCCGCATGGAAAACTCTGCTTTCAACAAAAATTATTAAAACTCACTTTTCTCCTCCCCCTGAGTAGGGGGAGTTAGAGGGGGTATGAAATGGCACCTAAAGATATTAATTTACAAAAATTATTAAAGAAAATAGTTGCCATTCGCGCCTATTCTATATATTTTATTAAAAGATGTAAACAGCTAAGAATATAGACAATGTATATAGATATCGCCAAACTAGGTAATTATACCATTTCCTCCGTTGCAGACGGCTATGAGGCTTTTTTGCTCAAATCTTTTGCCGAAAGCCTGAAACAGGATATTTTGTATATTGCCAGCGACGGCGTGTCTTTGGAGCGGACCGCCGACATTTTGTCGCATTTGAATCCCGAAATTGAGGTGTTGAAATTTCCGGCTTGGGATACGGTGCCTTATGACCGCGTGTCGCCGAATGTCAATATTGTGGCCGAGCGGATTTCGACGCTTGCCGCCTTGGCAGAAATGCCGGAGAGCAAAAAGCCCCGGGTGGTGATTGCGAGCGTCGGCGCGGTTTTGCAGAAGCTGCCGCCGAAAAAGATATTCTTAAATGCCGTCCGCGAGATTAAAACCGGCGGCAAACTCGACTTTAACAACTTTATCCATTATGCCGTCATTAATGGTTACAACCGGGTCGAACAGGTCTATGAACCGGGAGAATATGCCGTCCGCGGCGATATCATCGACATTTTTCCGGTCGGAACCAAAGAGCCGCTGCGCATTGATTTGTTTGACGATGAGGTGGAAAAAATCCGTACTTTTGATGTCATGACCCAGCGAACCACCGGCGAATTGAAAAGCTATTGTTTTCAGGTTATGAACGAAGTCGTGGTCGACAATAACACCGTCAAAACCTTTCGCGCCAAATATCGCGAAGCTTTCGGCGCGGATTGCCAGAAAGACGAACTTTATGAAGCCGTTTCCGCCGGGCAGAAATATATGGGCATGGAAAACTGGCTGCCGTTTTTTTATGAAGACAGCCTGCCGACCCTGTTTGATTATATGCCCACAGCCAAAGTCATTGTAGGCAAAAATGTCTTTGACGCGGCGCAGGCCAAAGCCGACAGCATTGCCGATTATTTTCATGCCCGCCTCGAGGCATTGGGTGTCAAATCTGCCGCGGAAGTTGACATTTACCGCCCGGTCAAGCCTGAACTCCTGTATTTAACCAATGACTGTCTGGCGGAAATTCTCAGGCAGCGCGGCGCGGTTTATTTCACCAACCTCAGCACGCCCGGGAATGATGTGGACACGCTGAATGTCGGGGTTTTGCCCGGCCGCGATTTTTCCCATGCCAAGAATGTCAATGCTTCGGAAGTCTATACCGAACTGAAAAATTATCTGAGTGAAAACAAAAAGCTCCGCCGCGTCATCTGCTGCTATTCCGAAGGTTCGCGCGAGAGGCTGTTTTCCCTGATGAGCGAACACGGCATTGACGATGTGACTTTTGCCGATGACTGGAAAGAAACGGAAAGCAAAGCGCGCCATAAAAAAATTGTCATGACGGTGTTAAACCTCAACCGCGGCTTTCGTTCAATCGGGGAAGAGCAGGGCGGCTGGTGCCTGATTTCCGAGCAGGATATTCTGGGCGAAAGGCAAAACCGCCGCGCGCCGAAAAAAGCCTCTTCCAAAGATTTTATCGCCGATATCGGCTCGCTCAACGTGGGGGAACTGGTTGTCCATATTGAACACGGTATCGGCAAGTTTCTCGGACTGGAAAACATCACCGCCGGCGGTGCTCCGCACGACTGTTTGAAAATTCTCTATGCCAATGACGCCAAGCTTTTTGTGCCGGTTGAAAATATTGAGGTCTTGTCCCGTTACGGCGCCGATGACGACAATATCCAGCTTGATACGCTGGGCGGCGTTGCCTGGCAGGCCAAAAAAGCCAAAGTCAAGGAAAAAATCCGCGAGATTGCCCATCAGCTTATTAAAATTGCGGCGGAAAGACACCTTAAAAAAGCGGATAATTTTGTGCCGCCGGAAGGGCTGTATGACGAGTTCTGTTCCAAGTTCCCTTATACCGAAACCGATGACCAGCTCCGCGCCATTGCCGATGTTCTGGCAGATTTGAATGCCGGTATCCCGATGGATCGCCTGATTTGCGGCGATGTCGGCTTCGGCAAAACCGAAGTGGCTCTGCGCGCAGCGTTCAGCGTTGCGGCGGACGGGGCGCAGGTGGCGCTGATTGTGCCGACGACCCTGCTTGCCCGCCAGCATTATTACAATTTCAAAAAGCGTCTTGAAGGTTTTCCGCTGACGGTCAAAATGCTGTCACGTTTCGTCACGCCCAAGGAAAGCCGCCAAACCAAGGAAGGGCTGGCCGACGGTTCCGTTGATATCGTCATCGGCACTCATGCCCTGCTGGCCAAAGATTTGAAGTTTTCCAACCTCGGCCTGCTGATTATTGACGAAGAACAGCGTTTCGGCGTGGCACATAAGGAAAAATTAAAAGCCCTGAAATCCGCGGTTCATGTCCTGACACTGACCGCGACGCCTATCCCCCGGACGCTGCAACTGTCGCTGACCGGCGTCAAACAGCTGAGCGTGATTGCTACGCCGCCGGTAGACCGTCTGGCCGCCAGAACTTTTGTCATGCCTTTTGACAAGGTGATGATTAAGGAAGCCATTTACCGCGAAAAATTCCGCAACGGCCAAACCTTTTTCGTCTGCCCGCGTGTTTCGGATATCTTTGGCGTGGAAAAGGAACTGCGCGAACTGGTGCCTGATATCAAAATTCTTGTGGCGCACGGACAAATGCCGGTTGGTAAGCTGGAAGAAGTCATGAACGAATTTGCCGACGGCAAGGCGGATATGCTCTTGTCCACCACCATTATTGAATCCGGTATTGATATGCCGACGGTTAACACTATGATTGTCCACCGTGCCGATATGTTCGGCCTGGCGCAGCTTTACCAGCTTCGCGGCCGGGTAGGGCGGTCAAAAGTCCGCGGCTATTGTTATTTCACCGTACCCAAACAGAAAAAACTCAATCCCGTGGCCGAACGCCGCCTGAGCATTCTGCAGGCGCTGGATACGCTGGGAGCGGGCTTCTCCCTTGCCAGCCATGACATGGACATCCGCGGTTCCGGCAACGTGCTGGGCGAGGAGCAGTCGGGGCATATCAAGGAAGTGGGAATTGCGCTCTATCAGCACATGCTGGAAGAGGAAATTATGCGCCTCAAATCCGGTGAGGAAAAAATGTCCGACGCGCCGGAAGTCCATGAATGGTCGCCGCAGATAACCACCGGCATCCCGATTATGATTCCCGAGGGCTATGTTCGCGATTTGGGCGTTCGTCTGGGCTTGTATAAACGTATCGGCGAGATAAAGGACAAAGACGGCATTCTGGATATGCGCGAAGAGCTGGTTGACCGCTTCGGCAAAATCCCGGGAGAAGTTGAGAACCTGCTCAAAACCGTGGAAATAAAACAACTTTGTTTCGCCGCGAATATTGAAAAGATTGACGCCGGCGCCAAAGGCGTTTTGATAACCTTTCATAACAATCTGTTCAAAAATCCCGATGCGCTGATAGACTTTGTTGCCCGGCAGGGCGGAACGGTCAAAATCCGCCCCGACCAGAAATTATTCCTGGAGCGAAATCTGGAAAATTACGCGACGCGTATTGAAACAATCAAAAAATTTGTTGAAAGACTGGTGTCAATGGTGGTGTAAAATGGCTGAAGACGTTCTTTCCTGCAAACTTCCGTTTCATAATCTGGTGGCGAATATCCTGTTCAATAATCAGCTGCATGAAGAAGATATTGCCATAAAGAACATCTGGAAAAAAGGCATCAACCGCTATTTCAACGTTTATTTTTACAACTCCCGCCAAACCCGGATTCTCGACGCAAATTATTTTCATGATATTTATGATTTGGACAGCGGCAGATATTATAAGGATATGGAAGTTTTCAGTCTGGATTTCCTGTCGGTGGAGCGGGAACATAAGGAACGCTCGCGGGAAGAAACCAAAAGTGAAAAAATCGAAAACAGTTTTCGTTATCTGGAAAATATGCGCGCCGAAGTAACCATTTTGGCGTTTTTTGCCCGCCTTAACAACAGCCTGCAAAACATCAAAAACAATGTCGTGTCCGACTTCATTCGCCGCCGCCAGCCCAAAAGTGTGGTAATGAGCGAACAGTATGTTGACGCTTATGTCAAGTCAATGACACCGACCAAAGATGACTTTTATGAGGCATTGCACAATCTGAAACACAAGGAAGTAAAAGAGGTTGAAGACTTGGCCTGCGAAGCGGTCAAAATCAGCATTACCGATGGGACAGTCCATTATGACGAAAAGATTTATCTGGCGGAACTTTTTCAGACGCTCCGCGATTACGGCATAGAACCGGATATTGAATTTTAAGCTTTGAAACACCACAAAAAAAACAGGCTCTTCCCTGCGGAATTGCCTGTTTTTCATCATGTAAACCAAAATCGGTCATTTATGAGAAACATATATTAAAGGAAAATAATAGTCAAGAATGATTGTAAAATCTTGAATTTAAAACTGCGTTTTATGGTTGCGGTAAATGACCGATAATCATTAACGGTGTAACCGAAAAAATGCTTGTAACTTATATC
>JAUNPO010000192.1 GCA_030536665.1 Pseudomonadota bacterium
CGTTCCGTTCATTGCGGAAGTCGGGGTGGGAGACAACTGGACTCAGGCGCACTGAACCGGTAAAAACTCCCTTGTTTCAAGGGAGTTTTCTTTAAGGTCTTATCTTCCGCTCTGTTTCGTCTGCGGTTTAATCGGTGCAGGCGGCAGTTTGGAAAAGTCGAGAGGAATATATTTTTGTTTTTCCTGTTGCATTCTGCCGATGATATTCGGATGTTCTTTTTCAATGAAAGAAACATATTGTTGCGCGGTCTTGTCCCACTGTGCGCGTTCGGGCGAACCTTTCTCGGGCAGACGGTCGCCAAAGAAATCCCGCTCAAATTTTTCGGCATTTTTGCCGCAGTAAAATTCACCAAGTTCTTTTTCATACAGCTTATGCGAACAATAGGCTTCCAGATTTTGAAAAACATAAGATTTATGATAATCTCCGCACCGGAAATACAGCCGCTGGTAACTGTTGTCGGAAAATTGGTCTTCGGCCGGAATAATGCCGTTTTTCTGACCGAGGTCAAATATCCGGTATTGTCCGCTTTCCCTTTCCAGTTCGGAATTTCTGGTTCCGGCGGCCGGACAGATGCCGGCGACGAAACTTCTTGGATATTGCGTATCGAAAATATTCTGCATATAAAATCTGCCGCAGACTTTGGGATTGAAATAGTGTTCGCTTAACGCCTGGTCCACATAGCGGGGAGACGGTTCAATCTCTTTGCCGAAACGGGCGTTGATTTCTTTGGCCAGACGCAGGGTATCGTTGTAACTTCCCACATAAATGGTCATCCCTTTGCCGTTTTCGCCGCCGTGGGCGATTTTGTGTTCAATATCCAGCTTTTCTAAAAATTCGGAAACCGCTTTAGTGGTCGGATGTCCGCGGTTCGGCACCACGTCGAGATGCAGTTTCCAGTCGGCGCAAACGCGTTTTGCTTTAGAAGAATAGTAATAGTTTTCGATTCCAAAGCCGCTTTTTTGTTTATGTTCAGCAAAACGGGGATCATTTTCGTCTCCGTATTTTTTTGCCGCTTTGTTGAACTCGATGCGGTTCAAAATGATAGCTCTGATATCTTCAAGTTCCGTCTGTTCAATTGTGCTTATTTGTCCGAGCTTTTCTTTGTTTTCCAAAATGTTTTTACGGGTTTCGCGGCTCTTTTCATAGTCGTTTTGCGGCGCAGCCGTCGTTTCTTCTTCGGTTTTGGGCTGCTGCGGCTGTTGCCGGCGTTTGGCGGCAAGCATGGCTCGGTGCAGCTGTTTTTTCAAATCGTCGCTCAGACTGTCGACAAAGGTCTTGTCCGTGGCCGGAGCGCCTTTCATTTTGACCGGGGGATTGGCCTCCAGACACGCAATCATCAGCCGCGCCTTAAATTCGGGGGAACGGATGTCGCCAAACGTAATGGCCCGGTTCTGCTTTTGGGCATATTCGATGATATTGCGAAATCTTTCCATGCCGGGCACCTGCGGGTTGCCGTCTTTGTCTGCCGATGTCAACGATATGTTGACGGCGCTTGAAGCTTCGATATGATCGACGCTTCCGTCGGCATGTTCGATTCGCGCCTGATAGTTTTGGGCTTTGATGTCTTCAACATAAGTCGAGCCTTCTTTTTGAGCCGCCGGCTGAAAAACTTCGCGCAGCGCTTTTTTAAAGCTTTTGTCCTGAGCGGTTTCGCTCAACGGTTCGTTGCTGATGTGAACATTTTCGGGCGTTTTTTTCTGCGGCTGCGTTTTTTCAAATTCGGCCTTTATCTGTTTGAACTGGGGATCAGCGGCTATTTGGGGCCAGTCTGAATTATGTTTGTCACACAGCTTGTCCAGTTTTTGAGCCATGAGTGCGTTTTGTTTTTTGAGGCGATTATAAATATGAAAAATCTCGCGCCTTCCTGGATTTTCAAAGTTAAATTCGGGCAAGGAAACAATATGGTTTTGCGAAGGAACGGAATTAATATTGGCAACAATGGCTTCATAAGCCAAAAATTCTCCCAGACTGAGCGGATGATTTCTCGAATCCTGAGCTTCCTGCCGCAGTTTTGCAGCCAGTTTCGGAAGTCTGGGTTCGGCTTTTTGGGCCAGAGCCAGAATGTCAGATTTGTCGCGTTCCTTGGCCATAAAAATACCATCGGCAATTCGGGTGCCGTCCAGTCCGTTGGTCATTCTTTCGCGGCGGACATAAGGCGCGGCAATCTTTACCAGTTCTTTTTGCT
>JAUNPO010000193.1 GCA_030536665.1 Pseudomonadota bacterium
ACGATCATCTCGCGGAAGCTTTCCTCGGCGTTGTGCGCGCGGCAGAAATCGAGCATGTCGAAGATGTCAAACGTTCCCTCAAAGAAACGATGTGCCGAGACGAAGCCCGCGTCCTCCGAAGTGAACAAGGGGCACTTGCTCGCGAGTTTTCCGTGGTAGTTCACTACGCTGTAGGGCACGTGGTCGATGTGCGCTGCATCGAGCACGTCGGATGCCAGTTTCTCGGAGTACGGCTCGAAACCGGCGTTTGCGTAGCCTGTTGATCCGCGCTTGAGCAGCGAGATTTCGCTCCCTTCGCGAATCCAGCATTTGGCGAAGGAGCCCGACGTGGCGTACTCGGGCGAGGTCGGCGAATTCTGTCGACCGTACATGCCCGTGCCGTCGAAGGCGATACGGGCGATAACGTCGTCGAAGGGGTTGCGGTACAGCGACACGTCGTTCCAGGTGATATTCTCGTCAGCGCGCTTCATCCAAAACGTGTCAGTGAGCGAGAGACAACGCGCCATTGCTATGAAGTCGTGACGTGTGGTGAGACCCAATTCGCGCATGAGCTTTTCTATGGACATACGATGTTTGGCGATTTGCCGTCCGTCGATCCAATCGTTGATGTTGGTGAAGCCGTAAGGAAGGTAGGCGTCGAGTTGTTCGACGGCGCTGTAAACGTACAGTCCCAGGCGCACTTCTTCCTTATACGTTGCGACAACAACGTCTTTGTTCATCAATTGGTACAGCATCGCACCTCCCATCGCCCTTGCGCGTCAACTAATCGCTTTCATTATAATGCCTCGCGCAAGGCTTCTTCGGTTGAGTTACGCCGTGTTTGCGCTGCGCTTTGTGTGCGGATGATTCATCTCCGTCCCCGTGTTCGCATTCTTGCGAGCGGGGTTCGCAGTGGTATCATTCCTTCACAAACCTCGCTTCGAAAGACTCGCCATGACCCACGACTTCATATCGCTTGCCATCATCGCCGCCATCGCGGCGCTCGCCCCGCTCATCGCGAACCTCATCCCCAAAAAGCCCATCCCCGAAACGGTGCTTTTGCTGTTGGGCGGCGCGGTGCTGGGACCCTCGATGCTCAACCGCATCTGGCTCGACGACAGCATCCTGATGCTTTCCGACCTTGGCTGCGCCATGCTGTTTCTGTTGGCCGGCTACGAAATCAACCCCTCCACCATCACGGGGCGCGAGGGCAAGCGCGGCCTTGCCACCTGGGCGGTCTCGCTTGGGCTGGCGTTTGCGGCGGTTCACCTGTTCACCGGCATCTCCGCGCGCGGCCTCGACGGAATTGCCGTCACCATCGCGCTGACCACCACCGCCATCGGCGCGCTCATGCCCATCCTGAAAGACCGCGGGCTTCTGGACACGCGTCTGGGGCAGTCCGTCCTTGCGTACGGCGCGTGGGGCGAGCTCGGCCCCATCGTGGCCATGGCGCTGCTGCTCTCGACGCGCGCCCGATGGCTCACCGTTGCCATCTTGCTTGCGTTTGCCCTGCTTGCCGTTTTGCTCGGCGTGTTCGGGCATCGCACCACGCGGCGGGAAGGCCCCGTTCGCGACATCCTGTTCGCTGGGCGCGACACCACGTCGCAAACCTTCGTGCGCCTGGCGTTGCTGCTGCTCATCGTGTTGGTGGCCGCTTCGGCGCTGGCGCAGCTCGACATCGTGCTCGGCGCGTTCGCCGCCGGCTTCGCGCTGCGCTACATCATCCCGAAAGACGACGAGTCGCTGGAGAAAAAGCTCAACGCCATCGGGTACGGCTTCTTCATCCCGCTGTTTTTCGTGGTGTCGGGCGCGAAGATCGACCTCACGGCCGTGCTCGACCAGCCGCTTTTGCTCGTGGAGTTCATCGTGATGCTGCTGGCGGTGCGCTGCGTGCCCATCTTCGTGTCCATGGCGCTCGACAAAAACCCCGAGGTGGAGGCCATGGGGCGCTGGAGCCACGCCACCACGGCCATCTACTGCACCACCGCGCTGCCGATTATCGTGGCTGTGACCTCGGTTGCCGTGGAGGCTGGCGCGCTCAGCGCCGCGACGGCGTCGGTGTTCGTGTCGGCCGGCGCGCTCACCATGCTCGTCATGCCGCTGGTGGCGTCGATCACGTATCGTCTGGCTGAGAAGGAGTCGAGCAAGGCGGAGAAGTAGCGGCGGAACGCCAGCGCGCCCCGCAGCCGTGGCGGACGCGAAAT
>JAUNPO010000194.1 GCA_030536665.1 Pseudomonadota bacterium
AAAAAGAAAAGGAAAAAGAAAAGCCTCAGCCGGCAGAACCGGTTCAACCCCAGCAAGGATCGTCCGACAATGCAAAATAACGCTCATACCTCAACGCTTGAAGTTTTCAACATCGGTAAAAAATACAAAAACCGGCCGGTACTCCGCAATGTTTCTTTAAACGTCAAAAGGGGGGAGGCTGTCGGTCTGCTCGGACCGAACGGCGCCGGAAAAACAACCTGCTTTTACTGCGTCACCGGCTTAATCACGCCGGACTACGGCGACGTGCACATTGACGGCAAAGACATTACCAACATGCCGATGTACCGCCGCGCCCGCATGGGCATCGGCTACCTTCCGCAGGAAGCTTCCATCTTCCGCTCATTGACAGTGGAAGACAACATCAAAGCCATCCTTGAAATTGTCATTGACAGCATCAGCGAACGGGAAAATCTTCTGGAACAGCTGTTGTCCGAATTTTCCATTGCCCACCTTCGCAAATCTCCGGCAATAGCCCTGTCCGGCGGAGAGCGCCGCCGTCTTGAAATTGCCCGGGCACTGGCCAGCCAGCCGAACTTCATCCTGCTCGACGAACCGCTCGCCGGTATTGACCCGATTGCCGTCGGCGAAATCAGAACCCTGGTTTCCCAGTTGAAAAACCGCGGCCTCGGTGTGCTGATTACCGACCACAACGTCCGTGAAACGCTGGACATCATCGACCGCGCTTATATTCTGCACGGCGGTTCCGTCTTGATGGAGGGAAGCCCGGAAGAAATCGTTGCCAGCAAAGAAGTCCGCAAAGTCTACCTCGGCGACAATTTCTCAATGTAGTGTTCTTCTGTTTAATCTGAAAAGGAGCATAGCAGACTGCCATGGCATTGGAGCCTAAACTTGAAATAAAACAATCGCAGTCGCTATTAATGACTCCCCAGCTGCGGCAGGCTATCAACCTGCTGCAAATGTCCAATCTTGAACTGAACACGCTCGTTGAAAACGAGTTGGCCTCCAATCCCTTCTTGGAAAGAGAAGATACCCGTTTAAGCGAATACGAACCCGATGAAAAAAACATTGATGCCTATGACGAAACGCCGCCGCAGGAAAATCAGATAAACGAGGAAGAATTCAGCCCGGACATTGATTATGACAACAGCTTTGCCGACGATTACGGCAGCGACCGGGAAGGATATGACGTACCGGAAAACTACGGCTGGCAGGACTATGCCCAATCCAAAACCGCCGGCCATGCTTTGTCCCCGGACTATGATTTTTTTGAACAAAAACTGTCCTCGGAAAAATCTCTGTACGATTTAATCAACGAACAAATTAATTTAAAATTCACCGCCGCCCGCGACAAAATCATCGCCGCCGTCTTAATGGAAAATCTTGACGACGGCGGTTACTTCCGCGGTTCGGCAGACAACATTGCCGCCCGCCTAAAAATCCCCGCCCAGGATGTCCGGAGAGTTTTGAACACCCTCAAAACTTTTGAACCGTCGGGAATATTTTCACAAAACCTGGCGGAATGCATTGCCGTCCAGCTGGAAGAAAAAAACCGCCTGGACTGCCTGATGAAAGAGCTTCTCAACCACCTTGACCTGCTCGGCAACAAAAAATACAAAGAACTCCTGAAGCTGCTCAAAATCAGCGAAGAAGACCTGCTCTCGATGATTGAAGACATAAAATCCGTCAATCCCAAACCGGCAGCAGATTACCATACGGCGCAAATCCAGTATATTATCCCCGATGTTTTTGTCCGCCGCAGCAAAAAAGGCGGATACACCGTTGAATTGAACAATATGTCCCTGCCCCGCCTGTTGATAAACCGGCAGTATATCGGCGAAATCACCCGCATCGGGGGAAAAGACAAAAACACCCAAAGATACCTGAAAACTCAGCTCGGCAATGCCGGCTTTTTGCTCAAATCCCTTCACCAACGGGCAGTTACCATTCTCCGCGTAACGGAAGAAATCGTCAAAGCCCAATATGATTTCTTTGAAAAAGGCATAAACTGCCTAAAACCGCTGACCCTGAAAACAATCGCCGAAGCCGTTGAAATGCACGAAAGCACCGTCAGCCGCGTCACAACCAACAAATATGTGCATACGCCCTTGGGAATTTTTGAACTCAAATACTTTTTCACCACAGCCATGACTAACTATAGCGGGGAAGACGCCGTTTCGTCCCTGAGCATCAAACACA
>JAUNPO010000195.1 GCA_030536665.1 Pseudomonadota bacterium
ATAATCTCTCAAGGCCGAAACGGAACCGCGGACTTTGTCCGGATTGTGAGCAAAATCGTCAATAACCGTAATGTTACTGGCCTGTCCTAAGACTTCAAGGCGGCGTTTGGTGCCTAGGAAACCTTCAAGGATTTTGCAGGAAACTTCAGGTTGAATGTCAAGCAGCGAGCAGGCGGCGGCGGCGCACATGGCGTTGGCGACATTGAATGCACCAATCAGGCTTAATTTGTAATTTTTACCGCGGAAGACGTAGGCGGTTCCGTCAGATACGGCGGTGATATTTTCGGCAAATAAATCGGCGTTCGGGTCTGTTATGCCGAAAGTAACAGTTTTGGGGGCAAGTCCCGGAAGATTCCGACTGTTTATATTATCCAGATTGATGACGGCTCCTTTGACGGCACGGCGGGCAAAATCTCCGAAAAGTGTCTGCAATTCATTGATGGGCTTATGGTCCAGAGAAATGTTGTTTATGACGGCAATGTACGGCGTATATTTTTCAATGGAACCATCGCTTTCATCCGCTTCAATAACGCAGCAGCGGCCGTTGTTCAGAACAACGTTAGGAATTCCGGGACGCTTTTCGTAGTTTTTTAACAAAGCGCCGTTGATAACAAGGGGATTTTTTCCGGCGCAGTCAAGAATATAGCCAATCATGGCGGTTACGGTGGATTTCCCGCTGGTTCCGCCGACGGCAATGTTGTGAGGATAGGAGGCAAAAATTTCGGCCAGCAGGTCGGAGCGGCGCTTAACGGGGATATTTAATTCGCGGGCTTTTTTTATGTCGGGAATGGTGTCTTCTACGGCCGTAGATGCATAAAGAACGTCAAAATCGCTATCCAGCATGGAACCGTCCTGCGGAAAGATTTTTATGCCGACGTTTTCGAGCGCCAGCTTATTGTGTTGGTCTTTGCCCTGGTCAAAGCTGCGGTCGGAACCGTAAACGTCGTTTCCCATATATTTTGAAATCTGCGCCAATGCGCTCATGCCGCTGCCGGAAACGGCGCAAAAACCTACTTTTGCCATATTTTTTGTCCTTATGAAAAGAGGGCATCCTTGCGGGTGCGTTTGTTGTTTGAAACGATTTTAAAACGGAAAGGTTAACTTTTGTATAAAAAAGTGCTTGAACAGTGTTCAAAAATGGGTTATTCTGTTAACAGTTAAAATGTAGTAAAATGCCGGTGTACGGCTTTACTGCGAATGAACCGGATTTTACGGCAATGAACTGAATTTTATAACAGACGGGTTGAAATGGCGAAGACAAAAGAGGAAATAAGAGTTGATTTGATTGTCAAGGCAAGGGAGTTGCTTGTAGACAAGGGACTTGATTTTTTGACGGCGCGAAAACTTTCCGATTATTCCGGATACTCGGTGGGAACAATTTATAATCAGTTTAAAAGTATGGATAACCTGATTGTCTGGGAGAACTGTCAGACATTGGATGAGCTGTACGGTGCGCTGACAACTGCAGATATGGGATCTGATGCTTATAAAAATCTGAATAAGCTCCTGGAAAAATTTGTGGATTATGTTTTGGGCAATAAAAATCTGTGGTTTACGCTTTATAATGCCCATTTTCAGAATACGATAGAAACGTATGAGGTTTTTTATTTGAGGCGTATTATTAAAATTGTCCAATTGCTGGAAAACAATCTGCATAAGCTTTTTGCCGATGTTCCTGACAAAGAACGAAAAGTTTCGGCGGAGGTTTTGTTCATAACCGTATTTGCCCTCAGTTCTCTGCTAACGACGGAAAAAGACTTTGCCCGGCTGGAAAAAAAATATGTGATGCGCGTTTTGTTTAACACTTATCTTGCCGGACTTTCGTACTTGGGGAAAGATTAGTATCCGGGAGAGGCGGCTTTATTCCAAGTCTGCAACTATTTGTTTGGTTACATCTTTGGCGTCGCCTAACAGCATAATGGTATTATCAGCATAAAACAGGGGATTGTCTATACCGGCATATCCCGGAGCCAGCGACCTTTTTACAAACAGGACTTTTTTGGCCTGTCCGACTTCCAAAATCGGCATCTGATAAATCGGGCTGTCGGTTTTGGTTTTTGCCAGCGGGTTGGTTGTGTCGTTGGCGCCGATGACATAAGCAACGTCGGCGGTTTGGAATTCCTGGTTAATGTCTTTGAGTTCAAAAACATCATCAGGGTTGACGT
>JAUNPO010000035.1 GCA_030536665.1 Pseudomonadota bacterium
CTTGCTGCTGTCTATCCTCTCCACAAACTCTTTGACGTCTTTGGCTTTTTGCATGATTCTTCTCCTTTAAAATCCGGCTAACAGATTATCGGCCGCTGGAACACAAATCGGGTTATAATAAAAATAAGTGCTCAAAGCCAATAATGCAACAACCGGCAAAACAACTTTTTCAAACGGGAAATGCGCATGGCCGCCGTTCCGGGCTTTCATCCACTGATACAGTTTTGACGTGTAGGCAAAGACCAACGCTCCGGCCAAAAAGCTGAAAAGAAACGGATCAAGATACAAAACGCAAAGCAGCACTTTCGGCTGATAGCTCATTTCGCCAAGATACAAAAAGCCGACAGTTCCCAGGCTGACAATCATCAACAACGCGTCACGCCCGGCAAAATGCCAGTTTTTCCTGTCAAAATACTTAATCGCCCAATAGCCGACCAAAGTCAAAAATGCACCGGACCAAACGCCGACGACGCTGTCGTCAACACCCAGCTGGCGGGCAATTTCCAAGGAAGCGCCGACGGCTACGGTACAGACGGCACAGGCCGGGTTGGCGTAAGCATGCGTACTGATTAAAACAGCGGCAAGCAGAAGCAGAGCAAAAGTCATTTCATTTCTCCATCAAACATAATTCACCGTCTATTATTCATTTATCTGACAAAAAATCAACTTATTTATCCGCTTCCTGTTTATTATTCCCGTCAATTTCACCGGTTTCATTTTCATCAACCTGCTCTGCCGCTTTCATGGTGCGCAGGTAACGGCGCGTCATTTTCAGAGCATTGGCAAATGTCGATGCCGTTGAAATGTCCTTACTGGTAATCCCTTCTTTCAGGAAAGCCTCATGCAGGACGCGGCGCGGTTGTTTTTTGATATTGGAAAAAATAATTTTGGTATTATGCTTCTTCAGCTTTTTCACAAATTCGACAATCAGGTTGGCGCCGGTCGCATCAACAACCGGAACATAACCCATGCGGAAAATTAAGACTTTCGGCGCCCGGGGCAGTGTTTTGAGATAGCTTGACACCTGCGCGGCGGCACCAAAAAACAACGGGCCGGACATACGCAGCGACATAACGCCGTCTTCTGACAAAAAGCGGCTCAAATCACGGCCGCCGCCCGTATTTTCAAGAACGGCGTCATCAGTTTCGATTTCAATCTCGCGACTCATACGGTGCATAAAGATAATACTGGCCATAATGAAACCGACGCTGATAGCGGTATTTAAATCGGCCAAAACGGTCAGGGACAAAGTTACCAGCAGCGTATAGCGGTCGCCGCGCGGACCTTCAATGACTTTGAGCATTTTGCCAAAGCCAATCATGTTCCAGCCGACAATAGTCAAAATGGCAGAGAGGCAGGCCAACGGAATATACTTGGCCAAAGGCGACAGCAGAAGCATGAACAGGAAAATGAACACGGCGTTCATCATGCCTGAAATCGGCGAATAAGCATTGGCCTTCAAGTTGGTTGCCGTACGGGCAATGGCGCTGGTTGCCGGAATACCGGCAAAGAACATACAGATAATATTGGCGGCGCCCTCCCCGATCAGTTCGGCATTTGGATTGTGGTTGTCACCGCTCATACCGTCGGCAACAGTCGCGCACAACAGAGATTCAATCGCCGCCAAGAAAGCAATCGTCAAACCGGTCGGCAGAACCTTCAACATCAGGTCAATACTGATTTCCGGCGCTTTCGGCGCGGGAAGCAAGTGCGGGATTCCACCGAAACGACTGCCAATCGTGTCTATCTGCACACCAAACAAGGACAAAATCATAACCAGAAAAACAGCGACAACCACACTGATTAAATAAGCCGGAAGTTTCGGATGTTTCAGCTGGATAAAAAAGATGACGCCAAAAGAAACCAAAGCAACAAACACCGATGCGGCGGTAAACTTGTCAAGGTTGGCCATATAAGCGCGCCAGCGCGGCAAAACTTCTACAGGAATGCCGCTGACCTGCAAACCGATTAAATCCTGAAACTGGGTGGTTATGAGCAAAAGCCCGATACCGCCGGTAAAACCCAAAACAACCGGATAAGGAATATATTTGATATAAGTTCCGAGTTTCAATAATCCGGCAAGAATGAGGACAACGCCGGTAATCAACATTGTCAGCAGCAGAGCATTATAGCCGTAGTTCTGAATGACCGTGAAAATCAAAACGGCAAAAGCTCCTGTCGGTCCGCCGATTTGATAACGGCCGCCGGCAAAAAGCGCAATAAAGAAACCGGCAACAATCGCCGTGTAAAGCCCCTGCGCCGGTGTAACGCCGGAAGCAATGGCCAAAGCCATGGATAAAGGAATGGAAATGACCGCGACGGTCAACCCGCCGGAAACGTCACGTTTAAAACAACTGATGTTATATCCCTGTTTTTTGACGACTTCCCATAATTTCGGCGCAAAGTTTTTTTCATAAGCGCCAAAAAACCGTTTCAGCATTCCCAACATTTTATTCCTCTTTTATCTCTTTGATTAATTTATGACACGGGGTGTTGTACTCCTTTTTCATACCGTGTCAAGAGGAACCGGGATTTTTCGCCAATAAAATTTCAAAAGGTCAGAAAAAACGGTTAAAAAAGCTGCGCAGCCGGGACTTGCGATAACTTTTGAAATATTCATGCGGCAGAGAACGTTGTATAAACCAATACAGAATCCTGTTCTTGACAATTTCCGTTTTAACCGGTTTGGCCGTGCCGACAATTTTATAGCCGTTTTCTTTAGGCATATTGAGCAGCGTCAGGTTGGCACAGGCATTACATTCAAAGCGCCCTGTACAATTCTCCGCGGCGGATGCATAAACCAGAGCAGACTCACGAAAATCTGCCATACCGCTGAAATTCGCCCCCAGAATGACCAAACGGATTGATGGCGAAGATATCAGAATCAGTTGGCCGGAAGCATTTTCCCCCACTTCAACCCGTTGCACTGTTTTGGAGGAACTCAAATCAAGGGTTCCGGCAAAACCGCTGCCGACGTAAACGCTGCGTATTCCCTGACGGGCACTGACGCTGGCTCCGTACAAACTGCCGGAAAAGCCGTCGCCGATTTGCAAATATCTGGCAAAAACGGAAATAATACTTAGTCTTCCGCTATAATTTTGCCCAATGTCGATATGCCGGTAAAAGATACAGGTGTTGATGTTAAAAATTCCCTGGCAGTCACTGCCGACAATCAGCCGGCGCAGATAAGACTTTTTCAAATCAGCCGAGCCGCTGAAGCTGCTGCCGACTTTTATATTCAGAATTTTTTCGCCGTCATGGAAGAACACCTCCGCCCGGCAGTTGTCTTTGATTTCCAGATTTTCAACACTGCTGCGCGACAGCGAAAGCCGCCCGCTGAAATTGGCGTCCACGGTAACAGAGCGGATATGATGATTGCTGCGCAAATCTATATCCAAAGCAGAATCGGAACCGATATAAAGAGAGCGAATCAACATTCCCTGCAAATCAAGCTGGCAGCCTACAGAATTTTTTTTGAGTTTTAAATCCATAGGATACAGACTGTTTAAAATCGCAACTGTTTTATCTTCCGGTTGAAGAAAATGGTTTAATCCATAGCGTTTCAATTCACGGGAACTAAGATAGACTTCCCGTTGGTCTTCATACTTTAAAATACTGACACCGAGTTCATGCGCCGCTTCTTTGGTCAGACGGAACTTCGCTTCCATGATGTAGGCGACAACTTCATCAATTATATGACGCGGCAGGTGGCGTTCCTTGTGAAAACGGAATGAGGTTATGACATCATTATATTTTTCAGCCGTGGCTGCAATAAAGCCCTGCCGGTTGCGCAAAATAAACATATTATCTTTTCCCGGCATGCGTTCCCCTACATAACCGGATGAAAATTGATGGATGAGCTTGTCTTCTTCGTCCTTGTTTTCAGACATTCTTTAAGTATTTCCCTTTGGTATGAGATATTATAATGCGTGTATCCTAAAGCATAATTATTAACAAAGGTTTTTCATTTGCCAATTTTGAAAAATTATTGTATGAAGATAGGCGGAGGGACAAGCATGAAAAAAATCGTTCACATTTCAAACTTTAACCTGATGCGTTTTAAGGGCTGTTTTATTAACGGCATGCCGGTCAAAATTTCAAATGGCCTGACCCGCAACGGTTATTATGTCATGAACTATCCCGACCGCGACTTATGCCGGATGTTTGGTTACGGGCATATGAATTTTCTGGGAAAAAGGCGTATTAACCGGCATCTTATAGACTATTGCCGGGCGGTCAAGCCGGATGCACTGTTTATCGGCCATGCCGATGTCATTGACGTTGACACCATTCTGGAAATCAAAAAAATATTTCCCGGGTTGAAAATTCTGCAATGGAGCTGTGACTGGATTGTTCCGGGATATGCTGACCGCAATATTACCGCTTTAAAAAAATATCTGGAAGCAGTTGACGTTCTGCTGATTACGACCGGTGATGCCAAACTTTTGAAACAGTTTAAGACGGGCAAGAATATTGTCGGTTATCTGCCTAATATCGCTGACAAATCTATTGAAACCGGCGAAGCTTTCAAGCAAAAATCCCCTCTGTATGACATTATGCTGGCCACAAATACAGGAAAACGGCAGTTTTGCGGACAGGTTGACGAGGCGAACACAAAAGTTTCCGGTTTAAAGTGGCTTTTGGCCGGGATTAAAGGCGCTCCGGGACTGAACGGTTACGAATACATCGAAAAGCTGGCACAATCCGCTATGGGACTTAATCTCAGCAGGTTAAACGACATATACCATTACAGTTCCGACCGCATGGTTCACATCATGGCTAACGGCGGGCTGGCTTTTATTGATCGCAGAACAGGCTTTAATGATATTTTTACAGAAGATGAAGCGGCGTTTTATTCCGAGCGCGGCGAATTTTTTGACAAGCTCCGTTTTTATAAGGAAAATCCCGAAGCCAGAATGAAAACAGCGGAAAAAGGCTTTATCAAAATCCACCATGATTTTAATGACATTGTCATTACCAAATATATGGCCGATTTGCTCTTTAGCAATAAGATTACCGAAAAACCCTGGCAGGTTTTATTAAAATAATTTTTTAATCAGGCTTTTTAAAATCAGGCAAAAATTTTTGCCTGATTTTTTATGTCTTATTTTTTCCTCTTCTTGCGAAAATTAATGATTGAACATTGTGTTTAAATGTGTTATATTAGAGTCGTGATGATAAGAGCGGAGGATGTAGAGATGCGTATTTCCAGAGTGATATTACTGTCCACTTTAAGTCTGATTTGTCTTAAAGGCGGTTTTGCTTATGCCGATATTCACCCCTCCATCCCGGTTGCAGGTACCCACACACACATCACACACAACACCTTGACCCAAAACCACCCGCTCTTGTCACACCTGCGGCTGGCTGCGGAAAGTTCGCCGCGGCTTGCTCCTTTTATTGAAAGCGCGATGCTTACATCGTGCCTGCCACAAGCACAAACAAGTTCCTCCCCCGAGGTGGGGGAGGCCAGGAGGGGTGTGACGAGCGAAGCGAGTATTCCCTTTTCTTCTAATATAGAGAAAATGTCCCTTACGGGTCTCATACCCCCTCGAGAACTCCTAACCAGACTAAAGTCTGGGGAGTTCTTGCTCCCCCTACCTCAAGGGGAGGATAATAAGCTGAATGTTTTTAAAACAGCCTCAGTCTGCTTCATCACTGATACAGGGGAGTGTTCGGGAGAGAAGTTTGGCAATAGCGAGGATATTTCCGGCGGAAACGGCGGAACGCCCGATTACGGGTCGCCTCAGGAGTTATGCCGCGATGCCGGGTTTGTCAACACGCCCTGTCCCGAAGGCGCAACCCCGGACAGCTACTGCCCTTATGATGCTTCTTTCCATTCCAAATGTGCCTGTTCCGCTGATTATAACAAAACCTGTGACACGGCTGCCGGGCAGAAAGGTGTCGGCTCATCTTGCGGCGGAAAATACAAAGAATGCTGCAACATCTGTGACGGGTATACTTATACCTCCGTTCCGGCGGGGTATGTCAGCGCGGGAGAATGTTCGTCCTGCGACGGCAAGAAATACAAGGTAAAATGCGACCCGAATGCTTATGTCAACGGTTCGGTTTGCGGGGCGCAGGGCGGCAGCGGTGGAAGCTGTACGGACGACAGCGGCACACATTACAAAAAGTGCAACTGCCCGAATAATTACGAGTGGAACGCGGGGCAGAAGAAATGTGTTTGCGCGACAAGTTTCAAATATGCCTGCAACGGGACGGGATACGCTGGCGGCGAGGGCAACAGCTGTGACGGGAAGTTTGGCAAGTGCCGATGCGCCTCTGGGTATACATGGGATGCGGCGTCGGGGGCTTGCGTTTGTTCAGGGACGGACTGGTGTGCGATAAACCAAAACTGCGGGGCTTTGGGGTATGCGCAACAAAGTTGTGAGGGGGCGGCGGTCAAGTGCCCGTTTGATACATCTTACGTTTTCTGTTTGGACTAGAAAGGAGAAAAGAAATGAGAAGAATATTTTTGATGAGTTCGGTTTTGTTTGTGGCTCCTTTTGTGTTTGGCGAAATGGGCGAAGTTTCGGCGCAGTGCGTGGCAACAACGGATTGCGCGAGTTTGGGATATACTGAGGCCTCCTGTCCAAACGGCGGCATAAAGTGTCCCTTCGGGAATTCTTGGAATTGCAAGGGGGACGGCTGCGGGACATCTTATAAATATACTTGTACCGGTGCCAACCAGATAAAACCGATCAGTGGAGCCTGCGGCAGAAAATATGTGTCCTGCTCGTGTGCGCCCGGCTATGAATGGAAAAGCGGCGCTTGCAGCAAAGCTTTGCCTAAATGCCAGATTGGCTATATTTATTATACAGATAATACCTGCTCTTATAATATGGACAGTACAAAAACGCCTAAAGGGGTTGTGGTTTATGCTAAATCTGGCGGCGGCGGATATGCTGTAACAGGCCCCAGTTCTAGTGCGCCCAACAGTTATCTTATGGAAAATCACTATTATGATAATATGCCTAAATTATCCTTGGCAGAAGCAAAAACAAATTTCAATGACTATGGCGGATTGGGAATTCCTGCTGGTGCGGCACAATCTATGCTGAATAATATGACCGAAGTAGCCTATGGATTAGCTAAAGCAAGATTCGTAAATTTTGAAGATTTTTCTTGGGCAAATTACCGTAGTTTTATAACCAGCACAGCCGTTGAACCGACAACAATCGGTGGTGGAAAAGCTGTTTGGGGTTTCAGTATAAGGCTAGGCTATTATACCGGCTCAGGAAGTAATTTAACTTTTGACACAAGTGGTTTGATACAAATACCGCTAAGTGCTTTTGATGGTAATATTTATATGTGGCAAGGTTTTGAGTTTTAAAAAAGGAGAAAAGCAATGAGAAAAGAAAGGAAATCGTTCTTTTGCCTGGCTGAGAATGTTCTTGTTGATAGCTTTAGATCCCGAAACAAGTTCGGGATGACAGTTATGTTGTTGGCGGCTCCTTTCATGTTTGGCGAAAGCGGCGAAGCTTCGCCGCAGTGTGTAGCAACAATGGACTGACGAAGATTTAGCGACTAAATATCAATCACAAAGTATTCACAGTTGGCAAAACGGCGACGAAGACCAAAATAATGTTGATAAATATTATGCATTAACGCTCCGTGCGTAGCAACGGCAACACGGTCTCCTTCTGCCTTGCTCTTTATTTTCTCCAATGCCTTTACCGACCGGTTAATGCTTTCGCGGATACTTTCCCCGCCGGGAATTTTGGCGTCAAAATACTGGGGATGTCCTTCGTCATTGATAATTTCAAACAAATCGCCATATTTAGCATGAGCCTCTTCGCTTAACATCCCTTCGGCTTCGCCAAAATGCACTTCTTCCAAGCCACTGACACTTTCAACTTCCGCTCCGACATAAGATGCGACAATTTCCGCCGTTTCAATGGCGCGAATCATTTGGCTGGAATAAATTACCGGAAATTTCAGCACAGCAAGAGTTTGCCCCAAAACTGCAGCCTGATCTTTTCCGTTTTCATTCAGCGGCAAATCCAGCCCTGCTCCCTGAACAAGATTTTTCACGTTACCTTCGGTTTCTCCGTGTCTGAAAATATAAAAAAGCATCATATCCCTTTCTTTAATTATTTAGTTTAGCGTAACCACAAAATGGTAAATTTCAGGTTAAAGACATATACATACCCGATTGATATAAAATGTAATATTTATTGATGTTATAACTGCGGTTTCTTAATTGTTTATTTATATATTTCAGTCATGATTTGCGGTGAAATAAATTACTCTAGGAGACAAAAAGATATGGCTGAAAAGAAAATTGACGCCCAAACGGAGCTCGACGAGCAGAAGTATGTTGACGAACTGGTCAACAAAGTAAGCGCCGCTCAGAAGATTTTTGCAACTTATTCCCAGGAACAGGTTGACGAAATTTTCAGGAGAGTTGCACTGAAACTCAGTTCTCTGCGCATTCCTCTGGCTAAAATGGCTGTGGAAGAAACCGGCATGGGCGTATGGGAAGACAAGGTTATCAAAAACCATTTTGCTTCCGAATATATTTACAACAAGTTTAAAAATGTCAAGACCTGCGGCGTGATTGCCGAAGATCCGGCTGGCGGCATGATTAAAATTGCCGAACCGCTCGGCGTGATTGCCGGTGTTGTTCCGACAACAAACCCAACGTCAACGGCGATTTTCAAAACGCTTATTGCATTAAAGACCCGCAACGGCATTATCTTTTCACCACACCCACGTGCGAAGAAGTGCACGGTTGAAGCAGCACGTTTGATGCTTGAAGAAGCGGTTAAAGCAGGCGCTCCGGAAAACATTATCGGCTGGATTGAGAATCCGAGCATTAATATGACCCAACTGTTGATGAGCCATCCGAAAGTCGACGTTATTCTGGCGACCGGCGGCCCAGGGATGGTTAAATCAGCCTATTCTTCAGGAAAACCGGCTCTCGGCGTCGGCGCCGGCAATGCTCCGGCTGTGATTGACGAAACGGCAGACATTGAAACCGCCGTCAGTTCAATTTTGATGTCCAAGACATTTGACAACGGCATGATTTGCGCTTCCGAACAGTCTATTGTCTGCGTTAAAGACGTTTATGACGCTGTTAAGGAAGAGCTTGTCAAACGCGGCGCTTATATTTTGACGTCCAAAGAAAAAGAAAAGCTTGGCAAAGTCATTATGATTGATGGCAAGCTGAACGCAAAAATCGTCGGTCAAAAAGCGGCAACCATTGCTGAAATGGCCGGCATTAAAGTTGCTCCCGAAACAAAGGCGTTGGTTGCCGAAGCCAAAGAAGTCGGTTCTCACGAACCTTTCTCGGCCGAAAAGCTTTCTCCGGTTCTGGCTCTTTATAAAGCCGCCAATTTTGAAGAGGCAACAGCCAAGGCCAAAGAATTGGTTACCTTTGGCGGTGCCGGACATACATCCATTTTGTACACGGCGCAGCATAACGATGACCGCATCAAATATTTCGGCAATGAACTTCATACCGGACGCATTATGATTAACTGCCCGTCCGCTCAAGGCGCCATCGGCGATATTTACAACTTCCGTCTTGAACCTTCCCTGACTTTAGGCTGCGGTTCCTGGGGCGGCAACTCGGTTAGCGAAAATGTGGGAGTGAAACATCTTATGAATATCAAATCTGTCGCCAAACGCGAAGAAAATATGCTGTGGTTCAGAGTTCCGAGCAAGGTTTATTTCAAGCCGGGTTCTCTGCCGGTGGCATTAAAAGAACTGAAAGGCAAGAAAAAAGCCTTTATCGTTACGGACAAACCGTTGTTTGATTTGGGATACACCAAACATATTACTGACGTTTTGGAAGAAATCGGCATTGCTTATCAGATTTTCAGCGACGTTAAGCCGGATCCGGATTTGACGACGATTAATCAGGCCATCAAGATGGTTGACAGCTTCTGTCCTGACGTTATTATTGCGCTCGGCGGCGGTTCGCCGATTGACGCGGCCAAAATTCTGTGGTTGATGTATGAACATCCCGAACTGAAATTTGAAGATTTGGCCATGCGCTTTATGGATATCCGCAAGAGAATTTTTGAATTTCCGCCTCTCGGCGAAAAAGCCGCTATGGTTGCCATTCCGACAACATCAGGTACCGGTTCGGAAGTTACGCCTTTTTCAATTATCACTGATGACTCGACCGGCGTTAAATATGCGATTGCCGACTATGCCCTGACACCGACCATGGCTATTGTGGATGCCAATTTGGTTCAGTCCATGCCCAAAGGTCTGTGCGCCGCGTCCGGTATTGACGTTATGACGCATGCGTTGGAATCTTATGTTTCGGCCATGGCTACCGAATTTACCCGCGGTTTGTCAATTCAGGCCGGCCAGCTGATTATGCAGTATCTGCCGAAATCTTATACCGAAGCAGAACCTTATGCCCGCGAACGCGTTCATCATGCGTCAACAATCGCCGGTATGGCTTTTGCCAACGCTTTTCTCGGCGTCTGCCACTCCATGGCGCATAAACTCGGCGCGGCGTTCCATATTCCGCACGGTTTTGCCAACGCCCTGCTGATTTGTCAGGTTATTCGCTTTAACGCAACGGACAAGCCGACCAAGCAGTGCATTTTCCCGCAGTATCGTTTTCCGAATACGAAGGCGGCTTATGCTTCCTTTGCTGCGGCTCTGGGCATCAGCGGCAAAGATGATGACGCCAAAGTCAACGGCTTAATCAAGGCTTTGCAGGATTTGAAAAAGACCCTGAACATTCCGCTGTCGATAAAAGACTGGGGTGTTTCCCGCGAAGATTGGGACAAAGCTATGGAAACGCTTCCGGTTCTGGCTTTTGACGACCAGTGCACCGGCGCCAACCCGCGTTATCCGCTGATTGAAGAAATCAGAAAACTTTATGAATATGCTTATGAAGGAAAAACTGATTTTGATATCTAAGGAATAATCCCAATGCCAAGCCCTCGAAAATCGAGGGCTTATTTTTTTAAAGAAAAAATAACTAACAAACTAAGAATAAAATCCGATTTGCTCTTTGTGAAAAACAACTTGCTAAAACAACGCCCCTGTGTTACCCTGATTTTAAGCAGCAGAGTTTGCTGCTCAGGGCGTAGTAACCCTTCATAAAGTCAGTCGTCAAGCATAATTGCGACTTTAAATAAGTATATGCTGATATCTGTCTGGGTATGTGCTAGGGACGGATGTCGGCGTTATAAGGCTTTGCACGAAACCGCTGAGCCGTTTGACTTTATACGGTTACTAACATCCGCCCGTCTTCTTCATGAAGCGGGTTTTGTTTTAACTCTCAAAACAAGGATGTTTTTAACATGAACAATAATCTTAAATTTTTACTTTTAGGGACAAGTCTGTCCTTAATTCCAAACTTAACCCAAGCTCAATGTTCACCAGCTCAAAGCTGTGCTGAGCTGGGCTATAAAGAAACCACCAACAAAGGTAGTTGCCTGAAATGCCCGTTTGGCAATGGGTGGTATTGCCCTGAACCAAAAGAAGAAAAAGCGGTGCTTGGTGAATGTACCGGCTATGCCAAAAACTGCAAAATTGGCCAGATTTTGAACAGCGATGGGACTTGCTCAGATTATCGTGTTAACGGCGTTGAACCTGTTGGTGTTGTTGCTTATATTGGCACGGATAACTGTGGCCAAGCACTGGCTTTGAACAGTTTAAAAAAAGATGCAGTTAACGGTATAGCATGGTCAAGAGAAAAAGTAGATGTTCCGGGACTATCAAATTCGGATGCCAAGACTGATTTTGACAGTTGTAAGAATACACAAACAGTTTTGGATTACAGTTATAAAGCATATGGTGACAGTGCGTCAAGTTATTATCCGGCATTCTGGAATGCTCATGATTATGCTCCAAGTTCAATTTCGGCAACGAAAGGAAAATGGTGTCTGCCGGCCGGCGGTGTTCTAGACAGTATTCATAAAAATAAAGATGCCATAAATTTGGGATTAATCAGAATCAATGCTGAGAGCTTAGGTGGTATTCATTATTTGTGGACATCATCACAGGCTTCATCTGACGAGGCAATATCTTGGCAATTTCGTTGGAGTTCTTTGACAACGACAAATAAGTTGACTGATAGATACATGGGGGCTCGTTTTGTTATAGAATTTTGATTTTCCCCATTACTAAAAAGGAGCTGAAAATCAGCTCCTTTTTCTAGCCCATGAGTTTGCCGTTATGTGAAACCGCATTGGCCGGCATATCTACAAAGTGAATACCCACCAGAGACCCTTCGGCATTGAAATGCGTTTGAGCAAAATCCAGAAGCTGTTTGGCTAAATCTGCCTTTTTATCGCCATAACCGATAGATTTGACTTCAATCAAAGCGCCGGGATTTTTGCGGCTGCCGCCAAAAGCAATGGTCATGCCGGTGTTTATTTTTACGGTGACGGCGCTTTCCGGCTTGTTCAGCGTTTTGACAATCATATCCGTTACTTCCTCCAACATTGCGTCGGTAACAGTTGTTTTGACATTGGTATCTATCGTTACAAAAGGCATGTGTTTCTCCTAAATTTCCAGTTCAAAATATTCACAGTTATCAAAAATGCGGTCTTCGTTAAAACGGTCATACCAAAACAGGCGCATGACATGGCCGTGCGTGGCAACACCCGCGGTATAATGGCGGCAATTTTTCTTTATATAAGCCAAAGCCTGTTTGAAACGTTCTAAGGCTTCTGATTTGCTTTCTCCCCCGGGAATTTTGACATTCCAGTGAGAATCGGGAACATCAACCAGCTGATTAAAAAGCTCCTGCCCATATTTTTTTATCATATCAGTTTCAAACATTCCCTCAGCCTCGCCGAATCTCATTTCCTGAAGTCCGTCAACAACTTCAACCGGCGTATTATGCGCCGAAGCAACAATATGCCCGGTTTTGCCGGCGCGTTCAAACGGGCTGGCATAAATAACCGGCAAATTTACGGGCGCCAGTTTGTCTCGCAGTTCCTCCGCCTGTTTTATCCCTTCCGCATTGAGTTCAAAATCCGGCGTTTGGCAGATTTTCAATTTATTGCCGTCAGTCTGTCCGTGGCGAAAAATATATAATTTCATTTATCGTTTCCCTTTTTTGTTTTCAATATAAGCGCAAACAAGAAGAAATGCAAGACACAACAAAAAAACCCGCAAGGCCCATTGACCTGCGGGGGTTAATTAATTTTCAAAGGCGTTTGAAGCTGACATTGATTTTCTTGCGGCTGTAACGGACATACAGGCGTTTAATCTGTGCCTGTTTCTGGTTATTGCCGACCGGATAACGGATATCCAAATCCTGCCAGTTAAAGGCCTCCCGACCGTTAAAAATATTAAAATAAGAGGCCAGCGTGACTTTTTTGTTCATCTTGCGCTGGATTTCCCAGGCTATGAACATATTTTGCGCCGAAGTTCCCAAAATACGCGGTATCAAGACATATTTCTGCGGAAGCGCGGGATACAGCTTAAGCCAGGCATTTCCGGCCTTTTTACGGCTTCCGTCCTGACATTCAAACGTCCGGCAATCCTCGGCAATGATATATGCTTCAACATCCGCTTTGTTCAGCCGCCACGAAGGGATGAGCAGGAAATTGTTGTTAAAATCAGCAACCAGCTTAAACTTTTCGCTGCCGATTTCCGTTTCCATTTCTTCAAGATGTTCATCTTTGACCACGAGGCGCGGTGCGGCTTCAACCTGTGTTATGATTTCTTCTTCCCGGTCTGTGATTTTACCAAAGACTTCCTGAGGAATAATGAAACGGCGGTTGTTTTTGTCTTCATCCGCAACAATCCGTGGAATGGCAACATAATGCTCGAATGTCCCCTGTTTGTTTTTGTAGACATTGCAAATCCAGATGTCATAGGATTGTCCCTGCCTGAACACCGGTTCTTCATTTTCCGACCATGCACCCCAGCTTTTCAAGCAAGTCAGACGGCGGAATGTCGGTTTGCCGACGAGTTTGATAAACTTGCTGTTCTTGTACTCTTTGGCAACTTCTTTTTCTGAAAAATTAATCTGTTTCATAATTATAAAATATTTAAAAGTTTATAAAATAATATTTTTGTGTGCTCACTATAGCACTTTTGACAAAATTTGCAACAACAAAAAAAACCGGGCGCTTTTTTCAAGCAATCCCGGTTTGATGAAAGAAAGGCATTAGTTTTTCATCAGGCATTTTTTGACAGAAGCACGATAATTTTCATCTTCGCTGGTCCAAAAATTTTCAGCTTCAATGTTATCAAAGCCGGAAAGCAGGTATTTCCACGGATTGGCTATCTCCGAATAAAAGCTGCTTGCTTTGCGGCCGGTGATAAAACACGGCATCATCCACCCCAATTCTTCAAGGCAGGCCATGTTGAACAAACGGGCTTCGTCACCATGAAAATTATCCTCATTCAGAAAGACTATGCCGTTGGTAAAAGTGATGCTTATCCCCTTCCCTTGCGATTTCAGGTGCAGGCAACGGGTAATAATCCATTCAAATTCATGTTTGAGGTATTCAATTTTCTTGAACTCAATCTCCTTGCCGTATTTGGCATAGGTTCTGACATGACTGTGATTTTCAGCATCCGTAAACTGCAAGACATCAGGTGCAACCTCAATGTTTTCAAAGAAACACAGCGGTGCTTCATAAATAACCGGAAAATCATCATCCATGCGGATAACCGATATGGCTGTTGAATTATACTCTTCATTAATTGTTTTTGTCAGCCAAAAATCATACTCTTTTCCGGCGACGAACTCAAAACAAGAATGAAGACATTTCAGGCGCTTGGCATATATTCTACCGTCAGCCAGAATCGAACATTGTTCAAATTCTTTTTTTGCTTCTCTTTCTTCCGTTAAAATTTTCATAATTATAAAATATTTGAGTTAATAATAAATTTTCATATTGTTTATAGTCTATTTTGTACAACAAAGCAAGAAAAAAGAAATATCCGCGTTTTCGCTCCCCACCCTTTGTCGAATTTTCTCATTCTCCGCTAAAATTACTACTTGAACATCATGTTTATA
>JAUNPO010000196.1 GCA_030536665.1 Pseudomonadota bacterium
GGAAAGAAGGATTCAAAAGAAATAAAAGAGAAGACTCAGGCCGCGCACCAGGAAAAAAGTTCCGGAAAAAAGGAAAAGACAGTAGTGCCGGAAAATACATCGGAAGATAAAGAATAATCCAAAGCCGCCGTTATGGCGGCTCTTTTATATTATAGCTGACATTTAAATTAGCTATCCAAACCGAGTAACCGCTAAATTCAGTTAATTACTTAAGTGCAGGAATGTTCAGCTGCGCAAAGTGTCCGGGCTTTATTTTAACTGTAGCATAACGCAAATTGTCCGTTTCTATCATATATTCTTCACGCCCGGTAAGTTGTGCGGCCAGCTTATAAAAATCTCTGCCGTTTAGTTCCTGCTTATACCAATTCATCAGATAAAAAACACAGGCCTGGCTTTTATCTGTAAGGCCGCAGCGCGGACGCCCCGAAGGTACGTCCGGATTGGTTACGACACCTTCCAATCCGTAGTTTTCAACCTTTTGCGACGAAAACATTGCTTTTCCGGCAAATAAACCGATAATAAGGCATAAACCTGATGCAATAAACAGCAGCTTCTTTTTTACATAACTTCCGTTGTCTGCATATGTATCTTCAATATCTTCATCGATACCATAATCAAGCTCCGGCGGCAATCCGTCAAGAATATAAGAACTGTCATATTCTGCGCCGGCTGTCAGATTTTGGGCATCAACGGCCTTAATAATTTCCGTGCTTTGTTTAAGTTCTTCATGCAAGTCGTTCTCCAGTACGCCGGAAACTTCGCTGCGTGACTCAATGTCTGTCGACGCAGAGCTTTCCCTTGCCGGAGCGTTGTCCGCTGAACTTTCTGTTTGCTCTTTTGCATTTGAGTTGGGAGTTATTTTAGTTTCTGTCTCTGTCGGAAGATGGGGAGCTCCATTTGTACCTGATGCCGGAAATTCTGTGCCGGTATATCCGGCAGCCGGAGATACTGAAATATTTCCAACCGTATTTTCTGATAGTCTTGCCGCTTGTGGCATTATTTTGGCCGGGGCGGCCGGAATATCAGACATAGGGCGAATTTTAGGACGCTTTATTTTTCTGAGCTTCGGACGAAAAACCGGAACAGCATCTGAAACATTGTTACCCGCATCATTCTGCGGCACAGATGCTGAAGTTGCCGCTGGATTGTTTGTAATTAAACTGTCCAAACTGTCATCTTCCATTTGCTTTCCCCGTTAAATTCTGTTTTTAATTTTTTCGTCAGTCTTCAGCATTCTAACTAATCTTGGTACGATATAAACAATCGTTTCGGTTCCTTGTGCCGCCGGGCCGAAGATTTCGCTGGGCAGCCCGATAATAAGAAAGTTTTCACCAAGTTTGTTGCGTACCTTAAATTTGGTAATTTCTCCCTCCGTCGTATCCAGCGTAATTTCAGAATATATACGGTTATTCTTTTCCATTCCCGCTTTAGCCAGAATTGACAGCGGATATTCCATATTATCAAGTTTTCCGCAGCGTCCTACGTCAAAACGGGAAAACCAGCGGGTCGGAACGATGAAACGCCCTTCTGAAATATCTTGGACAGTGGCATATTTGCCAACGAATTTTCGCAGCTGCTCCAGCGAAATGTCATTCGTAACGGTCAAGATTCTGCCGATAACTCCGGTTTGAGCCGTTGCAATGCTGCCGAATTTAAAATCCTTCAATAAATCGTTCCAAACCACACCGCAAGGCTCTTTAGCAATCACTCTGAAAATGCTGACATCATACATAATCATTGTCGGGTTGTCTTCAAAGTCATTAATCAACTCGTTAATCTTATCAATAGTTTCCAAATTGGTTTCAAATGTTATGGTATAATCCCGCCAATTGGTAACCATATCCGTAATTCCCGCTCCGCGCAAAACGTCCAAAAAACCGAGCATAAGCGTTCTGGAGCTTGGTGCGTAAAGGGTAAAGCTTGCTCTTCTGCTTAAAATAAGAGAGTTTGTTTTAGCATCATAACGGTAAAACAAATCCGCCGAGCGGGATACCATCTCAACGACTTCTTTAAAACTGCCGTTCAAATTTTTACCATAAAGCGCCGGATAAGGAGCGTCTTTTGCAACAAGTGTGATACCGGCTTCCTCTGTCAGCTTAAATAAAGCCTGTTCGGCCGGGATGTTGTCAAACGTAAAAT
>JAUNPO010000197.1 GCA_030536665.1 Pseudomonadota bacterium
TGATGACAAGTTTCCGTCTTTTGGTTATTTCGTTTTTCATTGTTACGGTAGTCCATCAGTTCCTGACCGAAAATTATAAGGTGACGTTGTTGCTCTTGGCCGGAACCGTTTTGCTTCTGGCTCAGTCGCGCTGGCTGTTGAATCAATATATGAAAATGGAAGCGCAGTTTTTGGCCAATCTTCGCGGGCGCAAAATGGAAGAAAAAGAAGAAGAGAAAAATCAGACCCCGGCAGAGTAGTAAAATGGCGGATATTTGTATTCTTCACGGATTTTTAGGAGCGGGAAAATCGACATTTGCCCGGAAGCTGGCCCGGCAAAACCGCGCTGTTGTGCTGAATCCGGACCAATGGTGTATGCGTCTGTTTCCGGCGGCGACTTATGAAAAAAACTGGGATGTCTGCTTTGCCGAAACCGTTGGCATTTTGTGGCGGCATGCGGCAAAACATATTGCTGCTGGTCGCAGCGTTGTTTTTGATATGGGGTTTTGGAGCAAGGCTTCGCGAACGGAAGCGCGTCGGAAAGCGGAAGAAATGGGCGCCGGTTTCAGGCATTATTACGTTTATGCACCGGATGAAGTGTTAAGGCAGAGGCTTCGCGGCAGAGAAGGAACGATTGCCGCCCGTAATCTGGAAAATTTTGATGAATTGAAAGCGCTTTTTGAAGCTCCCGACACGGATGAACGGTTTATTCTGATCAACGGTTGCCAAATGGAGCGCTGATGAAAAATATTTTTGAGTTCGGCTATAATCACAGTATTCTCTCGGTCAGTAATTCTCTGCTGAAATATTACAATGTGCCGATTCAATCTGTCCATTCATACCATAAAAAAGCCCGCCGCAAGGGCAGGTCTTTTTAATGGTGCGCTAGGCCGGAATCGAACCGGCACGGCCTTACGGCCAACAGATTTTAAGTCTGCAGCGTCTACCAGTTCCGCCACAAGCGCAAAAATCCTTTTCAAGTTTATAATCTAAAAAAATATAATTACAAGAATAAATTTGGGCTTTTATAAAAATAAAAAACTGTGCTACATTAAAATCAAACGGCGGAGGTGAGAAAATGATTTCTGATCGGGAAGCTTTTAATATTTGTATCCGCGGTTCGGCGGACGATCTGGCGAAGCTTTTGGCTTCTGGTTTTTCGGCGTCGACGCCGTCGGAAAATTTTTGCGGCAATACGCTGATCCATCTGGCGGCATATAACCGCGACTTGAACAAGCTGAAGCTTTTGGTGGAATCTGTCCCTCCGGAAAACCGGACGGCGGCATTAAATCGTTGCAACCGTTATAATTTAACGCCTCTTTTTGAAACCTGTTTGGTTCCGATGTCTCCGGGAGCTTTTTGCGAACAGCATCCCGAAGCCGATGCTGCGGCTTATGCCCGCCGTTTTGAAAACATTATGAAAAAGAGCGTGGATGTTGCTGATTATCTGCTCCAAAATAATGCCAATCCCAATCCGCCGCGGGCCAAAATTGGCGGTGACACACCGGTCAAAGGTAAAATAACGGCCTTGACGCTGACGGAATATATCAATTGGCAGCTTTCTTTCCGCAATCATAAAAACCCGGCTTTTGAACCGCTTTCTCAGTTAAAGGCGCTGATTGAAAATCAGATTGCCCTCAATCAAAAACGTCTGGCTGAGCGTGGAAAAAAGATTTAAGGCTTGAGTCTTTCGGTAAAATATGCTTGAGTATCTGTGTTAACAAATTAATTTTGTTCAATTTTCAAATGCTTTTCTGTGGCAGGAGACAGCGTCCCGGCAGAAAGCGTTTATGATTAAAAGGATTAAATATATGAAAACAATAGATATTTCATGGCGCCGTTACGTCCTGCCTGAGATTAATAACGAAGGCTGGCGCTTTGTCGGAATTTTTGCTGCAGTAACAGCGTTACTGGCAATGATCTGGCAGCCGTTGGGATGGATCGGCCTGGTACTGACCGTATGGTGTTTTTATTTCTTCAGAGATCCCGAGCGCGTAACACCGGAAATTGAAGACGTCGTGGTTTCCCCCGCCGACGGCATCGTTCAGATGATAACCAAAGTCAAGGCTCCGGAAGAGTTGGGGCTCGGCGATGCCAAATTTACCCGTGTCAGTGTTTTTATGAGCGTCTTCAACGTTCATGTCAACCGT
>JAUNPO010000036.1:0-4479 GCA_030536665.1 Pseudomonadota bacterium
GCAATGCGGCGGCTCGGGATGTTCTTCTTCCGGTGGCGATTCCGGAAACTCGGGAGGGGGAGATTATACAGAGTATGACATGGCATCTCAGACAGTTTCATGTTCATGTTCTCAAACTTCAGACGGATGGTATGAAGGAGTAGAAACGATTTATACATCGTGCCATTATTGCAGCGAAACAGAAACACGTTCTGTTAGATGGTCATACGCTGCGACTTTGGAAGCCTGCGAAAGAAGGATGGCAGAGGTTGCTTCTTGGGGAAATTGCCGAAGTTCCGATACGGTACATACTTATGTTTGTTTGCCTTGCCAACCATGATAACAATTATGTTACTATTGCAGGGGAATTTGTTGCCATTTCCTGAAAATGTGCTAAAACAATAAACATTAAGACCAACAAACGAAAGGAATGTTTATGGAACAGCGCACAATCAAAATCGGCAGTTTTGAAATCGGCAACAAACTCCCGTTTGCCTTGCTTGCCGGCCCCTGTCAGATAGAAAGCCGCCAGCACGCAATAGATATGGCCGGCTGGATGATTGAAATTACCAAAGATCTCGGCATAAACTACATTTTCAAGGCTTCATTCGACAAAGCCAACCGCACCTCAATTAACACCGCCCGCGGCGTGGGGTTGGAAGAGGGGATGAGAACTTTTGATGAGATTAAAAAGCTCTACAACAACATTCCGATTGTCACCGATATTCACGAAAAAGAACAATGCGAAATCGTTGCGCCGCACGTTGATATGCTGCAAATTCCGGCTTTTTTGTGCCGCCAGACAGATTTGGTTGTCGCTGCGGCCAAAACCGGCAAAGTAATCAATATCAAAAAAGGCCAGTTCCTTGCGCCTTGGGATATGAAAAACATTGTTAAAAAAGCCGAAGATTCCGGAAATATGAATGTTTGCGTCACCGAACGCGGTGCCAGCTTCGGTTATAATACGCTGGTAACGGACTTCCGCGGCCTGCCGCGCATGGCTAAGGATACCGGCTGCCCGGTAATCTTTGACGCCACGCATTCGGTTCAGCAGCCGGGCGGACAAGGCGGAACATCCGGCGGGCAGGGCGAATATGCGCCGGTCTTGGCGCGCGCCGCCGTCGCTGTCGGTGTTGCCGCAGTGTTTATCGAAACGCATGACCACCCCGAAAAGGCTTTGTCCGACGGGCCGAATATGATTCCGCTGAAAGACATGAAACGTGTTTTGGGCGAACTTCAGGCCTATGACCGCATCACCAAAAGCATGATACATGATTATTAATAACGCCTGATGCAGTTTTCTGACGAAGGATACATAATCAATATTCGCCGGCACGGTGAGAGTTCGGTTATTCTCACCGTGTTGACGCGTCATAACGGCAAAATCACCGGCTATGTCAAAAATGCCATAACCCGCAAAAATCTTGGGGTTTATCAATTGGGTAACAGTGTAAGCTTAAATGCTTACGCCCGTCTTGAAGAGAATATGTACAGCTTTCATGTCGACCTGTTGGCGCCGCATGCCGTTAATTTTATGAACAGCCCGGCAAAGCTTGCCGCCTTGTCTTCCCTCTGCGAATTGTGCAATGACTGCCTGGCGGAAAAAGACGACATTGAAGGTTTTTTCAAAAAAATAGAAAGATTTTTTAATCTGATACATGAAGATAATTGGTTAACATATTATTCTTATTTTGAATATTTTCTTTTGGAATATCTCGGTATCGGGCTTGATTTAAGCGAGTGCGCCGCTACCGGCAGCCGGGAAAACCTGAAATATGTTTCGCCCAAAACCGGCAAGGCCGTCTGTGCCGCGGCCGGAGAGCCTTATAAAGATCGGCTTTATGCCTTTCCGCAGTATATTGTGGATAAAAATTACTATCCGCAACAGCGGGAAGTCTTGGAGCTGCTTAAGATGACCGAGTTTTTCCTGAATAAAAATTTTTTTCAATTACATGGCTTGAAATTCCCGGAAAACCGTGCTAATTTGCGGGATAAACTAATTAAAGCTTAACCTCTGGCGGAAGAAAATATGTCTGAAGAAAATACCGTAGAAAATGATGAGAAAATCAAAGACGTCCACCTGGCTGAAGAACTGAGCACAAGATACCTGTCTTATGCCATGTCGACAATCGTGTCGCGCTCTCTGCCTGATGTCCGCGACGGTTTGAAGCCTGTTCACCGCCGTCTGCTGTTCGCCATGCGCCAGCTGCATCTTGACCCGAAATCGGGATACAAAAAATGCGCTCGCGTTGTCGGTGACGTCATCGGTAAATATCACCCCCACGGCGACAGTGCCGTTTATGGTGCCATGGTGCGCCTGGCGCAGGATTTCTCGGTGCGTTACCCGCTGGTTGATGGGCAGGGGAACTTTGGTAATATTGACGGTGACGGCGCCGCCGCCATGCGTTATACCGAAGCGCGCCTGACCGAATTTGCCATGGCCCTGATGGAAGGGCTGAACGAAAATGCCGTTGATTTTCGCGAAACTTATGACGGTGAGGAAGATGAACCCGTTGTCATGCCGTCCATGGTGCCAAATTTGCTCTGCAACGGCTCTGCCGGTATTGCCGTCGGTATGGCGACCAACATTCCGCCGCACAATCTGAGCGAAGTTTGCGACGCGCTGCTGTATTTGATTGATAATCCCGATTGCGAAATCGAGCCGCTTGTCCGCCGCCTCAAAGGACCGGATTTCCCGACCGGCGGCGTTGTTATCGACAAATTTGAAAGCATCCTGAATACCTATAAAGACGGCCGCGGTGTCTTCCGTATCCGCGCTAAGTGGGAAAAAGAAGATTTAGGCCACGGACAATACCAGATTGTTGTTAAGGAAATTCCCTATCAGGTTGTAAAATCTAAATTAATTGAAAAAATTGCCGAACTTTTGTTCAATAAGAAAATTCCGCTTCTGGCAGATGTCCGCGATGAATCCAGTCATGACGTCCGCATTGTCCTTGAGCCGAAAAACCGTACGGTTGACGCTAATTTGCTGATGGAACATCTGTTTAAACAGACAGAGTTAGAGTCACGCTTTAACATGAACATGAATGTCCTTGATTCTGAAGGCGTTCCTCATGTCTTAGATATCAAACAAGTGCTGAAAGAATTTTTGAGCCACCGCCACATCGTTTTACAGCGTCGCGCGCAGTACCGTCTGGATAAGATTAACGCCCGTCTGGAAATTCTCTCCGGCTATCTGATTGCTTACCTGAATTTGGATGAAATTATCCGTATTATCAGAGAAGAAGACGAGCCAAAAGCCGTTATGATGAAAGAATTTAAGCTGACCGACAATCAGGCCGAAGCTATTCTGAACATGAAGCTGCGTTCACTGCGCAAGCTTGAAGAAACCGAGATAAAACAAGAGTTTGACGACTTAAGTTCGGAAAAAGGCGAACTTGAGGCGCTGCTCGGTGATGAGGCGAAGAGATGGGAAGCTTTGGGCAATGAAATTAAACTGGTGAAAGACAAGTTCGGCAAAAAGACGGCTCTCGGCCGCCGCCGGACAGAATTTGCCGAAGCGCCGGCGGATATTGAAATGCCGCTGGAGGTTCTGATTGAAAAAGAGCCGATAACCATACTCCTTTCACAAAAGGGCTGGATACGCTGCCTCAAAGGCCATGTCGACCTTAATGAGGACTTTAAGTTTAAGGATGACGACGCGCTGCAAACGGCAATCCATGCCCAGACCACGGATAAAATAATTATATTTGACACTGCCGGAAAATTTTATACTTTCCCGGCCAATGACATTCCGAGCGGCCGCGGTTTCGGCCAGCCGCTGCGCCTGATGATTGACTTGGGCATTGCCGATTCTGTTTGTGCGCTGTTTGCTTTTGAAGCCGGTGCAAAATATGTAATTGCTTCCAATACCGGGCGCGGCTTTATTGTTGATGAAAATCATATCATCGCCCAAACCCGCAACGGCCGCAAGATTATGAACCTGGCGGAAGGGGAGGTTGCCGCATTCTGCCGTAAAGTCACCGGCGATACGATTGCCACAATCGGTGAAAACCGCAAACTTCTGGTCTTCAAAATTGAAGAAATCCCCAGTATGGCGCGCGGCCGCGGCGTAACGCTGCAAAAATATAAAGAGGGCAATATGTCCGATATGCAGATTTTCAATGCGGCGGACGGCTTTACCTATAACCGTGCCGGCGGCACAAAAACGGAAACGGAACTGTTGACCTGGTTCGGGCATCGCGCGCAAATCGGTAAATTGGCGCCGTTCGGCTTCCCCAAGAGCAACAAGTTTTTGAAAGACTGAACGCATGGCGGAAGTGTTGTTTGAATTCGTCAGACAGGGAAATTTCGTAAAAGTGACGGCTATTGAAAGCGAAACCCGCATTGAGGCCAGTGTCATTGTTCCGGCGTCTTTGTCACAGCAGCAAATGCAGATACAGGCGCTGCAAAAACTGAAATATGTCTTGCAAAAACAAGCCGAAAAATAACCTGATAAGCGCCTTTTTAGGCGCTTTTTTCTTGACTTTTGTCTAAAAT
>JAUNPO010000036.1:4489-14628 GCA_030536665.1 Pseudomonadota bacterium
ATGTTAAGAAGGAAAAAGTAAACGCTATTATTAATTTAAATATTATAACTATGAGAGATTTTATAAAAGACGCACCATGTCTTTGTAAAGACGATGATGTGGAAATAATGCCGCCCAAAAGAAACTTTTTTCAGAGGATAATGTATAATCGGCTTCGCGAACGCAAATGCTATTATGAATATCCGGTGTTGTATTCTGACGGGGTAATAACTAACGCTAAATGCGAACGTATTGGCCGAAAACCTTTGGGAATTATCTTTGAAAATCACCTGATAACGCTGAAAGATTCCCCTGATTATGTAAACTGGTATGAAGCAAGGGAGTATTGCAAAAAGATTAAAATCTTTGGACAATCTTGTGACGCCGGAACATTGAATTTTTGGGAAAAGTATAAAATGTACCAAAAGGAGTTGAATAGACTTCTTAAGTCTGTGGGAGGGAAATCGCTTAACTCTCATAAGAGATATTGGGCGTCGTCCGAGTATAATAACTTCTACGCGTGGGTTTTCAATGACCGGTATGCCATTCGCCCGGTGCTTGACTTTAACAATTTGCCTCCGGAAGTCGTTGAAAAATTTGTATGGCACTTAATTTCTGGCATATAAGTAACGAAAAAAGCTCAGAGCTGCTGCTCCGGGCTTTTTTGTTATGTTTCCTAATTTATAAAATAACCTCGGTAAGAACGCGATACCTTCCCCCATACATTCTATCCGCCCTGTAATTGCTTTTTAAATTGATATTTTATTCTATTTCATACCCTCCCTACTCAGGGAGGGAATAATCTGATTTTTTGTTTTTAAATTATCTTTGAACATGCACAATCTAGTCCCCTCCCTGAGTAGGGAGGGCTGGAGGAAAGAAAACAATCCGGTGAATTGTTTTCTGACGACAGGCGAGAGTTTGTTAGCAGGTAAGCTAGTGATAGCGACGCGATACCTGCGTTACAAACCGAGTGACCGAAGCGGAGTTAGCGAGGCACGAGCTTACGAGGCTAGACGGGGTGGGTATGATTCAAAAATTAATCCTAATTTTCCCTTGACGGAGGGAGAAGAGTGCCTTTTCTGAAAAAGGCACTAGTGGGGGTGATAACACCAAACTCAACCATGCAAAAACACTCCCCACCAAGCAAAAGACCGTCATCCTCGGACACACTCTCAGAGTGACGCGCGCGCCCCGGGGATCCAGGTGGACATATTGAATCCTTGCTTCACCCGGATTGTCGGATCAAGTCCGACAATGACGATTCAGATTCTTATTTTTGCTTCACATCTGGCAGTCCCAATGCGCACGCAGTGCCTCCTTACGCACCATCTCTCAGCAGCTAACTTTCCGCGACCTGTCGTACATGTTGTTAATAATTTGTTAAAATTTTTATATTTCTAAAATAATGCGTTAAACTAGGGCGTAAATTTAATATTCAAATTTGGGGAAATTTGAAGACAATTGGGGAAATATATTTATGTCACAACAAGTTAATGACGACATTTTCAATAAACGTGTCTATGGGGAAGATATCGATTCTCAAAGCACATGGCTGACAAAAAACCTGTATAAACTGATGATTTGGATAAGCATTATCTGGTTTGCCGTGGTGTTGATTTATATTACGCAGTTTTTCGGTTGGTCGAATCTGTTTTTAATGATGCCGGACGAGTTCGGGGGCTTTATGGCCGGAATCACGCTGCCTTTGGCGATTATCTGGGTGGTTATGGCTTACATTGACCGCGGCACCAGCTTTAAGAATGAAGCGCGTTTCCTCCGCGCTTATATGAACCAGCTGGTTTATCCGGAGGACGGCGGCGCGCAGACGGCAAAAGCCATGGCCGACGCCATCCGTTCACAGGTGGTCGAATTGCAGGAAGCCACACGTCAGGCAACGGAACAAACAGAGAAAATCCGTGATGAACTCGGCGGCCGTGTCGAAGATTTTTCCAAAATCGTTTCCGTACTTGATAATTATTCTTCGCGGACAGTGGGAGAACTGGCTCGGACGGTTAAGGAACTGGCCGGAAATTTGGATTCTATCAATGAGCGGACATTAAATTCAACCGAAAATTTCCGCGCCTGCGTTACCAATCTGTCCTCTTCTTATGCTGAATTGCAAAAAGACACCGAAAACCTGCTTGTCAAAATAGCCCCGAAAGTCAACGATGTCCGCGCAACCTCCGTTGTTTTGAAGAGTACGTCGGAAGAAACCTACAGCAGCCTGCTGAAAGCCAATGAGCTGATTCGCGAGATGTCGGAAAAGTCCACAGACAATATCAGCCGCGCTTCGGAAATGCTGAACGCGCAGATTGAGCAGATTGAACAAAGCACGGCTCGCGCTGTCGACCGCTGTAAGGATATGGGACAGGATTTGGAAAAGAATATTGCCTTGGTTGACGGCGTGATGACCGAACAAAACCGCCACTTGCTGGATAATGTCAAGATTCTGGAGCAGGGTGGGGATGTTATCCGCCAAAAACTCTCCGAACATGGCGCTCTTATCAGCAGCGAAGTCGACCGTATCATGACCAAAACGCATGCCATTGAGGAAAGCATAGCCTTGCAGGTACGCGAACTGAGCGGTGTTTCCGAAGATGTTTACAGCTCAATGCTTAATGCCGAAAGCAACATTAAGGAACAGGCTGACAAACTGCAGCGCACGTCTGAAATTGCCGTTGCCAACATCAATACCGTTGTAGGTACGTTGACACAGGAAGCTTCAACCGTAGCCGAACTGGCTGACAAGTCTATTATCAAAACCACAGCCATGACGGATGATTTGCTGGCCAAGCAGAATACGCTGGATGCCGTTTCCGCCGCTATTGTCAATAACATCAAAAACCTGTCGCAGGAACTGCAGGACAGAACGGAACAGGTTAAACTCGAAACGACAACGGCTGTCGAACAGTTTAATGCCGTTTCTGCCGCCATGAAGAAAAATGCCGACAATCTGTCGGAAGCGTCTTCCGTTGTCATTGCCCAGAGCAAAGTCAGCGAAGCCGCTTTGGCACAGCAACAGCGCCATATCAGCGGTTCAGTCAGCCATATTGAGGAAATCAAGGGCGAATTAAAGCGCGAAATGGACGAACTCATGCGCGCTGCTTCCCTGATGAATGAGAATGCGCTGGGAGCGGTCAGCGGCTTGAAAGAGCAGATGGAACAGGCACTGGCAGCATCGGAATCAGTGGTTGAGCGCACCCGTTCCCTGAATTCTGAGCTTCATAACCAAAGCGAGAGCTTCGTTAAGTCAACGGATAATACTGTTGAAAAAATTGTCGGGCTGAATACGCTGCTGGATAAAAACTGCCAGCGCCTGGACAGTTTCTCTCATGATATTGAAGTCAGAACCTCAAATATTATGAGCGCGGTAAACAAGCAGGTTGACTTGATTGACCGTTCGACGGCAAGCAGCGAAAAAACACATAATGAGATTTTGAACAAATTCAGCCAGCAGAGCCAGATGTTTAATACGGTTGCTGAAGAAACGGTCAGCTTTGTTTCCGATGTCGTCAAAGCCTTGGATGAAAAGGCCGAAACCGTCAGTATGCTGTTCAAACATCAGGAAAATGAGTTCTTTAACATCTGTGACCGCATTTCCGAAAATACCAACACCATCGGCGGTTCGTTGAAAAAACAGGTCGCCGTTATTGAACAAAGCGCCGACAGAGTTTTCTCCCGCTTAGCGATGTTGGAGGAAGATGCCAACAAACGTTCGCAGGCAATCAGCGACAATACTGACAAGTCAATTGAAAAGCTGGCGTTGCTTAATCAGGCTGTCGGCGAGCAGAATAAGGAAATTTCTGAATATATTGAGGGAATTAACGATAAACTCGGCGCTGTTTCCGATAATTTCAACAGTCATATTACCGGCCTTAACAATGCAATGGACGGTATCCGGCATGGTGCCGATGAAGTGGTTTCCGCTATTGTCAACAATTGCAGCCAGCTCAATGAAGCAAACGACAACCTGTCAACAAGAGGCCAGAGCATTTCCGGTGTAATGGAAAGTCATGTCAAAAATCTTGATGCCGCATTGGTTAAAGCCAAGACCCAAGCTGATATGATCAGCGAAACGCTGGCCGGACAGGTTGAAAGCCTGAGTGACATTGTCAATGTCGTATCAACGCAGACCCGTCTGGGCGAGGCGTCTTTGGCACAGCAGTATAAATATCTCTCCGATGCCTCTTCGGATATTGCCAAACGCATGACCGAAATCAATGAACAGTTCAAGGGAAATGCCGATCTTGTTTCCGATAATGCCAACAAACTGTCTTATGAATTTGATGTTATCGGCGACAAGTTGATAAAACTCAGCGAAGAAGTCACCAAGAGTTCCAAAAACTCGGTCAAAAATCTGGAGCAGGTCGGAATGTCCCTCAGTCAGGCTTCTGATGACCTTAATGCCGCCATTGCTTCTTCCGGCCAGAAAATCAACGGCATTATCAATGATTACCAAAAGAATGTCGCCGGGTTTAATACCGTAACGGCGGAAGCCAGCTCCGGCGTGGTTGAGATTAATAACCTCATCGCCCAGCAAAGCGACAAAATGCTGCAGTTGTCTGACGGTACCAAGGAACTGGTTGCGTATTTCAATACGGTTTTGAACGATACGTCAATCCAGCTTTCAGACCGCGCCAACCATGCCTATGACAAGGTAAAAGGATTGGGCGAAAGCCTGAAAAAGCTGAGCATCCAGCTTGAAGACACAACCAAGCAGAGTTCCCACAATATGGAAGACGCCGGCAACAAGCTTCGTGCCTCTTTGAGCGAAGCCGCCGCCAATGCCGAGCGTATCTCTAATGATATCCGTACATCGGGAGATGTCTTCCTGAAGCAGACAAATGTTTTGACAGCAGCCAGTACAGATACGATTGACAAGGTCAATACCGCTATCAGCGGGCTGCTTGATGTCACGCATAACTTTACCTCGCGCGGTGATGACATTTTGCAAAAGGCCAACGGCTTTAACTCGCTGTTCAAAAAACAGCTTGAAACGCTGATTGATACTTCTACCAAGGCTGATATCAAAATCAAGGATTTGAATAAGGTTTATGAAGGCATCCGGGTTGACGTTTTCCTGCGTAATGCTTCGTACATTCTGGAAAAACTGGAAGCCGCCGCTGTCGACATCAGCCGCATTTTCAGTCCGGACGTGGAAGAGGATTTGTGGAAGAAGTATTATAACGGCGATACGGCCGTCTTTGTCCGCCACTTGGCAAAATCCCTGAGCCGCAGCCAGATTATCGCCGTGAAAAACGAGTTTGAGAAAAACCTCGAATTCCGCGATATCGTTACCCGTTACCTGTCTGATTTTGAAAGTCTGGTTAACAAAGCGCGTGACAGTGAAAACTCAGGCATGCTGCTGTCAGTTATCTCCGGTGCGGATGTCGGCAAGCTTTACTATGTCCTGGCAAAATCGCTTGACCGGATTAACTAAGGGCAGGGGCTTGATAAATGGCATTGTCTTCCGCGCATAACCGGATGAACCTCAACGGGCTGCTGTCCGACATTTCCTCCTATGCCGCCAAAATAAAAAACGGCAGGGGAGAGAAAACGGCGTTGCCCGCGGAAGAAAAATATTCCGGGCAGTCGCCGCGGTATGAACCTGAGGGAAAAGCGGCGCGTTTGGACGGCGGTCTGGCTTTTTCCGCCCAGCAGCTTGCTTCTTCGGCTGAATATTACAAGTTCACCCGCCCGGAACGTTCTTATGCGCTGAACAGCTATAACATGGCCTTTAATGCAGACAAACCCGCAAAAATCCGTTTGGATTTCATGCACGAATATAACCGCAATTTTGACTTTAAGATATAAATGATGAAAATTTTGGATTTTGACAGCAACGTATTTATGGCGCCGATGGCCGGCATAACCGATAAGCCGCTGCGCCGCCTGACCGCCTCGCTCGGCCCGGGAACGATTGTTTCCGAAATGGTTGCCGTCAATGCTATCCAGCGCAAAAATCCTAAAACATACCGCATAGCCGATGTCCACGACGAGCCTTATCCGGTTGTGGTGCAGCTTGTCGGCGGCGACCCCGTCCTTTTCGGAGAAGCCGTGCGCCTGACGGAGGAATTAGGCGCCCGCTCCATAGACATCAACATGGGCTGCCCGGTGAAAAAAATTGTAAACAACAAGTCTGGTTCATATTTAATGAAAGACTTGAAGTTAGCCTCTGAGGTGATTGAATCCGCGGTAAAATCAACAAAACTTAAAGTCAGCGTAAAATTTCGCAAAGGCTGGGACATGAACAGCGTCAATGCGGTGGAATTTGCCAGAATGTGCGAAGACAGCGGCGCCGCTTATCTGACGGTGCATGGCCGGACGCGCAGCGCTTTTTATTCGGGCGAAGCAGATTGGGACATTATTCGCCGCGTCAAACAGACGGTAAAAATTCCGGTCATCGGCAACGGCGATATTGCCACCCCCTATGATGCCGAACGGATGATAAAAGAAACCGGCGTTGACGGCGTTATGATTGGCCGAGCCTGCCTCGGTAATCCCTGGCTGATAAGCCAAACCCACCGTTATCTGAACGAAGGGATTTCCCCGCAGCCAATTCCCGTCAGCGAAATCAAGGCCTTTCTGCTGAAGCACATTCAGGAATTGTCCGCTTATTACGGACAGGACATGGGGCTGGCCATTTCCCGCAAGTTTGTCTGCTGGTATTGCAAAAATCTGCGCGATGCCAAACGCTTTCGGGAAATATATACCAAACTCAACGATTATGACGCGGCCATGAAAGCCATTGATGAATATTTTGACAGTTTTGCAGGTGAGGAACGATGAGAATAATTGTTTGCGGAGCCGGACGTATCGGAAAGAGCATCGTCAGCTATTTGAGCCAGGGAAACAACGATATTGTCGTGATTGACAATGATCAGCGCCGCCTGGATGAAATCTCCAAGGAATGGGATGTTATGCCCATCTTCGGCCCGGCTTCCCATCCTGAAATCCTTGAAAAGGCAGGCGCCATGAATGCCGATTTGATTCTGGCGCTGACTAATGTCGATGAAGTCAACCTGATAGCCTGTCAGGTAGCGGATTATCTGTTCCATGTCCGCAAAAAAATTGCCCGTATCGATTCCAAGGACTTTATGGACCCGCTGTGGTGCGAACTCTTTAACGAGCGCAATATTCCTATTGATTTGATGATTTCCCCGGATATTGAAATTGCCAAAGCCATTTATTCAATCATCAAAATCCCCGGCACGTCTTCGGTTATGCCTTTGTATGACAAAAAGCTTTTTCTGCTTTCAATCAGGTGCGTTGAAGCCTGTCCGCTGCTCAAAACCCCGCTTGAGCATATTGAAATGGCGGCGCCGGACCTCAAAATTTCCCCGGTCAGCGTTGTCCGCAACGGCAAAAACTTCATCCCCGGCGCGGATTTTACACTGGAAAGCGGTGATGAACTCTATTTCTTGGTTGAAGAGGATAAAATTGACGATGCGATTCACAACTTCGGCATGGACCGTCCGGCCAATGAAAAAATCCTGATTTTCGGCGGCAACCTGATTTCTCAGTTTCTGGCTAAGAAATTAGGCCGCGATGATAGTATTACCAGTTGCAAAATCATTGACGAAGACCGGAACAGCGCCCGCCAGCTGGCTCGAACGTTGGACAATGCAACCATTATCTACGGCGAGATGATGAGCGATGTCATTTTGGATGAAGCCGGCGTCGGCGAAGCGGATGTGACGGTTTCCGCCACCTTGAAAGACAAAGACAACCTGCTGGCCTCGCTGATTGCCCGCAAAAACGGCGCCCGTTCAACAATTTCACTGGTCAATTCTCGCGCTTATAATACGCTGGTCAGCAATTTCAGCGACAGTATTATCGTCGACAGTTCATCCGTGACTGTTTCCGCTATCTTGAAAGAACTGCGCAAAGCCAGAATCAGCAAGGCTTATTCGCTCGGCCGCGGCTTTGGCGAAGTCTGGGAAATCAAAATTGATGAGAATTCCTCAATAATTGATAAAAAAGTCATTGAGCTTGATTTGCCGGAAAACAGCAAAATCTGCGCCATCTGCCGTGGAGAAGAAATCATTTATCCGACTTTGTACGATAAGATTTTTGAAGGCGACAGTGTCATCTTGTTTACCAGTTCCAAAGCCGTGCGCAAAGTCGAAAAAATATTTTCATAATAAAAGTCTTTACTATTTGATGTAAACGGCTTACATTACTAACGATTTCTTCCTGCGAGGGAGAAATCAGGCAATAATAAATAAGAAGGATAAGCAAATGTCTCAAAATGTTCAGGAAGATTTCTTAAACGACCTCCGTCAAAACAAAATTTCCGTGACGGTTTTTCTCGTCAACGGCGTCAAACTGCAGGGAATTATCACCTGGTTTGATGATTTTTCGCTGTTGTTGCGGAGGGACGGACATACCCAGCTTATTTACAAGCACGCTGTTTCAACAATTATGCCGAGCACGGCCGTTGAAGTCGAGCTTCCGGCTGCCGATTCTAAAGAGTAATCTTTGACAGAGTTCCAGATAAACGAAAAAAAGCAAACCCGCGCCTGTGTCGTTTTTCCCAATGTTTTAAGCAGCAAGGTTCAGCTTTCGCCCGAAGCGCGGCTTGAAGAAGCCGTCGGCTTGGCTTTGGCCATTGATTTGGATGTGGCGCATTCCGAACAGGTCAAACTCCGCGAAATCAAACCGGGTGCATTCTTCGGGCAGGGGTATATTGACCGTCTGGCTGCCCTGTTTGCGGAAAAAGAACTTGATTTGTTGGTGGTTGATGCGTCGCTGACGCCGATACAGCAGCGCAACTTGGAAAAGAAGCTGAAAGCCAAGGTTATTGACCGGACGGCGCTGATATTGGAAATCTTCGGCGAAAGGGCGCATACCCGGGAGGGTAAACTCCAGGTCGAACTGGCGCACCTCACATATCAGCGCAGCCGTTTGGTGCGCAGTTGGACACACCTTGAGCGACAGCGCGGCGGTGCCGGCTTCCTCGGCGGCCCCGGCGAAACACAGATTGAGCTTGACCGCCGTATTATCGACGACAAAATCGTGCGTATCAAAAAAGAGCTGGAAAAAGTAAAGAAAACCCGTGAGCTGCAACGCGGTTCCCGCCGCAAAATCCCTTATCCGGTCGTTGCTTTGGTCGGCTATACCAATGCCGGAAAATCCTCGGTATTTAACCGTCTGACCGATGCCAAGGTTTTTGCCAAAGACCTGTTGTTTGCCACGCTTGACCCGACCATGCGACGCCTCAAACTGCCTTCCGGCCGCGAAATCATCTTGTCGGATACCGTTGGCTTTATTTCTGACTTGCCGCATGAGCTGATTATGTCTTTTCGCGCCACGCTGGAGGAGGTTCTGGAAGCGGACGTTATTGTCCACGTCCGGGATATGGCAAATCCCAATACGCTTTTGCAAAAGAAAGACGTCTTGGCCGTGCTGTCCAGTCTGGGGTTAAAAAATATTGAAAATGAAGAAAATTACATCGAACTGCTTAATAAAGTAGATTTGCTGTCACCGGCGGATAAACACTATATTGAAGAAATTTCCGCCCGCAACGGCAACCTGATTCCGACCTCCGCACAGACAGGTGAGGGCATGCCGCAGTTCTTGAACAAAATTGAAGAAAAGCTGTCCCGCCAATATTTGACTGAAAAAGTGCGTATTCCGGCTTCTGACGGCAAAACAATCGCCTGGCTTCATCAAAATGCCGAAGTTCTGAAAGAAGAATTTCGCAATGAAACAGCCGTGGTGACAATTAAAATCTCCGTGGCTGACTTCTCCCGCCTGCAAAGCAAACTAACCGCAATATCTTAAATTTTATCTTCTCAACCAACCACTCATCCGCTTGTCATCCTGAAAGCCGCACCGTTTACTTCTCCCCTCGAAGAAGGGGAGCAAGTTTTGCCCGAGTTCCACTCGGCTGCAAAACTGTGGGGTTTACGCTGCGGCATGTTCAGAATCTCAACCGGCATCTAAAACCCTCAACAAGAACATCCCCCATGCAAAAGAATGTCATCCTCGGAAGAGCGCAGCGATATCCGGGGATCCAGGTTTAACAAAGATTCTTTATTTAACCTGGATCCCCGGATGTCGTTGTGTCACTCTGAGAGTGCCTCCGAACATGACATTCAGATTCTTATTTTTGATTCACACCCCACCTAACCTCCCCTACCTTAGGGGAGGGA
>JAUNPO010000198.1 GCA_030536665.1 Pseudomonadota bacterium
TAACCGATGCGGGGAATTGTTCGGGAGAAAAGTTCAGTAATGACGAAACACCGGGGAATGGAAACGGTAATCCCGGCGGTATTCCGGATTATGACACGCCACAGGAACAATGTCAGGCGGCGGGATACGGCGTGACTTCCTGTCCAGCCGGGTCGCATGGCGATAATCCCTGTCCGGCAGACAGCGCTTATTACCAGAAATGCGTTTGTGATGCCAATATAACGGAAGCATGCACCAAACCTTATTACGGTGTCGGGCCTTCTTGCGACGGTAAATATGCTTCATGCAAACGTGATGACGCTAAGGCCTGCAAAGAAGACGGTTTTTCTCAAACAGCGCAATGTTCTTCGGTACAAACGCCAAACAAAAAATGCTCTTACAACAGCGGTTATTATGACAAATGCGTCTGCCGTTCCGACCTCGTGACCTGTACCTATCCCCAAACGGGCGTGGGCGAAGCTTGCGGCGGGAAATATGCTTCCTGCCAGTGTCCGAGTTCGTATAAATCTTGCGAATGCGGCGGGGCGGCCGGGGCAACATCTTGCACGCTCAACGGCGTAACAAAGTATTCTGACTGTAAATCCTGTTGTAATTCGAGTTCTTCCAACTGGTGCTGGGTACACAGTACTTGCCATGGCGATTGCTGTTCAGACGGGACGCTCCAATCTTGTGACCCGCAATGCGGCGGCTCGGGATGCTCTTCTTCCGGCGGGGATTCCGGAAACTCGGGAAGCGGCTCAGGTTCAGGAAACAGTGGTTCAGGCGGTAATACCTGTGTTCCTGAACTTGTTTGGGGAACGGTTTATACTTCTTACAGTTGTGGCTGTACTGGATATCTTAAAGATTATAAACGTTATATAAGAGAGGCTTCCCGGTGTGTTGATTCCGGCGGAGGTCTTGTTCATGATGATTTTTCAGACAGGTACAGTTATGGGACGACTTTGTATGCAACTGTCAGCGAATGTGAAGCTGCGGAATGTTCTTCTTTTTCTCCTTATACGGAAGATACAGGGAGAGGGTGCAATAAGACTGTGCCTTGCAATTAGCCGATTATTTATGGTGAAGTTCATATTTTATTTATGCACATGGCGGGAGAGGGCGGTTGCTTTTTCCCGCTTAAATTCGTATAACTCCTTATATTGAGGAGAAATGCGTATGATATTTTCAAAATTTGAGCGGATGGCGGCGTGGCGTTATCTCCGGGCAAAGCGCAAAGAGGGCTTTATCTCGGTGATTACCGGTTTTGCCGTTGTCGGAATCGCGCTCGGCGTGGCGACGCTGATTATCGTGATGTCGGTGATGAACGGTTTTCGCGCGGAGCTTTTGTCGCGTATTCTCGGTATTAACGGCCATATCGGCATTGTGTCAACCGTTGGGCTGCCGTTTAATAATAATCATCAGGCGGTGCAGGATATTGCCGCGATTGAAAATGTCAAAATCGTTATTCCGCAAATTGAGAAACAACTGCTGGCGACATCTGGCCGTGCGGCAGAAGGCGCCATGGTGCGCGGTATCAGCCGGGAGGATATTGTGCGCAAACCAGTTCTGGCCGAGGGATTTAAAGGTTCCGACCTCAATGCCTTTGAAGGCGACGTGGTGATTGTCGGCAGCCGTTTTGCTCAGAAAATGGGGCTGGTTCCAGGGGCGGAACTGACGCTGATTTCACCGAACGGCAAAGTGACCGCTTTCGGTACGGTGCCGCGGATGAAAAGTTATCGGGTTATCGGCACGTTTGATGTCGGTATGTATGAATATGACGCCAATTATATCTTTATGCCGCTTGAGGCTGCGCAGAAATATTTCGGGCTGGGCGACGCTGTGACGCAGATTGACGTGACGCTGGAAAATGATGAAATGCTGCGTCCGGTTCGTCAGGCGATTGAACAGAGCGTGGGCGCGGCGGCTTATGTTTATGACTGGAAGCAGACTAACTCCGCTTTCTTTAACGCCATTGACGTGGAGCGTAACGTGATGTTTATTGTGCTGACGCTGATTATTCTGGTGGCGGCGTTTAACATCATTACCGGGCTGATTATGTTGGTGAAGGACAAGGCGCGCGATGTGGCGGTTTTGCGCACGATGGGCGCGACCAAGG
>JAUNPO010000199.1 GCA_030536665.1 Pseudomonadota bacterium
GCTCCGCCAGGCATCATCGCCTTTCTGGAAGGTTTTTGAAGCCTCGGTAACATATTTTCCCTGAATTGTTCTCGGCATTTAAAAACTCCTTTTCAATCAATCTTTATTATTATATATATGTTTTAATCAGAAAAAAAACAAGCAGTTTGATGAAGTAGTTTAGACATGGAAGATATATTTGATTTGGCCGAACCGGACATCCCGCAGACCTATGACAACATAAGCCGGCTTGCCCTTCTTATCCCTGGCTCGAAATGCTCAATCCCGAGCAGAGACAGGCCGTTGAAACCACAGAGGGACCGGTTCTGGTTCTGTCCGGCGCCGGCACCGGAAAAACCAAGGTGCTGACCACGCGTCTGGCCTATATTCTGGCGCAACGCAAGGCTAACCCGTGGAACTGTCTGGTCGTCACCTTTACCAACCGTGCCGCCCGCGAAATGAAAGAACGCGTTCAGGGGCTGATCGGCGAAGTGGCAAACTCGGTCTGGCTCGGCACCTTTCACAGCATCTGCGTCAAAATCCTTCGCAGCCATGCCGAAATCGTCGGTTTGAAAAACAACTTTACCATTCTCGGCGAAGACGACCAAAAGCGCCTGATCAAACAGATTCTCGAAACCGAGGGCATTGACGACAAAAAATATCCGCCGCAGGCCGTGCTGGATAAAATCGGCCGCTGGAAAGACAAAGGGCTGAGCATTGACAAGATTGCGGACGATTTCAAAGAAAATGTCACTACATATATTTACAAAAAATATCAGGAACGCCTGCTTGAACTCAACTGCGTGGACTTCGGCGACATTATTCTTTATGCGCTCAACATTCTGATGTCCGACGCCGACGTTCTGGCCAAATATCAGGAACGTTTCAAATACATTATGGTTGACGAATATCAGGATACCAACGTCACCCAGTACCTGCTCATCCGCCTGCTCTCTCAAAAATACCGCAATCTGTGCTGCGTCGGCGACGATGACCAGTCCATTTATTCCTGGCGCGGCGCCGAAATCGAAAACATCCTGCGCTTCAACAAAGACTTCACCGACGCCAAAATCATCCGTTTGGAACGTAACTACCGTTCCACCGCCAACATACTGTCCGCAGCGTCCAACCTTATCAGCCATAATCAGGGACGCTTGGGAAAGACCCTGAAAGTCGCCGAAAATTCCCCGGCTCAGAAATGCGAAAACACCAAAATCAAGGTCGTCAGCACCTACAATGGAGAAGAAGAAGCCGGCTACGTGGTTGATGCCGTCGACAATGCGCGGCGCGAGGGCTTCAAATATGCCGATATGGCGGTCCTGGTTCGTACCGCCGCCCAAACCCGCGAGTTTGAAGAAAAGTTTATCTCCGAAGCCATTCCCTATCAGGTCATCGGCGGTCTCAAATTCTACGAACGCGCCGAAATCCGCGACGCTCTGGCATATTTCCGCGTTGTTTTGCAGCCCTCAGACGACCTGGCTTTGGAACGCATCATCAATAAACCGGCACGCGGCATCGGCGCAAAATCCATTGAAAAGTTTCAAAACGAAGCCCGTTTTCATCACCTTTCCATGTACGCGGCCATAGAAAAAATGCTGGCGGAAGGCGCCATATCCGGCAAGGCCAAAAATGCCCTTACCGATTTGATGAACAAATTTTCCGAATGGCGCCGCACCATGAATGCCGTTACCCCTGATGAACTTGCATCGCAGATATTAGAAGATTCGGGCTATATCGAAATGCTGAAAATGGACAAGTCGGTCGAAGCTCCCGGACGCCTGGAAAACTTAAAGGAACTGGTCAGCGTTATGAGCGACACCGAAAAATATCCTTCTTTGGCCGAATTTATGGAACACGTCAGCCTGGTTATGGACAACGACAACGTCAGCAACGAAGACAAGGTTATGCTGATTACGTTGCATTCTGCCAAAGGCCTCGAATTTGACGTTGTCTTTCTGCCCGGTTGGGAAGAGGGCCTGTTTCCGCATCAGCGCGCCTTGGACGAAGGCGGCTCCGATTCTCTGGAAGAAGAACGCCGGCTGGCTTATGTCGCCATCACCCGCGCCCGAAAAAAACTCTATATTCTGATGGCGCACAACCGCCGTGT
>JAUNPO010000037.1 GCA_030536665.1 Pseudomonadota bacterium
TATTTCGTCATTCCCGACGATTGTAAAAAACAATATATCCGAGAGGTCAAAAAATTGCTTAACCGTAAAGATTACAACCTTTTTCTGAGCCGCACACAAAACGTTAAGGTCATAGACTGCCGTCTTTTCCGCATCAAATTACCGAAAAAGAAAAAATAACCTTTAAAATTCATCCGGTCTTTACCCAAAACGGTAATTTTTTTCATAATAAAATACAATTAAATGTGATTATATATCAAATATTGTTTGCATAATGTTATAATTTAAATTAATAAAGGAGAAATAAGAGAACAAACACAATCTACGAAAGTTTTTAATGAAAAATACGCCTCTTATATCAGTCATCGTCCCGGTCTATAAAGTCGAAAAATACCTGGCCGAATGTCTGGACAGTATCTGCCGCCAGACTTATAAAAATCTTGAAATCATTTGTGTTAATGACGGCTCGCCTGACAACTGTGCCGAAATTTTGCAAAATTATGCCGCCCGTGACCCGCGCATTACCGTCATCACCCAGCAAAACCAGGGGCTGTCAGCCAGCCGTAACAACGCCCTCCTTAAAGCTGCCGGAGAATATGTCACTTTTGTTGATTCGGATGATGCCATTGTCCCAGAAATGATTGAAGAACTTTACCGACTGGCTCAAACTGAACAAGCCGACGTTGTCATCGGCAACCTGGTCAGAACCGACGAAAAAGGCAGAGAACAAAACACCCTGTCTTTTTGGCGGCATTTGGATAAAAACGGCAAAATCCACGAAGCCGACACGGACATGCCGCAGACGTTCCGCCTTGCCGATATATCCGACTGCATCTACGCAACACCGTGTTTTGCCTGGGGAAAGCTCTATCGCCGCTCTTTTCTGCAAGACCATAATATCAGTTTTATCAACGGCCTTATTTATGAAGATATCGTTTATTTTACCGACATCATCATTGCCAATCCGCTGATGTCCTTCGTCAACAAACCATTTTACAAATATCGTATTCAGGAAAACAGTATCTGCCGAACCCAAAGTGCCAAGCAATTGGATATACTCCGGGTACTTGACATTGTCCGCCGGAAAATCAGGGAAAACAAACTTGAACATCTGCTCGGTTCAAATCTCTATTACCTTACAAATTATAACCTTACCTGGGGATACTTCGTCATTCCCGACGATTGTAAAAAACAATATGTCAAAGAGGTAAAAAAACATCTGACACGCAAAGATTACAACCGCTTTCTCGCTTTTGTTGAAAATGTCAAAGTCATTGACTTCGGACTTTTCCGCATCAAGCTGTCAAAAAAGAAAAAATAAGAACCACGCTTTTCAATAATTTTTTTTGAAAAAAAGCTTGCAAAATAAAATAAAATGGGTAATTTAGTTCTTGTCCGATGACTCGGGACATAGCTCAGCCTGGTAGAGCGCTTGCTTTGGGAGCAAGATGCCGACGGTTCGAATCCGCCTGTCCCGACCAGTCATTGCTATATCTGAGGCGCCCTTAGCTCAGCAGGATAGAGCAACAGCCTTCTAAGCTGTGGGTCAGACGTTCGAATCGTCTAGGGCGCGCCATTCAAAAAAGCCTTCGCAAGGATGGCTTTTTTTGAATCTGAAGCCCTTACGATTTGAACGTAGTTCGGAGCGGATAGTTGGCGAGAACTTGTATTGAGCTTAGCGGACAGCTTAGCGAAATACAAGATACGAGCCTTACGACGCGGAATTGCTTCCGGCAAAGTATGCTGAAAGCATTATTGCAGCCGGGTAAAATCATTGAGCTTGTCGAAATAAAGGGACCCGCGGCTTTGCCGTGGGAATTTACAATCGTCTAGGGCGCGCCATTCAAAAAAAAGCCTCCGCAAGGACGGCTTTTTTTTTGAATCAAAATCTTTAACAAGAACATTCTTAGTTCCGACACACCTCCAGCTCCCGCCGAAGCTTGTCAATCCGCCCGATCCACTCCCATGTCGCCGGCAAATTCCCGGCCTGCTCCAGTTCTGCCGCAACCTTTTCTCCGGCAACCGGATAAACCGGGCAGTAATCAGAGCTGACCGGCGCGCATGAGCTTAAGCAGTTCATCACGAGAAGCATTAGGACGAGCATGAATCTCCGCCCTCTTTCTGTCCACATATTTAATTACCTCCACCTGTTCCTTTACAATCTTAATTTCCGCCTGAGAACGCCCCAGACAGTAAAAAGCGGAGCAAAGCCCCGCCATAACAATAAGCCGAAATCCTAATTTCAACATCTCACACCCCCGCCAAAATAAGCATAAAAGCGCGCGCAACGTTTTCAGCATATTCAGGATTAAAAAAAGCGACAATCGCAACCACGATTGCCGCCAGACAGACAAGCTTCCACCTGCCTTTCCGCTTTAGCCTTGCCATAACATCACCCCGAAGATGAAACCATAAACAATTTCGGCCAGGTTCTTCGGCTCACCGCACCAACGCGGCATTTTCCGGCATAAGTCGGGAAAGACCTCAAATACGCGCCACATGCAGAAATATGTCGGTGCCGAAGCAATGCCAATGACGATAAAACCCCAGTCGCGCAACACAACCGCCGGCACAATCATCGGCAGCCCGTAACGCAGCCAGGTATACCACCAATCATAAAAGCCGCAGTATTTCTGCTTGCCCAATTTGTCGTAAACCCAGTCTAAAGGCACCCGGTACCAACGGTTATAACTCTTTTTGTCCTGCACCAGACTGCGTCCGCAATCCAGAATGCAGCCGATAGCGCGGCTCCAGAACTGAAATTGAATCCACACCGCCAACAGCAGGGCAACCCACCAGGAACATTTGACAACAAACGTGCCAAACATGACGGTAATCATAACCGCAGATTGCAAACCGCGGCCGCCGAGAACAGGATGCTTGTCATCATCAATCAACCCGCCGTACCATCGCCTGAGAAAGGCCCATAATAATCCGCTTAACAAACTCATTTTAAATTCTCCTCATCATTTGATTATGTAAAAAAAACGGCAGGTTTCCCTGCCTTTTGCGGCCCAAAGGCAAATTGTGCCTCAACCGCCGGAAACAGGGATTCCATAACGACACAAGCATCATACAAGCAAAAAACATAATATTTCATTAATTGCCGTTTAACGTTGTAATTCATCCGTTTTCCCTAAAGTTAAAATTTCTGTACTGACAGTACAAAAGACAAACGTTTACACCAAACCGGCCAACCTCATCCCCTCTTTCAGCACCTCCTCATTATACGGCTGCGAACCGTTTTCATGCAGAATAATCGCCTTAATCAGCTTCAGCATCACCTCCGGTTCCGTCGGGTTTATCCGCCGTTTGGGCAAAACGCCGAGCGCCCGGCTCACGCTTTCGATATAAGCATCGGTGTCGTTTTCCGTATGCGGCGCATAACGTTTGATGATTTTTGTTACCGTATCCAATTCATATTTTTCATAATAATTTTTAAGCAAAATCGCCAATGCCCGGATACCGTATGCCGGGGTCTTGAAAACACAAAAAGAGCTGTCGTTCTGAATTGCCGACAGCCCCTGCCATTTCTCGCCCTTGCGTATGTTTCCGGGATTGTTGTTTCTAATCCCTCTGCTCGCCATTTTTCCTCCTTTTGTTTTTTTCTGCGCACATGAGGTCAAGCTTGACCTTGACCTCGGTTAAGATATTGTTTTGCGAACTGATAAGACGCGAAAGTTCCTCAATTTTATTATCATAAGTTTCCTGCCGCCTCTCCAAAATAGAAAGGCGCGTTTCCTGCCGCGCCTTCCACTCTCCAATCCGCATAAAGTTAATAAAAACGCCGCCGAGCGCAATCGCATGCCCGGCAACCTCCCAGTCAATCGCCATTTTTTTCTCACCTGTCCAATCTTATATATTGAAATTTGGCGCCGCCGGAATAATTTGAACCGTTATCCGGTTCTCCGCCGCCCTGCCCCCAGTTATTCAGGCTGCAAACCGATGGCGTCGGATCGCTGTTATGTACACCGCGGCCACCGGTATTGCCGTTTGTGGATTTCCTCTGCGACACAATCTGCAAAGCCCCGTTAACAGAAATTACGCCGGCAGCACCGCCATAACCCGATACCGTACCGGAAGAACCTTTGCCGCCGCCGGCCGTAATCATGCGCACACCGCCGAGCTCCAGAAATGAATCTTGCCCGGCCCCGCCGTCAACCCGGCTCCCGGCATAAATTTTACAATGCTGTTTAACCGGGTTGTAAAACTGCCCCTCCCAGGCAGCCCCCGAACCGCCGTGATTGTGAAAATACACGCCCGCATAGCTCCAACGAACGTCGTTTCCTCCGGCTCCGGCAATAATCAGATCGTAAACCCCCTCTTCAAGTTCGGTTTCAAAAGTTCCCGGACCGGTTTGGTTAAAAATGACTGTCCCTGGATTATAAGGGTCTGCTTGCCACACCAGTGCCGTTCCTTTGTAGATTTTTTTGATTTTCTGATTTCCGGCATAAACTTTTTTCAAGTTTTGCCCTCCTTTATATAATTTATAAGCCATGTCCGGCTCCTCCTTTCAATCATAAAAATTAAACCCGCAGATACTGCAGATACATTCCGCCAGCTTCTCCGCCCAAATGGCTTCCGCCGCGTCCCCAGCCTCTGGAACTGACAGAATCCCCGCCGGCATAACTGCCCGTGCGTTTACCCGGATTGCCGTTTCTGACATTGGAAGCAGAAACCACCCTCAGACTGCCGTTAACCGAAACGACGCCCGCACCGCCGGCGCTGTTCCCCGAATGGCTGCCGCCCTGCACCGCCGTAATCATGCGGACACCGCCCAAATCCATATAACTGTCCTGCGCGCCTGCTCCGGCATAAAGGGTCAGCTGCTGGTCTTTGGGGTTTTCAAACTCGCCCTCCCACGTTGCGCCGGATCCGCCGCCGGCATTCATAAATCCGGCGCCGGTCCAGAAATCCGTTCCGTTTCCGCCGCCTCCGGTCAAAATCAGTTTATAAATTCCTGCCGGCAGCCAGACCGAATAAGTGTTCGCTCCGGCAGCATCCGCCAAAACCGTCCCCGGCTGGTACGGGTCGGCAACCCATACCAGCTCAGAACCTTTATACACCCGTTTGACCGGCACGGAGTTTTGATAGATTTTTTTTATCTGAACGCCGCCAATGTATAATTTCTGCATTTCAGGCCTCAGCTTTTGCTAAAATAAAAGACATCAGCCGACGGACTGGACGGCAAAGCGTCAACAACCTGTATTTTCTGGCAAAACCAGCTGCTGGTAATCGGACGCTGTGAATTATCATTCAGTCCCGGAACCGGAACTGTCGGCGTACCGCTGAAAGCCGGACTGTCAAGATTAGCCTTGAGATTAAGGGACGACGATACCTCTGTCTGATTAGCCTTCAGATTAAGCGCCGCAGTAATATCAGCCTGCGAGGAAATCTCCCCGGTAATATTGCCCCAGGAAAGTTTGGAACCTGTCGTACCCAAAAACTCCCAGTGATCGCTGAACCAAAAATACTCGGCAAAATTCTCGCTGCCTTCTTCGCCGACCAGATAAGCGTCGCCCTCAAGATTTCCCTCTGCTGGAAGCTCCGGCACACTGTTCACCCGGCCTTTGATTTTAATCACCGTCCCCAAACGTTCCAAAATCCCCTGACAAGTCGTTTCGCTGGCCTTGGCATTGTCCTCTGATACCTTGGCCGCCGCCGCGCTGGCGTCAACCGCAGACTGCTTTTCCGCAGCATTAGCATCAAAATCCGCCGTCACTTCCGCCTTATGCGTATCAATAGCGGCATTGGCACTGTTGGTCTGCGCTACGGCATTCGTGTCAAAATCCGCTGTTTTTTTCGTAGCATTGGCATTAAAAGCCGCCAGTTTGTCATCATAATTACTGTTGAAAGCAGAAGTCTTTGTTTCAAAATTATTATTAAATTCCAATACTCTGGCATCGGCATTGGCATTATAAGCTTCACATTTCTCCGCCGCATTATCATCATAAGCTGCCTGCTTTTCGGCAGCATGCACATCAAACCCGGATACTGTCGCCGCCGCGCTGTCCGCACTGGCCTTGGCATTGGTTTCCGAGGTTAAAGCCGCTGCCGCGCTCAAAGCTGCCGCTTCAGCCGAAGCGTCAACGGAAGCCTGTTTTTCCGCAGCATTGGCATCAAAAGCCCCTGTCAATTCCTCTGCCAAAGAAGACAGTTCCTGTTTTTTGCTTTCGGTATGCTGATTTAAAGCAGGCAAAACAGTATCGTTAAGATAATCGTCAATATTGCCTTCCGCCTCTGCCGTTTTATCCGCGGCAAAATCGGAAATCTCGCTTTTCTTTTCCTCAACATACCGGTTAATCTCCGGCTTTGAGACATTTTCGACATGGCCGTCAATTTCTTTCTCACCGTTGCGAACAAAGATGTAGCCTTCCGGGCTGACCTCGCTCTCAACCTCATTCATCACCACTTCCAGCCCGACAACTTCATTGTCGTAATAAATAATATCGCTCATGGTTGTTAATCTCCTTTCGTAAACTGTTCCGTCACTTTAAAATAAGCCTTGCACCCGGCTTTCGGCGGATAGAACGTAAACTTCTGCCCGTCGATAAACTGGATTTCAATATCCGTATAATAAGTGCCGACCGGAATATTGGTATCCTCCGGCGTCAGCTGCAAAACCGTAATCCCCTGATCGGGATAAGTATGCTCCGACACTTCTTTTTTTATCAGCGGCTGCCCGTCAGCCGTTGACCGCACCTGCATTCTGAGAACCGCATTGGTCAAATCCACCGGCACTTTGTTGCTGCCCTGGTTAAAGGCAAATTTAAGGGGGATATTTAACGTATCCCCCTGCGTAATCACAATCCCTGTTGTTGTCATTCGTGATGTCATTGTTTAAACCTCCGCTTTTGCTTTAATAAAATAGTTAACCGCATAGTTCTCCGGCGTCACATGCGTGCTGGCGCCGTAAATGCCGCTGGAAATCGAAGCGTCTATGCGAAAACGGCTGTACTTCGCCCCCAAAGCGCCGGAACCGGCAACATAACGGCCGCTGCCTTCGGTAACAATACAGCCTGAACCTTCGCCCACGTTACAATAAGATGAATCTGACGACGCACCGGTAATGTTCGGCAAGCCTTCATTCTGTTTCGTAAAGAAGTTCTCAGCCGAATTTCCGCCCAGCCCGCGCAGAAACGCGCCTTGATAATTCGGAACATTAAAAGTCGTTGTTCCGTTTCCGGCGCCAAAATTAACCCCGATAACCTTAAACAAATCGGGATAATCGGCGCGGCTGATTTCCTGACCGTTGCACAATAGCCAGTTATCATGGTTTCCGGTTTGCAGAGAGGTCTTGATGTCCCCCACTTTCAAGCTGTTGTTAACATTCGACAGCAGTGCTTTTTTCAGCTCATCCACCTGGTCCTTTAACTGTTTAAAGTTAACAGCATCCCCGTCCAGCGTGGCATCACGCAGATTTTTGACCTGAAAATTTCCGGCGTCAAAATCATCTTTCAGCGGCACACGCCCGTCACGCAGCAGACATTCGTTAAGCCCTGCCGCAAAATTATCGTCTTCCTCATCGTGATGGTCTGTCACGATTTCAATATCATTTTTTCGGTCGTCTTCCCAGTTGTGTACCCGGGTAAAATAACCTTTTCCGTCAAAAGGCATTCTTTTTCTCCTTTTCAAAAAAAATTAATACATTGAACGCAAAGCGCCGGCCTGCGCCTGACGGGTAAGATCGTCAGGATCAGCCAAGCCGCCGTTTTGCAGATATTGCAACTTCTGCTGCAACAGTCTGTTTTTCGCCGCGTCATTATAGGCAGAGCTAAAACTGTTCACCATTCCGTTCAAATCAATCGGCTGCAAAACCGGAGTCACGCCTGTCCGCATCAAATCCCGTGAAATCTGAGCCGCCCTGTTAAACTGGTTATTCATATCATTATCCTCCTGTTTTATCTTGTTAATTTTCCTGCCGCAGCGGCACCGGCCGGCCCGCCGAAATACATTCCGGCAGCCGTTGCGCCGGCATTCAGCAAATTAGACCACATCGCATTCTTGGAAGCCTGGGCATTGGCACGCTGCTGCGCCGCCATATTGGCATAATTGCCGAGAATACCGTATTTCTCCATAGCAATATCATAACCGCTCGGCGAATTTGACAACAGCGTCATAATTTCATTAATCGGTAGCATCCGCGCGCTGTTGGTAAAGTTTCCGGCATTGATTGAATCTTCAAGGCTCTGGCTGAAAGCATTCTGACCGCTCAAAACCGCCTGATTTGCCGCATTGGTATAAGCATTGTTCTGCTGTGTGGTCAAATCGTTCATTGCCCGCTGATAAGCCTCGCTGCCGACGGAAAGCCCCTGATTGGCCAAACGCGTTTCCAAATCGGCGCGCTGCTGGTCAAACTGCGGCTGAAAATTATTGACCATACTGTTGTAATAAGCCTGCTCGGCACGCTGTCTGGCTGCGTCTGAGGCGTTTACCGAATAAACATAATCCGGACGGTTGCCTAGATTTTGGCTCATCTGCTCACCATACTTAGCCATATTCTGATTGGCATTATCAACAGCTGTCGTGTCAATCTTATTCAAGGCATTCAGGCCGTACCATGCGGCATAATTCTGCATTGCGGTGGGGTTTCCGCTCATTCCCCCCATCATTCCACTCATTTATTTTCTCCTTAAAAATTTACATTCAGATTTTAACATTCCAAAAATATGGGCATCTTGCCCGTTTTCCCGGAAAGCGCGCAGCACGCCCTCTTCCCTGAAGCCCAGTCGTTGAACCAAGCTGAGGGATTTGGCATTGCCGCGGCTGACCAGAAGATTAATACGGCGGCAGTTGAGATCATCAAAAGCCGCCGTAAAAGCCGTTTTCAGCACTTTAGGTGTACACCAGTGCCGATCTGTGGTATAAATCGTCCACCACACGTCATGATCGGGGCGATAACCGCTGAAGATTAAAGCCCCGATTATTTTTCCTTTGCGCCTGAAAGCGAAAGTGAAAAAATCTCCCGAAAGCGGAGAATAATCACCCAGATTTTGACAAGCCCAAAGCGCCGTCAATCCGCTTTCATCATAAATTATTTCAACATCATTCATTTTTCCTCCTTATTGTTAAAAACCGCCCCCCATCTCCCCAATTGTCATGCCGAACTAGCTTCGGCATCTAAAACTCGCAACAAGAACGCCCTCCGCCAAGCAAAAGAACGTCATCCTTGGAGGAGCGCAGCGACATCCGGGGATCTAGGTTTAACAAAGATTCTTTATTTAACCTGGATGTCCGGATTAAATCCGAACATGACATTCAGATATTTTTTTGATTCACCCTTACCTACCTTAGAGTGGGTGTGAATCAAAACCATCCTTCCCTCCACGATTGACATACCGCGCTAAAGGTGATATATTAGGAGCACGTTGTCCGGCAGGAACGGAAGCACTCTCCATTTGACCTGTCCGGGAAGTCGTACCGTCGGTGCTGGCGCGTGCTTGACCCAACTTTTCAAATTTCTTACATCACTTAATCACCGGACACATACTGTTGCGCCAGATAAGGTACGGCATAGGGGGAATAATAATTCTGCCCGCGCACATAACTATTGTATTGCTGACGCAAAGCTTCAGGTGTTCCTGTCATCGTCTGGGCAAAATACGTATTCTGCGAATTTCGCCATGGCGACGACAAACGCCCGAATATCCCCTGCTCTGCCGGAGCCAAAGTATTTCCGGACATAACGTAATTACGGTTATTCTGCGCAACAACATTATCCCCCAGAAAACCGCTCAAAGAACGATTTCCCGGTTGCCCTAAAGCTGTTCCCAACTTTTGTTGACCGGACGGAGAAAAAATATTCCCATAGTTAGCGGCACCGTTACCGGTTTCCCGTTTCAAAGCGTCACCGACACCGGATTTAAGCCCCTGCATTTCATAAGAATTCATGCCGCTAACCGCCTGCGAAAGATGAGACGATTGCAAATCGGGATTAAAAATATTTTGTCCCAACTGCTCCGCCGCCGGAATCCGTTGAGCCGCATCCGTAAAGCTCCTTGCCTCTCCATATCCGGGAAGAACACCGTCCATCTGCCGCCAGAGTTCCTGCTGATGCCGTTCCAGATTTGCCGCAGTGTCAAATTGTCCGGCATTTCTTGCCGCCGCAATTTTCTCATTAAGCCCTCTGTTAACTTCATTCAACATATCAAAATTCGTATCCGGAAGCTTATCCGCTCCAGACAAACGAAATCCATTCTGCCGTATATTTAAAAGCTCATCCTGAATAACTTTATCCCGATTGACATAATCATCAAAAACAGATATACTACTTTCACGAGCAGCGTTAGGAATGGGAGTAGCCCCCGCTAGACCTAACCCTCGGCCGGTCTCAGCTACTTGGGATGTCTGGCCCACTATATCCCGAACAAATTTATCCCGCTTGACATACTGCCCTAAAGGTGATATATTAGGAACACGTTGTCCGGCAGGAACGGAAGCACTCTCCATTTGACCTGTCCGGGAAGTCGTACCGTCGGTGCTGGCGCGTGCTTGACGCAACTTTTCAAATTCCTTATTACCATTTCTTCCCTCCCTCGCAATTTTATTAATTAATGTTCCATCATCAGCCTTGATAGCCATATCATAAACATCAACTTTTGTTTCTGGATTATAATATTTTCTTAAAAAATATTCTCTCGGTTGCCCGTTGTGAATCCCGCTAATAACTTCTTCCGGAGCTTTATATGTAGCGGAAAGTGTACTGATATATTCCGCCCGTTGCCTGTCTTTCAAAAAATGAGGATAATCAATTTTCCCGTCTTTAGTGATGCCCATTTTAAAATTAGGATCATTTTTTTCCATATTTCGACGAATACTTTTTAAAATTCTGGTATGGTTTCCGGCTGGATACCTTTTAACCATTTTTCTCCCCAAAGCATAAGCATCAACATCTTCAATGTTTTTCAGTCTGTTAAAGACTGGCTCTCCATAGCGTTTCGCCTCGTTAACCAAATGATCCACATCCGCAACCCCGGCAAAACGTTCAATTTCTCGTTGTGTCCGCGCAGCTTCTCCTTGAGAAATTTTACCATAAGCATTGTCCAAAATCTCATTCGCCGCCGGCGTCTGCTGCCGAGCCTCGCGCAACAGGCCGTTAACCGTATCATCAGCCACCTCCAGCATCGCCCGGTCTTTGGCAACAGCCTTATCCACCGCATTATTGACATTCTTCATCGCACCGGAATTTTCCAGTTTGTTAAAAGTCCTAAATGCCGCAGAAGCCTTTGGAGCCGCAACCGTCCATGCCTTTTTCACCGCAGCTTCCGCCCCGGGCATAACAGCCCCGAGAGCCCCGCCGCTGAGCGTATCGGAAACAACCCTGTCGCCAAATTCATCAAGACTTTGAGCCTGTCCGGCAGCCGTCAATGCGCCTGTACCGGCACCAATAGCCCCGCTGGCCAGCGCTGTTTTCCCCAGCGTTGCCGCTTTCTGCAGTTTTGTTGCGTTTTTGCCGGCCTTTCCGACAGACAAAAGAGCGCCGCCCCCTGCCTGATTAACCGGATTAAGAACTGAACCAACCAACTCCGTTGTCATAGCCGCTGCCGGATGTTCTTCTTCAAACTGCTCGCCCTTTTGCACCGCATCACCAACAATTTCATGATATCTGTCCGCATAAGCTTGCCCAAAAGTTTTATCGGTCAACAACGCATCCATTGCTCCGGCAAAAATGCCATTAAATGCACCGCCGACTTTTTTTCCGAAACCAAACGTAAAACCATCATCAAACTTTGCGGCAATGCCAGTTGCCGTATCAAGTTTTTTCTGCAGTTCCGCCGCCTTTCTGGCTTCTTCCGCCGCTTTTTCAGCCAACATATCCGCCAATTCTTTCTTATGCAGTTCATAGAACCTGTCTTCTAAAAAGAAACGTGTCTGATTATTCTCCCTTGCCTGAGCCGTCATCTTTTCCCGCTCCGGCAAACTCTCTTCGTATTCTTTTATTTTACGTTCTAATTCTCTCTGTGGAATACCTGCTTTCCACTGTTCTAAAGACATATTTAATGTCATTTTCTTTTCTCCTTATAAATAAATTAACAAAAGGCCGGAGTTTGAGGCTGATAGTAAGATTTTAGGGCGGTGAAAGCGGAGTTTACATAGTAGTAAATGAGCATTTCGCCGCCCCGCTAAATCTGTACTAGCAGCCCAAAATACGACCTTTAAACAAAAAAGGAAGCTCCTCAAAGAGCTCCCTCACCTCAAAAAATTTTTCCAACCATTAGAAAAATGTAATCATCTTCAATAAATTCTCCTCAATTGTCCTTGGAATACGTCCCCGATAAACAAAATAAGTTCCCCAATTTACAACAATACAAAATACCAAAAAATAATTTTGATATTTAATATAAATATCCCTGTTTCGATATTGTATACCTGCAGAAAACGTATATTTCACCGAAAATACAGAAAGTATTATTAATTCTATAAAAAAAAGAACATATGTCCACCATGGAATTAACCCCGCTTCACAATATCTCACATCAAGCAGCCAATGCGGTACAAATAATAAAAGCAAAAGAATCAAAGCTTTCAACCAAGACCACAATATACTAATCCCAATGACAACTGCCGTAAAAATACTTTTAAGAAAATTCATCAACTTCTCCAACTGTTAGAAAAAATATAACCATAAATTAGTCAATAAATCAATCGTTAATATACTCCTTTCCTTGATTATATCCTTTCTCCAACAGTTTTCCTTGCATATTATTCAAAGTATTTTGAATAACTTTTCTTCCAGGACGGCTCATTGAAGCAGCCATAGCAAATCGATTATTATACGGAGAAAGAGGTGCTGTTAAAAGACTAGCTCCTATTCCCACTCCTAGACCTTCCGCATGACTTTTCCAGTCACCCTCAGCACTCCCCAGACCATAAACAGGAGCAGAAATCCAATCATTTCTTTGAGCAACACGGTCTACCACTCTTGAGCTAGCCCCTTTTCCAACACGCAAAATATTGGGAGCCGCTACAGAACCAGCAATTTCCGCGGCCGTCATAGCAACAGGCATTTCCTCAGCTCCGCGATGAAGGACATCTCGCCTGGCATCCCGATGCTTATAATACCCACGTTTTACGGCATCCCAAACATTTTCTTTTTGTGGTCCCAAATTAAGCATGGCACCAAAACCATATCCTAAACCTCCCAGCGCGCCTTCAATTTCATCGGCCCAACCTAAGCTGACACCTTGCATTCCGGCAGAGGCTAAAGCTTCAGCTTTTTCCAAAAAACTCATCGGAGCCTGTTCTTCTGATACATTATTATCACTATTATTCTGTAATGGCGGTGTCTGGGCATAATCCGCGGCATAACCGTTGCCATATCCTCCGGCAACCTGCTGTCCACCATTAGAAACAGCTGTACCATAAGACGACACTGTCAAAGCAGATGCCCCCAATCCTCCCCCTGAGTAGGCACTATTTAGCCCCTCCCCTAAGGTAGGGGAGGTCGGGTGGGGTGTGAATCCAACAAACTTTCTATTCTCCTCTGCCTGTTTCTTCAGCATATCCGCCAATTCTTTCTTATGCAGCTCATAGAACCTGTCTTCTAAAAAGAAACGTGTCTGATTATTCTCTCTTGCCTGAGCCGTCATCTTTTCACGCTCTGGCAAATTTTCTTCGTATTCTCTTATCTTCCGTTCTAATTCTCTCTGTGGAATACCTGCTTTCCACTCATCAATAGTCATATTTAAAGACATATAAAAACCTTTCAATAAATAAATTAAAAAAAAGGAAGCCCTCAAAAGAGCCTCCCTCAACACAAACAATGCTTATCGATAATCGACCACAGCACAATCTTAGCCTTTAACCGTTGTAAAAGTTCGGAGAGTGCGTTAGATAGAGTAGTTTCTAGGTGTGAGAAAAATCCTAGTACTGCGGCAGTAAAAATAGTCCAGTGGACTATTTTTCGCCGAAAAGCAATGAGACTTGTTGTTGTGAGAAGCGGCAGCGCAACGAAACAACAACCTAGTCGGAATTGGCACTAGTACATGGATTTTTCAAACCACCGTAAAACTGCTCTAGATGACGTGCTATACGAACTTTTACTTTTACCTTTACTATATGATACCCAGTCCCTCTTCAAACCTAACTCCCGTATTATACCAGTCAATCAGGTTTCCCCGGGTACGGGTCTTGAAAACTAAGCTGAATTTGAAACCGGTCGCTGAATTGCCTATCCATTGACTGCGAATGGAACCCTGCAGGGTCGCCCATTTGACACCGGAAGGATGCGCAAAACTGCTCCACTTGACATTGGTCGGATAAGCTTTGGTTCCCCATTTGGTCAAACCGGAATAACCGATGTTTTCTTCAAAATCAAGCGTGGTATCGGCAAAGTCGGTATTGGTATAGACAACCAAAGCATAAGGGTTGGCCGACTTGGTGCGCGGATTAAGCAGCTGTACCTTTTTAATGTTAGCGGAACCAAGATTGGAATAAGCCTGCTCCACCTGCCCTTCAATAAAAGCGCGGTTATCGGAATATCCGTCGTCAAACAGCATCACTCCGTCATCCATGCCGAAATACGCCCGACCGTTAAACAGCCCCCAACATTGCGCCGAAAGCCCCGTA
>JAUNPO010000200.1 GCA_030536665.1 Pseudomonadota bacterium
TATTCAGCGCCTCCATACTGTTATCCAGTGCCTCACCATAGAGTTGCTTCTTATAAGCGGCGCGATTATAAGCATCTTGTACATCTCTGTGCTTCTTGCGATTCTCATCCACATACGCATCCGTAAACGTCTGCATCTGCTCTCGTTCTGCCCCGCGCTGAAGCGCCTTATCAACACCGCTTACCATTGCGCTTCCTGCCGTAAGCAACGATACTGCGGCTCTTCCCTTCGTCCCCGAAAAGACATCTGCATTTAAACATTTCGCAACCGGTTTAACCTTACCTGAAACATACTCAAATGCCTTTTTCGCATAAGGAGAAGCCGCATCTATCTTGCTTTGTCCCCATGTTTTCACCGGCTCAGGAATATTATTCGGCAAAGGTTCGCGCACCGGAGAAGAAATAGCCGAAGAAGCACCCACTGGCGGTACGGCTGCGGTCGGCAAATAAGCATCATCAACCGTCCGTTTTTCTTCATCTGCCGGACGAAAATCACTGATATTTTGCGTCATATAATTATTGACAGAATCAATCTGACAGCTTTCCGGCATAGTATATGTTTGATATAAAGAATATGGATTCACTAAATAATTATCCGCGGACATTTGTTTTGCCAATATATCAATAGCCGGATTAGCAATACTGTCATCAAACATAGCGCCGACTTTGTTTATTTTGGCCTTACCGTTCAAAACCAAATCGCTTGCCACGTCTGCAGCATCAACACCTTTGTCAAAATAACTATAAGTCTGTCCATAAACCGGAGCCACCTTTTCCAAAACAGCCCCCATCATTCCGCCCACATCGGCAATCCGGGAAAACATATCATACCCGCCATGTAAAGCAGCATTATACACCTGTTCCGGTGTATTTTGGTCATATTGATACAAATACATTTTCTGACAATCTTTGCTGTCACGCAACCGGCCTTGATACATATCTGCCTTTTTATTATAATATCCCATATCATAATCTGCCTGTTTATAGTTTTGAGAATTCCCCTTATACCTCTGAACCACATCTTCCCACGGCTCCAGACACTGCATTAATGGTTGCGGCCGCAAACACTGGCTTGTCTTTTCGTCATAAGGATACGACGGAACGCTGGGATACGGTGTAAAGTTAGGATTTTGTGCCGCTTCCAAAGCCGCATTCGTCACATTAATCCTCTCCTCACGAGAAAGATTGCCAAGATTCCGGTATTTCATATTATCATGAAAACGCCGTTCTTCATCAGAAATATCGCTCTCCGTAGGGGAATAAAGCCCTTTTCTTCCCAACTGTGTTCCTCCAAAAACATCTGTGTCAGCCATATTATTCGGTAAAGCCGTGATCGGAGAAACCGCGGCTTCCGGCGTCGTTGCTGCCGCCGATGCCGTTGCCGAAGATACGGATGTTCCAACTGCCGGCGCCGTCGGAGCTGTCCCTGCCGTTGCCGGTGTTGAAATCCCCGGTACAGACGTTGAAACATCTGATGCCGGCGTAGAAACGCCTACGGCCGCGGTTTGACCGTTCAAACTGTTCACCAGATTCACCACACCGTCATAATCTTTGGGGAAATCGCTGCTCCGCGGATTTAAATTAAAACGGCACACTTCCCGCGCCAAATATCCCGGCTGATAAAATACACCATACTTGGCAAAATTATTTTCCAAATCTTCCCGCACCGACAATTCGCCGCTGCCTTTTCCGGCATTGCGCTGATAATCATCAAACTTGCAGATAAACTCATCATATTTGTTTTGATTTTCAATATCCCGCAAACGGCTCATCTGCGCCGCGCGGAATTCCTTTGACAAACTCATCGTGTCAACTCCTCTATTGTTACAATTAAAATGAAATTCTTGTTTTCCCTCTCCTATTTCCCCCGGAAAACCGCCTCAAAGACATCCAAATACCAAAAAAGCACCCTCTGTACTAAACACAGAGAATGCTTTTTCTTCAGACATTAAATATGAGCATAATATATAACAGCGCTACTTCAGCCTTAGGAGAACAGCCTTCACGCCATTATACAAATCTATATAACACATTTTTTCAAAAATGTTGCATACAAAAATGTTGCAACACTCTCT
>JAUNPO010000038.1 GCA_030536665.1 Pseudomonadota bacterium
GGCGGCCTCTTTCATCGGTATATTCAATTTCCTGGCTTTGCGGATTGTAGGCTGCATGGTTGTAGACGTCTTTGCGGTAAAAGCGGACGCCGGCCTGTCTGGCAAAATCGGAGATGAAATCATCGGAAATGTGCGGAAATTCGTTAAAAAAGACTTTATCCGGCGTGTCTTTGTAAACGGGGAGGGGATTGTTCAGCTCGTTGACATGGCCGCTGCGGTCAAGGTTGACGCTGCGCGGCGGAACTTCGGCGGACAGAACCGTCGTGGCAGGGATGTCAAGTTCGGGATATTTTCCGGGAGAGGTCAGAACGTCTTGCAGGCGGTAGTCTTTGTCTTTAATCCGCTGATAGTCTTTCAACATAAAAATTTCGCCGTTTTCGCCGACAAACAGATTTCCGTCCTGCATATATTCCCGTTTCATTCCGTATCCTCCCAACTTGGAGAATAGCATAAGTTTTGGCTGATGTAAATGTTGTTTTATAAAATATTTGACAAAAAAACAAGACTGTTGCCTTTTCTAAAAGACGGTTTATATATAATGCAGGTTAATATTTCAGGAGGGATGACATATGGTTTGTGACAGTTTTCCGAAACTCGGGCTGGGAACATGGATGATGGGCGGACGGGACAAGCCTGATCCGTCTAATGATGATGCGGCGGATATTGCCGCTGTCCGCCGGGCCGTTGAAGCCGGCATAAGCCATATTGACACGGCGGAATATTATGCCGACGGTAAGGCTGAGGAGCTGGTCGGCCGGGCAATCGGCGAATTTGACCGCAGCGCATTGTTTATCGCCTCAAAGGTTCGGGCGGAAAAGCTTTCTTATGCGGATGTTCTGTCCAGTTGCGAAGCCAGTTTGGAGCGTTTGGGCGTAGATTGTCTAGACCTTTATTATGTTCACAAGCCCAATCCGCAAATCCCTGTGGCAGAAACGGCGGAGGCTTTTAATTATCTTCTGCGCAAGAAAATGATTAAGGAAGCCGGGCTGTCAAATGTTTCAGTCAAAACAATAGAAAAGTACAATAAGTATTTGGAAAAACCTGTTTTTGCCGTGCAGAACAATTATAACCTGATTGTCCGCCAGTCGGTTGAGGCCGGCGTGACTGAGTATTGCCGCGAGCACAATATTCATTTTGTGGCCTGGCGGCCGTTACAGCTTCCCATTCCCGCGCTCGGCATAAAATCGCTGACGGAGCGCGGTGCTTATCCTTTGCTTGACGAAATGGCTGACAAGTATGGCAAGAGCAATGCGCAGATTGCCGTCAAATGGATTATTGCACAATGTAATGTCAGTGCGATTTTTAAAACCTCCAATCCCGACCATTTGCGGCAGATTATTGACTGTGAGCGTTTTGAAATGTCACTTGACGATTTAAACCGCCTGACTAAGGAATTTCCGTTGCAGACATCTTACGGGCTGACTTCTGCCGGGCGGCTGGATCTGTTGTAGAATCTTGTTGCAATCGCTGCCAAAGCGGGGTAAACTCCGTTTCTACGGAGGAAATATGTCTGAAAAAATTTTGCTTTTATCCTGCTGTGCGCCATGTTCCTGCGCGGTGATAGAAAAGCTTGCGGCAGAGCAGGCCGATTTTACGGTTGTTTTTTACAATCCCAATATTCAGCCGGAAGACGAGTATCGCAAGCGTTGTGATGAAAACAAGCGTTTGTGTGCGGCGTTGTCCGTACCGTTTGTTGCGTTGGAATATGACACTGAGCGCTGGCGTTCTCTGACGCAAGGACTTGAAAAAGAACCGGAACGCGGCCGCCGTTGCAGCGTCTGTTTCCATATGCGGCTTAAGCGCGTTATGGAATACGCGAAAGCCAACGGTTTTACGCATGTTGCTTCGGTTCTCGGCGTGTCCCGTTACAAAAATCTGGCGCAGGTTAACGAAGCCGCTGCCCGGGCATCCGCGGAAGTAGGGGTACCTTATTTGGAAATCGAAGGGCGCAAGCATGGAATGCAGGAACGTCGTCAGTTCCTTATCAAAGAGTTAGGGTTATATTCTCAGTCCTATTGTGGCTGCGGCCCAAGCTCATCCGGCGGGCGTCTAATACAGAATTAGCGGGTAGACGACATCCTCATGTACTATTTTGTACACTCCGGTGTCTTCTCCCTAAATTCTTATTATCCGCCTCGCCGGATGAGCTTGGACTACACTTGCGGGGCGAGCGGAAAGTCAGCCGCTGGCTGATAGTGCATAGGGAAGCACTGCGTGCGCATCGGGGATGCTGAGAGTTTTGGACTCATACCCTCCCTAACCCTCCCTACTCAGGGAGGGGACTAGATTGTGCTTCTTTAAAGTTTGTGTAAAAAATAAAGAATCAAATTATAGGAGGGTATGACGAGTGGAGCGAGAGTTTTTTGCTCAGGTGGCGTTGGTAGAAATAAAAATAAGGAAAAAATAAAATGCCTGATTTTGAAATCGAAAATAAATATGATGGTTTGGTTGCCGGAGTGGATGAGGCCGGAAGAGGGCCATGGGCTGGGCCGGTAGTGGCCGGAGCGGCAGTCATTCTTGACCGCAATCTGCCGGAAGAACTTTTAAACGGTCTTGACGACTCTAAAAAACTTTCAGCCGCTAAACGAGAAAAACTTTATAACCTTTTGTATGAACAGGAAAAACTCGGAAAGGTGAAACTCTCTGTCGGCGAGGCGGGGTGTGAGGAGATTGACAGCCTTAATATTTTGCAGGCAACTTTTCTGGCGATGAAGCGCGCCGTGGACGGTTTGGGTATCCGGCCGCAGGCAGCGATTATTGACGGCAATCAAAAGCCGCGCGATTTTCCCGTGGCGTCGGAAACGGTCGTCAAGGGTGACGGGAAATCCTATTCCATTGCCGCAGCGTCGATTATTGCCAAGGTTTCCCGCGACCGTTATATGCAAAAATTGGCGGAGAAGTACCCGTATTACGGTTTTGAGAAAAATGCCGGTTACGGCACCAAAGCGCATATTCAGGGATTGGCGGAACACGGCGCCGTTCCCGGCGTGCATCGTTTTTCTTATCGTCCGGTGCGGGAGCTGCTGCAAAAATAAAGCTTGTTATTTGGGCAAATTGCGGTTAGGGTAAAAATGTGAAAATTATCATTATTTTTATCATTAATAAATTATTTGCCTATGACACCAACGGATTTTAACAAACAGATGTTTTACATCAGAGTTTATCTGATGAATCTGGCGGCGCTGAAATCAACTCTTGAAGCCGATTGCAACGAGGAGGCGGAACTTCTTCTGCGGCATATTGAGGATTTGCATATTGCGCCGGAACTGCCGCCGAAAATCAGAAAGCTGTTGCAACGTGAAGACTGGGAATATTTTCGTTATCTGTCTTTTGCCGAATGCCAACGCATGGAAGACCTCTTTTTAAAGACTCTGCTTTCCGTGTCCGAAATCAGCGTTTCCTGGCCGAAAATCCGCCAGAGTTTTGCCGATGCTTTGTTGAGCGTTTATGTCAATTCGCTTGACAGCGATAGGCTTTTTGAGCGGATAAACGACATTCTCAATAAGCTGGGTATCGCTGCCGACAGAAATGTTTCTTATGATGTTGCTTATATCATTGCCGATATTTGGGAACAGGATATTTCTCTGGTTTTTATGAATTATAAGAACATCAGCGAAATCGGCGATGAGGACTTGTCGGAAACGGCAGGCACCCCGCCGGAAAAGACTCCCGAAAACGACGAAAATGACATCCTGCCGGACATGCCTTTGGACAGCAATGAGGATATTGACCGCTTTCTTGAGGAATTCAGCCGCCGGCGCCGGAAGAAAAAGTAATTTTTTCGCGACTCCTTTGGGGCGGAAATTGAGTGAAAAAAAACTTTTTTGCCGCTTGAAAAGCCTGACGGGCAGGATTAAATTTAACCTGTTCCGTTATTTGAAACATTTTAAGTGCTTCAATTTTATAGTAAAACTGCAGTTTTAAAAGGACTGCAGTTTTTTTTGTTGCGTTAATAAAATTATAACCTTATTCTAGCATACTGTGAGCATTGAAAAACAACCTTAGAAAAGTGGTTTGATAATTATGAGTAGCAGTATCCAGACAAAGAAAGTGTTAAATACAATTATCAATGACGATTGTATCAAGATTATGAATCAGATGGAAGAAAACTCCGTCGACCTCATATTTGCCGACCCTCCCTATAATCTTCAACTCGGCGAAGCGCTGACGCGTCCGGATAACACGCATGTCAACGGCGTTTATGAGGAATGGGACAGCTTTGACAGTCTGGCCGCTTATGACGATTATACCCGCAAGTGGATGAAAGCCGCCCGTCGGATTTTGAAGGAAGACGGGACGATTTGGGTTATCGGTTCTTACCATAACATTTTCCGCGTCGGTTATATTTTGCAGGACTTGGGGTTTTGGATTTTGAACGACATTGTCTGGAACAAGACCAACCCGATGCCGAATTTTAAGGGGACACGTTTTACCAATGCGCATGAAACGCTGATTTGGGCAGCCAAAAATCCCAAGTCAAAGTATACTTTTAACTATGAAGCCATGAAGGCGCTGAACGAAGATATGCAGATGCGCAGCGACTGGCAGTTGGCTTTGTGTACCGGTAAGGAACGCCTTAAAGGCACGGACGGCAACAAGCTGCATCCGACCCAGAAGCCGGAAGCGTTGCTTTACCGCGTGATATTGTCTTCCTCCAAGGTTGGTGACGTTGTGCTTGATCCGTTTTTCGGAACGGGAACGACCGGCGCCGTGGCTAAGAAAATCGGCCGCAATTTCATCGGTATTGAAAAAGACGCTACTTATGTCAAGGGCGCTCAGGAACGCATTGACAATGTTGAGGCGGTTGACAACGAAATTTGCCTTGAGTTCAGCGCCAAAAAACGCCAGCCGCGTATTCCGTTCGGCGCGGTGGTGGAAAGAGGTTTGTTGAGCCCGGGAGACATTTTGTATGATTCTTCCAAAAAACACTGCGCGGCGGTTCGTTCCGACGGGACGGTCAAGAGCGAGAAAATGGAAGGTTCCATTCATCAGGTAGGCGCGGCGGCGCAAAACGCTCCGGCGTGCAACGGCTGGGTTTACTGGCATTATTTGGACAAGAAACGCGGTTTGGTCTGTATTGACGAACTGCGGCAACAGGTTCGCGAGGAGTTGTATCCCGGCGAATAGGAAACAGGAAAGCTTTAGACGACTTAAATGAATAAAACATGGCTGGTTGATGTTGATAAAAGCAGAACAGGGCTTGCTCGCAAAAATGACGAACAAGCTCGCCCTGTATATGCAGCTATCGACTTGGGGACAACCTCGTGCCGGCTGGTTATCGCCTCTCCGACGCCGACTTCTTTTCAGGTAATTGAAACTTTTTCAAAAGTCACCCGTCTGGGCGAGGGAATTATCAACAATAACGAACTTTCAAAACAGGCGGTGCGGCGGACGGTGACGGCGTTGAAAGTCTGTGCCGGCGTTATTAATGAATATGCTCCGATTTTCAGAACGCGTTTTGTGGCGACGGCAGCTTGCCGCCGGGCTAAAAACTGCGGCGAATTTCTGGAACTGGTCAAAAAGGAAACCGGGCTGAATATCGAGATTATCTCCTCCAAAGAAGAGGCGCGGCTGGCCGTTGTCGGCTGTATTCCGCTGTTGAACCGCTGCATTAAGCGGACGCTGGTTTTTGATATCGGCGGCGGGTCAACCGAGATTTCTCTGGCACGGATTACCAATTCCGGCAAGACTTTTATTGAGGGCTTTGTATCCCTGCCTTACGGCGTGGTAACCATTTCCGAGGCGTTTCCCTCCAAAGACATGACGGCTTTGGCCTATAACACAATCATTGAGCGGACGCACAAAATCCTGCAGGAATTTGATGACAAACATCATATTTTTGAGGCGATTAAAAATCAGGAAATTCAGGTTATCGGCACATCGGGGACAGTTACCGTGCTTGGCGCGGTTCATCTGAACCTGACGCGTTACAACCGTTCGGCGGTTGACGGCATTTCCATCAGCAAGCGCGATATTGACCGGGCGATAAACAAAATCAAAATCCTCGGGGACGAAGGACGCCGGAAACATCCCTGCATCGGTGCACAAAAGGCTGATTTGACGATGGCCGGCTGCGCGATTATCGAAGCGCTGTGCTCTTTTTGGCCGATTGCCGAAATTACGGTGGCTGACCGCGGCATCCGCGAAGGCATTTTGCTGGATTTGATGCACCGCAACCAAAAATATCCGAACAAAGTGCAGAAAAGACATCCGCGCCGGACGCCTTTCAACCATGGCGGCGCCGGGCGGGGACGGCCTTTTCGCCCGCAGGAACAGCGGCGGGAAAATTCACATAAACAAGCGCAAGGACAACAACGATGACAGACAGATATTTTGCCGCAATAGATTTGGGGACAAATTCCTGCCGGCTGCTGATTGCCAACCAAAACGGCAAGCCGGTTTATCAGGACTCCATTCCGACCCGTCTGGGCGAGGGGCTGCAGAGCAAAATGCAGCTGACGCCGGAAGCGATTGCCCGCGGGGTGGATTGTTTTATTCAGTATAAGCAGATTATGGACCGTTATGATATCGTCAAGCTGCGGGCCATAGCCACGGAATCCTGCCGCGCCGCTAAAAATGCCCGGGACTTTTTGCAGCATGTTTATGAAAAGACCGGTATTCATATTGAAGTGGTCGATGCCAAAGAAGAAGCCCGCCTGAATCTGAAAGGGGCTATTTCTCACGTTCGCAAAGGCAAGCCTTATGTGGCGATTGTGGATTTGGGCGGCGGTTCGACGGAGATTACTCTGGCGACCAATACCGACAATCCCGAGATGATTTCCACGGTTTCCATTCCCTGGGGGTCGATTACGGCCTCAGACGCCTTTAAGCTGGAAACATACAACGAGGGAAATGCCAACCGTTTGCGGGCGGAAGTTGACCGTTGGGTTAACGGCTTTAAGCATACGGCCAATTATGACGATTTGCGCAATGATGTCAGTTTTGTCGCGACTTCCAGCACACCGCTGCGTCTGGCGGCGATTGCGAAAAAGCACAAGGTTTACGACCGGGAAAAATGCGACGGCCTGAAATTCAAAACACAGGATATCGGCAAGATTTTAGATGGCCTGAAAACGCAGTCTGTTGCCGATATGGCGGCAAATCCCTGTATCGGCGCCAAGCGTTCGACCATGTTTGTGGCGGCGACGGTTATGTTTAAGGAAATTTTTGACGGTTTGGAGGCCGATGAAATTACCGCGTCGCTGAAGAGCGCCAAAGACGGCATTGTTGAAGAATTGATTGAAAAATATAAAGCAGAAGAGGCAAAAAGAAATGGCAAAGTTAACCAAATCGGCAAAGGAAGTGCGTGGCAGAAAGACACTGGCCGTTAGGGTTAAGACTGCAAAATCGCGCAGTAAGTCTTCAACGAAATGGCTGGCCCGCCAACTTAACGACCCTTATGTTGCGGAAGCGCAGCGGCAGGGTTTTCGTTCGCGGGCGGCTTTTAAGCTGATTCAGCTGGACGAACGTTTTCATTTCCTCGGCAAAGGCAAGCGTATTGTCGATTTGGGCTGTGCGCCCGGCGGCTGGACGCAGGTTGCGGTGTTGCGCAACAAAGGAGCGGGAAAAGTTGTCGGCGTGGATATTCTGGAAACGGAACCGGTTCCCGGCGCTACATTGATTCAGCAGGATTTTACCGAGCCGGAAGCGGCCGAACGCCTTAAAACGCTGTTGGACGGCAAGGCGGATATTGTGATGAGCGATATGGCGGCAAACACAATCGGACATCAGCAGACAGACCATCTGCGCACCATAGCCTTGGTTGAGATTGCCTACGAATTTGCCAAGGAAGTTTTGGACGAGGGCGGCATTTTTATAGCCAAGGTTTTCAAAGGCGGGATGGAAGCATCACTGCTGAGCGACGTCAAGAAGAATTTTGCCAAGGTGGCGCACGCCAAGCCTGACGCGAGCAGGGCGGGGTCGCCGGAGGAATATCTGGTAGCCATCGGCTATCGTCCGACAGTTTGTATTTCGGGCGATTAGTACAGAAACTGCGCGTAAAATGTATAGCGCGTCATCTAAAGTGATTTTTCATAAATAAGTTTTGAAAGAAACGGTAAATGCTAAAGCAGGAATTCGTTGAAAAGGTTATTTTGACCGCGTTGAGAGGCGGCGGGGATTTTGCCGAATTGTTTTATGAAAATTCGCGGCAAGGCAGCGTTATGGCGGCGGACGGAAAAATCCGCGGTATAACTTCGGCAGTTACGGCAGGCGTCGGTATTCGGATTTTTAAGGGAAATCTTTGCGTTTATGCGTCAACCAATGATTTGAGCGAAAGCGCTTTGTTGCAAACGGCTGCGGCGGCGGCGTCTGTGTCTGCTGACGGAAAATTGCCGGGGCAGTTGAAGTTTTCACGCTACATTCCTGAATTGGTTTGCAAAAATGCCGGAAAGGCATTTGTCGTCGGCAAAGAAGAAAAAATAGCCTTTTTGCATGAAATTACCCGGCGGACTTTTGCGGAATCGGTAAAGATTGTTAAGGTTGACGCTCATGTCAGCGAAAAAGAGCGGCAAATACTTGTTGCCAATTCGGACGGGCTGTGGGCAGAGGACAAGCAGCTTTATAATTTCTTTAATTTGCATGCCATTGCCGGAGACGGCGGCTGTCGTTTTGAGGGAATAAGCGGCAGGGCGGCACAGCGCGGGGCCGGCTTTTATCTGCAGCAGGATTTTTCTGCGGAAATTGCTGATTTGGTGCGGACATCGGTTGAAATGCTGCGGGCGGAAGATTGTCCGGCGGGAAAAATGCCGGTTGTTATCGCTCCCGGCAACGGTGCGGTTTTGTTTCATGAGGCGATAGGGCATTCTCTGGAAGCAACGCAGGTTGCCAAAAACAATTCGCTTTTTTCCGGCCGTCAGGGGCAGCAGATTGCCAATGAACAAATTACGCTGGTAGATGACGCGACTCTTGCCGACGCCTGGGGTTCGTTTAATATGGATGACGAGGGGCAGTCATCGCGGCGCAATGTGCTCATTGAAAACGGCGTGTTGAAAAATTATCTGGTTGACCGGTTTAACGGGCGGCGGATGGATGCGGCGGCCAACGGCTGTTCACGCCGGGAAAACTATACCTTTGCGCCGACGTCGCGGATGTCAAACACCATGGTTTTGCCCGGCGGTTTTTCGCCGGAAGAGATTATTTCTTCCGTGAAGAAAGGGGTGTATGTGGTTGATTTTAAAGGCGGTTCGGTTTATCCGTCAACCAGCAGCTTTAACTTTTCGGCCAAGCGGGCTTATCTGATTGAAAACGGCAAGATTTCCACACCGGTAAAAGGCGTGAAGCTTATCGGTACCAGCGAGGAGATTTTGCAAAAGGCGGAGATGATCGGAACGGATTTTAAATTGTCGGAAAAAGCCGGAATGTGCGGTTCTGTTTCCGGTCGGGTTCCGGTTTTGTTGGGAATGCCGACGGTTAAAGTCAGCGAGATGACGGTTGGAGGGCAGAAGTGATGAATGCCAAAGATTTTATAACACTGTTGGATGCCAAAGCCCGGGAAAAAGGGATTGAGTTGTTTCAAATCAGTTTTCATGAGGAAAAGAATTTTGAAATTCAGGTGTTGGAGCAGGAAGTTGTGAAGCAAGTTTCCGAACAGGCGCAGGCGCTTGATTTTTCGGTTGTTGTCAACGGGCGGCGCGGCAAGGCAGCGTCAAACGGACGTTTTACGGCGGAAGACGCTGATTTTCTGATTGCCGAAGCGCTTGAAAATTCCGCGGCGCAGGAGATTGACGAGGCTTTCTTTCTATTTCCGGGCGGGGCGTCTTATCACACCGTTAAGCCGTTTTGCTCCGATATGGCGCAGTTTGAAAAACTGGATGCGGCGGCTTATCTGCGTGAGGCTGAACGTTTGGCCTATGCTTATGATACGCGGATAGAACGCGTGTTGGCAGCTTATGCTTACCGGATTGAACAAAAAGCGGTTTTGCGTAATTCTTTGGGACTTGACCTTTGCCATGAAAAGCATTTGGCAGCGGCGGCATTGAACCTGCGCATTAAGGACGGCAGCAGATATAAAAATGCCGGAGATATGGTATTTTTTGACAAAGATGAGGATTTTTCTGCAGAAACGCTGGTGCGTAAGGCTGTGTCCCGGGTTTTGCCGAAAATCGGCGCACGGGATGTTATGCCGGGGCGGGTGAACGTTGTGTTTGAAAATCGGGCGTTTTGTGATGTTTTGCAGGTGATTTCCGAGATTTTCGGAGCTTATGAAGCGGAGCAGGGGTATTGTCAATTTAAGGGTAAAATTGGGCAGAAAGTGGCTTCGCCGCTGGTGACGCTGAGTGACGAGCCCTGGTTGGAGGGCGGTATGGAAAGCCGAGCTTATGATGCTGAGGGCGTGCCGACCTGTCCGAAGTTTTTGATTAAGGACGGGGTATTGAGCAATATGCTGTATAATTTGAGCATGGCAGAAAAACATGGCGTCAAATCAGGCGGCAATGCTGCGGGCGGTTTGGCGACCCAGGTGTTTAACCTGAAATTTGCGCCGGGAAAAATCAGCCGGGAGCAATTGCTGCGACAGGCGGGGCAGGGGGTGTTTGTCACATCGCTGGCCGGGGTGAACGTGGGGGTGAGTCTGGTATCGGGCGATTTTTCTTTCGGAGCCGAAGGTTTTGCGATTGAGGGCGGAAAGCTTGGCGCGGCATTGAACCAATTTACGCTGTCCGGCAATATTTATGCTTTGCTTGAAGGAATCAGCGCGGTGGCGGATGATGTTTTTTGCTATAAAAAGGCTGTGGCGCCGAGCGTTTTGGCCAGCGGCGTTTGTACGGCGGCTTAAAAAAGTTTTTGACAAAAATGTTTTAGGAGAATAAACTTCAGGCATATCATGTATTATTAACATTTATAATTTTATATTATGAGAGCGAATTACAAAACAGTGTTTCAGGTTGGTGACAAAGAACTGTTAAACCTGAATATCATCAGAAAGAGAGATGTGCTTGATTTGTGGTTGCAAATCAGGGATGACGTTCCTTTGAGAATCTGGATTGGCCTGGTTTCCGTTTGGGAAGAGCGAGGCAAACGACTGAAAAAGGTGAGAAAACCGGCGTGGTTTTTCCTTGACGGCGAGAATATCTGTTATTCTTATCTGCCGTTCAGCGGAGAGATTTGTCTGGTAGGGTTTTATCATCGTCAGTATCCGCCTATCTGGTGGATTTACAACAACGCTTATTATTGCGGAGAAATTGACGGTGACAGGACTTATGTCAGTTTGCTTGCCATGGGCAATGTTATGATGACGTTTTGAGTGCTAAAAAGAGGCTTCTTAATGAGGCCTCTTCTTTGTCGGGCTACTGCCAGAAACTTCCCGAGAAAATATTTGAGTAGCAGAGGTCGGAAATTTCTTCGGGATGGTGTCCGTTGGCACAAGTTGTTCCCCGTATGTTTGTTTTAAAAATGTTAGAAGAGTTATTGTATGTACAAGAATTAACGGAAAGATTTCTGTCCGTGCAGGCGTTGATTTTGGAATTTGTTGTGTTGTCGTCGATGTTGACGGTTAAATACGGCCCTTTGTAGTTAACAGTGGCATTGCTGTTTATTTTGATGCTGTCAATACCGCTTTCCTGACCAAAATATCCGGACAGATTCAATGTTCCGTATACATTGAAATTTCCTGTACTGTTTGAATATGTCCTTGTGTTTTTTATATTGCAAGTACCGTAGATATCAGCTTCATATACATCAGATGTTGATGACACTTCTGAATCCGAGGTTATGTTAACATTTGTCAGTTTTACGGGAACGGAGAATACTCTGCGGTCAGCAGACGAACCGCAATCGGAAAAGTCTTCATATCCGTAGCTTTGTTTGCTGATTATTGTCAGGTTGTCAATTTCAAGCAATGAATCATTGGAAAAAACAAAATCATATCGGTCAGGTTTGTCAAATGTTATGGTATGGCCGTTGCCGTGGATTTTGTAGTTTCCCGCTTCTCCTGAAAATGTAAGGTTACCGCAGTTCATGTTTTGTGTCAGCGTGATTTCCTTTTTTCCGTTATAAATATCTTGGAATAAATTTAAGCAGGTTTGGTCGCCGGTATAACAGGCCTGGTATTCATCATAATAAATCTCAACAGCGTGTTCGTAGATAAAGGTGTCTTTATAAGAACAGCTGTTTGGAGAGCTGAAAAAAGTCATTCCGGCAAAAGTGAAAGGGGCGGATTTAAAGCGTTTTTCGTTGCATTCACTGTATTTATCGCCACATGTGCTGCCGCAGAGGACATAAGATGCCGCAGGGCAGTTGCTTTCATCATATTTATATTGCGGAGCACAGACAACAGGCTTTTCTTTTAAGGTGCAAAGCCATTTGTCGCCAAAAGGGCATTTAATGCCGCCGTTTGGGCAGGAGTTTTCCGTATATCCCAATGTGTTGCAGTCGGTTACCGCACAGTCAGAAAAAGAAGGGCGCGGGGTTAATGCTGATAATAATCCGGCAGAGATTGCCCAGTAATATTTCATTGCTTTTCTCCTTGGTTTTAAAATTTTGCATATAGCAGGACAGTCGCGTCAGAACATTTTTTGTCTTCGCTTGTTGCCGGTTTATAACAGGAAGCTGTTTGTTGTTTGTTATAAAACTCGTTTTCATTGTAAAAAAATTCTAAATTAGTGTATTGGGAGCTTGCTTTGAGTTCGTTTTGGATTTTTTTGACATCAAAGCTCCAAATGGCGTTTAGATTGGGAAATCTGTTCATCATATCGTTTTTGGCATATTGTGCGTTGGGTAATGACATTGCATCATAGTAGCGTAATTTATCAACAACTATGCAGCTGTTGTCGATATTGATAATCTGTCCGACAGTTCCAATATAATTTGCACCGGTTTCCGGAGAACAGCCGTAGCTTAGGCGGCCTGTTTGGCTTCTCCATGCGAGCAACGTATTTCCGTTTTTGCAACCTTTGTCGCAAGCGGTACGCATATCAAGACATTGTCCGTTAACCCAAGTGTAGGGAGAGGCGCAGCTGCAGGCAATATATTTTCCGCCGCAGGAAAGAGATGAAGATGGTTTTGTTTGGTTCGTTCCCGTACAGGTATATTTGTAGTTTGAGCCGCAAGAGCAGGAGCCATTTGTCCAAGTACGGTTATCCGAGCAGTTACAGGTTTCATATTTGTTTTTGCAAGGGGTGCCTTTGGGAGATTGGTATGAACCGGTACAGGAATAGCGATAGGATGACGCGCAAACAGGGCAGGCGTATTTGTTACCGTAAGGGCATTTGATGCCTTTGCCATCAGAGCAGGACGGCATGTCGTATCCAAGCGAAGCGCAGTCTGTTGCTGTTATACATTGTGCGGCAGCATTTCCGGCGGTGAAAGAAGCCGCCAGCAAAACCGAACTTAATAAAATAACTTTTCTCATCTTTTACTCCACTTACAAGCAATAACTATAACTCGTATCAAACGGACACTTAACGGCCGCCCCGGAACAGGTCTGCTTAGCGTATCCCAAAGCCCCGCAGTTCTGGTTTATCGCGCACCAGTCCGTCCCCGAACAAACGCAAGACCCTGACGTCGCATCCCATGTATAACCCGTATCGCATTTACACTTTGAATACTTCCCGTTACACTCTTTTCCCTCACCGCCGGCATAGCCCGTACCGTTACAGGAATACTTAAAACTTGAAGAACAGACGCATTTCTTCTGCCCCGCGTTCCACTCGTAATTATTCGGGCAGTTACACTTTTTATAATGTGTGCCGCTGTCGTCCGTACAACTCCCGCCGCTGCCGCCTTGCGTACCGCAAACCGAACCGTTTACATAAATCCCCGGGTCACATTTCACCTTATATTTCTTGCCGTCACAGGACTGACATTCTCCCGCGCTCACATAACCCGACGGAATTGAGGTCTGGTCATATCCCTCGCAAATATTGCAGCATTCTTTGTACTTTCCGCCACAAGCCGCGCCGACACCTTTCTGCCCGGCAGCCGTGTCACAGGTTTTGTTATAATCCGCGGAACAATCGCATTTAGAATGGAAAGAAGAATCATAGGGGCAATAACTGTCCGGCGTTGCCCCTTCGGGACAAGGCGTGTTTACAAACCCGGCATCGCGGCATAAATCCTCCGGCGACCCGTAATCGGGCGTTCCGCCGTTCCCGCCATTGTTTAAATCTTCGCTATTTCCGAATTTATTATCCGAACACTCCCCCGTGTCAGTAATAAAACACACCGAGGCTGTTTTAAAAACATTCAGCTTATTATCCTCCCCCTGAGTAGGGCTGGAGGCAGAAAAATGCTCCGGTGAAGCATTTTTCAACGACAGAGACAGAAATGTTAGCTCGCGCGCTAGCGAAGGCGACGCAAGGCGAGCGTTACATTTACTGGTGACCGACGCTGAGTTAGCGAGGGACGAGCTTACGAAGCTAGAAGCTCGAGGGGGTATGAGTCCCGTAAGGGACATGATACCAATTTCAGAAGAAAGGGAAATGCTCGCTTCGCTCGTCACACCCCTCCTAGCCTCCCCTACCTTAGGGGAGGAACTAAATTGTGCCTGTGAGTGAGATAGGAGCGGGTGGTTTCGGGTCAAGGTGTTGTGTGTGTG
>JAUNPO010000201.1 GCA_030536665.1 Pseudomonadota bacterium
ATTATGACAAATGCGTCTGCCGTTCCGACCTTGTGACCTGTACCTATCCGCAAACGGGCGTGGGCGAAGCTTGCAGCGGGAAATATGCTTCCTGCCAATGTCCGAGCTCGTACAAATCCTGCGAATGCGGCGGTGCGGCCGGGGCAACGTCTTGTACCGTCAACGGTGTGACGACTTATTCAAGCTGCAAAGATTGTTGCAACTCCAGTAATCCAAGATGGTGTTCCGTTCATAGCTCTTGTCATGGTGATTGCTGTACCGATGGCTCAATCGAATCATGCGACGAACGCTGCGGCGGCTCGGGATGTTCTTCTTCCGGCGGGGATTCCGGAAACTCGGGAAGCGGCTCCGGATCGGGAAACAGTGGTTCAGGCTCCGGCAGCGGAACGTGTTCTTCCGGGCAGAAATGGGCGCTTTCCGGCGGGGTTTATGGCTGCGTTGATTGTATGAGCGGTGTGGCACAGGTAGAGCTTAAACGGGAAGGCGGCAGTTGTTATTTTGACAGCAGCGCAACAGCTTATTCTGACGGCGGCGCCTGGTGTTATGATTATGTGCTTTTACAAAGATGTCCGATGGATGGGAGCACGAGGGAACTGAACGGCGGCCGTAATTGTATGATGTCGGGTAGCAATACGGCGTCGCAATGCGCATCCAGTGCCAGCGGCGGCAGTTGGTATTCCGGTTCAAGTTATTGTAACCAAAGCGGCAGTACGTCTTCTGATCCATGCCGGTTATGAGGCGGTTTAGGCCTGTGATGTTATGCGGCGCTGCAGGTCTTTCAGAATATAAATACGGATGGCGCTGGAGAGGTTGTCTTGGTTTCGCGCGCGGTCGATTTCGGTAATCAGGGCGTTGAGGCTTTTTCCTTCAGCCGCGGCAATTCGTCCCAGTTCTTCAAAAAACTCGTCTTCCAGCGAAATGCTGGTCTGGTGGCGGTTGGCTATGACAACGGAAATTTTGCGCATTTTTTGCCCGGGAAGAGGGGAAGATTATCTCTTTTTACGGAAAGCGTCAATTGATACGACTGTTGCCGGGCCGCTGGCGGCCTGTTTGGGAGCTTCCTCTTCTTCATAGTCAATTTCTTCGGCGGCGTCCTGGCGTTTGCGAAAATCGTCATTGACATGGAAGCTCAGGCCAAATTTGGCATGCGGGTCGGCAAAGTAGCTGATAGCTTCATAAGGAATGACCAATGTCTGTAAAATGCCGCCAAAGCTCAGGTCAATGCTGAAAAAGGCCTGTTTGACAATCAGGTTGGAATATTGGTGTTGGATGACAATCGTCATTTCTTCAGGATACTGGCTGGACAGCTGCTTTGAAATCTGTACGCCGGGGTAATCGGTGCGAAAGGTGATGTAAAAGTGGTTTTCACCCGGCAAGCCCTGGTCTTCGGCAATGCGCAGCGCTTCAATAATGACGTTTTTCAAAGATTTTTCAATCAGCTTGTCATAATTAATTTCAGATAAAAATTCCATTTTACTCATTCCTTCCTGCAAAAAAAGCGGGCCTTCTGTTGCTAGGCGGCCCAAGCCCCACTTTCAACTAACCATAGTTAAAAGGATTTTGCGTTTGTCGCTTCGCTTAAGCAGCTACAGCAACAGGTGCTACGTTATTATCGTTAGCATTTATTTATTTTGAACCGATAACGGTGGTATCTCACCGGACACGGCAAAGTATCTTTATTATATTTAGTCAAACCTGACTCACCCCCATAAAAGCCATTCTATGGACTATTTCGTCGTCGAATGCAAATTTTTGTTCGGTCATGTACTTCTGTGTACACTCCCTTCACAAAAATTTTTTTCTCCTAGAACTAGCCATCATATAATGGCTTTTCTAGAAAAGCTCGTATTTTGGTCTACTAGTACAGAAACTGCGTGTAAAATGTTTCGGTCATGTACTTCTGTGTACACTCCCTCACATTTTCACTGGTTTCTTACTATTAGACTCAAACTCCGAACTTTTATAAAGTTCGTATAGCACGTTATCTATAGCGATTTTCTCCGGTCGTAAGTGTCCTCACGTACTTCTATGTACCTTCGCCGTCTAGGTTCGCTGC
>JAUNPO010000202.1 GCA_030536665.1 Pseudomonadota bacterium
ATTTTAAACTCCTTAGTTCTTATTTAAAAATCAACCCTAATTTAACCGGATTATTATTTAAAGCAAGTATTTTGTGGCGAAGAGTTGCATATAAATTTGCTCTGACCTATATAAAAGGTAAATCGAAAGAATAAACTTTTCAGTATCAGGAGTTAAAAATGTCAGAAAAAATGAATTTTCAGGCCGAGGTCAGCAAACTTTTGGATATCGTGGTCAATTCGCTGTATTCGGAAAAGCATATTTTCCTGCGGGAGCTGATTTCCAATGCCAGCGACGCTTGTGACAAGCTCAAATATATGATTTTAACCAATCCTGACATAGCCAGAGATTCCGGCGCCTTTAAAATTTTTATTACGCCGGACGCGAAAACCAATACGCTGAAAATTGCCGATAACGGAATCGGCATGAACCGCGACGATCTTATCAATCATTTGGGAACGATAGCCAAGTCGGGAACGGCCGACTTTGTCAACAATGTCAAGGACAACGGTTCAAACGTGGATCTTATCGGCCAGTTCGGCGTGGGCTTTTATTCGGCTTTTATGGTCGCCTCCAAAGTGGAGATTCTGACCAAAAAGGCCGGCGAGGACAAGGCCTGGTTCTGGAGTTCGGACGGAATCGGCGGTTTTGAAATAAGGGAAGCGGAGAAAAAGAGCAACGGCACCGAAATCAAGCTGTTTTTGAAAGAGGACGACAAAAACTTTACCGACACGATTTATCTGCGGCATATTATCCGTACTTATTCCGACCATATCGACTATCCGATTGTTTTGTGTTTGGGCGAAGCCGGGGAGGAAACGGTCAATACCGGTTCGGCCCTGTGGTCGCGTCATAAGAGCGAGATTACCGAGGAACAGTACAAGGAATTTTACCATCATCTGTCGAAGAATTTTGACGATCCGTGGATGACGCTGCATTTTAAGGCCGAAGGAAACATAGAATACACCGGCCTGCTTTATATTCCGCGGCAGGCGCCGTATGACCTGTTTCAGCCCGATCGTAAGAACGGTCTGAAACTCTATGTCAACAAGGTATTTATTTCCGACAAGGTCGAGGAGCTGATGCCCTCTTATCTGCGTTTTGTCAAAGGCGTGATTGATTCCGCCGATTTGCAGCTTAACATTTCGCGCGAGATGCTGCAGCATAACGCTTTGATTGAAAAAATCAAACACGGCACGGTTTCCAGAATCCTTAAGGAACTGAAAAAACGCGCCGAAAATTATGACGATTATATGATTTTCTGGAAGGATTTCGGAATCGCTTTCAAAGAGGGTATTTACGAAGATTTTTCAAATCGGGAGGAAATTGCAGGATTATCGCGTTTTCACTCAACGCATGATTTGGATAAATATACGTCTCTGGACGAATATATCGCCCGGGTTAAAGATGATAAAAAGTTTATTTATTACATTACCGGCGACGACGTCCGGGTTTTGGCCAACAATCCGCAGCTGGAGGCGTTTAAGGCCAAGGGCATAGAAGTTTTGCTGCTGACGGATCCGATTGACGAGTTTTGGACGCAGACGCTGCCAAACTATAAAGGATATACCGTCAAGCATATCAATCAGGCAGATCTGGATCTGGGCGTGGAGCGCAGTGAGGCCAAGGCGGCCGACGGCGATATGCAGAAGCTGATAGACAAACTGACAGAGATGTTTAAGAACGAAGTGGGCAAGGTTCAGACGACGGACAAACTGACAAAGTCTCCGGTCAGCCTGACGGTTGAAAACGGACAGATGTCTATCCACCTGGAGCGGCTGATGCGCAATCACCAGCAGCAGACGGCTTTTGCCAGCACACGGATTTTGGAATTGAATCCTTATCATCCGCTGATTATCAAGCTGTCGGAAATGGCCGGAGAGAACAAAGAATCCGAGAAGGTGGAAGAGGTTGCCAGAATATTGCTTGATCAGGCCAAAATTGCCGAAGGCGAAGCGATCAGCGATCCTTCATTTTACGCGGAAAAACTTTCCGAATATATCCTTAAGGCAATTTAAGCCCCGGGACGTACGGAATTTTTGAAATTTATTAA
>JAUNPO010000039.1:0-10705 GCA_030536665.1 Pseudomonadota bacterium
CTCAATGTGTGGCGACAACCGACTGTGCTTCTCTTGGCTATACACAAACTTCTTGCCCTGATGGCAAAGGCTTAAAATGCCCATTCGGTAATACATGGGCCTGCACGGAAGATAAAACAACCAATATTCCGCCCCTATCCATCGGTGATATTTTGTATGCTGATAAGACAACAAGCCCTGATGTTGTTTCCGGAAAAACACCTATCGGTATTGTTATCGATTCAAAGAACCGTTTGGCCGCTGCTTTGGAAATCGCTCCTAACGACCTTGCCTGGCAAACGGATAATTCGAATAGTAATAGTGACTGGGCGTGCAACAAGGATGTTATTGTCGATATTCCGTCTTTACCTAACTGTACAGATTCTCAATATTCTAATAGCGCAAACATAACCTGCGAAACTGATGGCAAGAAAAATACCGCAACCATTATCAGCTTTGCAAAAGAAAAGAATCTTATTTTTCCGGCAGCGGAATATTGTAATAATTATGTTCCTAACGGCTGTAAAGAGGCCTGGTGCGGCAGAGGACAATGGTTTCTTCCCAGCATGAAACAATTTAATGAATTTTTAGAAAATTTATCTATTCATTTTTATCGAATAAAAACATTAAAAAAAATATCTAACTTAAGAGAATTTTTATTAAATTATCGAAATGTTTGGACATCGAATGAATATGGACTTTATAATGGAAAGGAAAATATTTATGCTTATAATTGCGGTATTACCATTTTTAATGATTATACTGTTTCAATTGTTTGCACCATTGGAGGTAATGTTGTGCCTAAATGTAATAGGCGTAAAGTTTTGCCCTTTATTAAATTTTAAGCAAAGCAGTGATTTCCGCGGCAATTTCTGAGGCGGGATTGAGGGATGCGGCGGGCGCAAAGGACTGGTTATCCTGAGAGAGAATCGCCGCATAGCCTCCACTTGTTAAAGAATCGACAAAGCGCAGATGTTTCGGCGTCAGCCAGTCTTTTCCCGTGAAAATAAAAACGGGTTTGCCGGTTCCGCAGGCTTCGCAGCACATTGACACCGAATCTCCGGTGGCGATGATATTATCGGCGCAAGCCAGATAGCCCATGAAAGGATTGGGGCTTTTATCTCCCCACAGATAATTATAAGAGGGGATGCCTTCCAATATGTTTAATATCAGTTTTTCCATATTTTCTCCCGTCCGCCAAGAATCCGTCACCAACAAGGAACCGCCGGTTTTGTTGTGATATTCTTTTACGGCCTGCGCCAAAGCTTTGGCATTTTCCTCCGTAAAGCCTTTGCCTTTTATGTTTCCGCCGATGATTAAAGCCGTTAACGGGCGGGGCAAGGTTGCAAAAGCCTTTTCCCATTCCCGGCGGGCAGCGGCAAGGCTTTGAGGCGTAACGCGATGCGGCGAACCGATTGTAAAACGGACATTATCGCCGCTGATTTTGCCGCGGTCATGTTCCGGAACAAAAATCAAGTCATAATCCTTACGGCCGAATGCGCCGGGATAGAGGATTTGCACGATTTTGGTTTTCCCGCTGGAGTGCTTTTTTATCCAACGGGCAACCGGCGCCGAACGGCGGCTGCCGGAGATAACAACATCAGGAAAATCCCGGTTAATTTCAGGAACAGATGACGAAGCCAGTCCCAACAAGCTTGCTCCCCGCAAAAAATTCGGCAGAGCCGAAAGTGCCGTATATTCAATATTTTTTTCAATAACCGTAAATTCTGTGGCATCAAGCTGCTGAACAACGCCGCGGATTTGTCCGGCGCTGCCTTTGCGACTGTCAATTAAGGCCCAAACAACTTTTTTCATCTTTACTAACCCAATGTTAAATTATTGTCCTTATTCTATCCATATTCCTGATTAACTCAAGGAGAAAAAACATGAATAAACTGATTTACACCGCCGCTCTTGCTGCAGCCGTCTTTTTACAAACACCGGCTCAGGCTCAGTATGCGGCGCAGAATGACGCCAAATACCTGGCTACCATTAAAGCCGTTGCCGATTATAAAATTAATGACGAAGAAAATCTGCAAGGCGTGGAAGCCCTGCGGCAAAACCGCGCTTTTAACGAAAAACTGCAAAAAATGCTGAATAAGCTCAGCAACAAGAGAACCAAAGACACAACCAACCGCAGAGTGTTGCAGATTTTGGAACAAGCGGGAAAAGACATCTATAATTTGCTGGATTAATCTTTGTTTAAGGAAAAAACAGTATAATGCACCGTATCAATTAACCGCAGAGGAGAGCAGAAATGAAAAAGTTAGCTCAAGACACCAAAGCGCTTCTGGAAGAAATTCAGGATTTGCGTTTAAGTTTGTTCAAAAACATCAGTTTTGACAGAGAAGAAACTGCCAGCGCCCGCAAGGCGAGCAACAAGCCATCCAGTACAAAACACAAAAAATAAAAGTGATTAAAAGATGAAAAAATTTGCAGCCTTTCTTTTTACCTTATTTCTCCTTCCGGCATGCAGTTCTTTGAGAGCCGAAGATCCGGCTAAAGAGCTTGAAGAACAGAATATTGCCGCCTATAAGCAAAAAGTCAGCTTATGGAAAGAGCAAAAAGCCCAGGGAAAAGTAAAAACAGCCGAAGATGCCAACAAAGTGGAAATCATTCCCTATATCAAAGGGCACAAGGCGCAGTTTAAAACGCCAAAGCACAAGCCGACGGTTGCCGAAATTGAAGAAGAAATCCGTTATAAGCAATATCAGGACAAATATGCCCGCCTGATTGACAATGTGATTGTCAAATCTCAGTCTGCCGACGCCATTACTTATGAATACAATGACGCGCGCGTAGACGAACTGGCATTTATGGCGGTTCAGTACTGCAAAGAGCAGGACAGGAAAAAAGCTTTTCTGCAAAAGATTACGCTGGTGCAAAATAAAGCAAGACAGGCAACTTTTGACTGCAGACGCTTGTAATAAGACCAAGAAAACACTATATAAAACTATAGTATTGGTTAAAACAGGTCAAAAAAATGGCAAAGAATTTATATGATGTTCTGGGTGTTTCAAAAACTGCCAGCGAAGCGGAGATTAAGTCTGCTTACCGCAAACTGGCCAGAAAATATCATCCGGATTTAAACAAAGACAACAAAGAGGCTGCGGAAAAATTCAAAGAAGTTTCCGCCGCTTATGACATTATCGGCAACAAGGAACGCCGTCAGAAATATGACAACAATGAAATTGACGCTGACGGCAAGCCGACCGGTTTCGGTGCCGGCGGTTTTGGCGGCGACGGCGGATTTTATTCTTCTTACGGTTCCGGCGGGAATCCTTTCGGACAGGGATTTTCCGGCCGCGGGCATTCCGGTATGAACGGCGGATTTGATTTTTCTTCAATCTTCGGCGAAGACATATTTTCACAGTTTGCCGGGGGAGCGCAGGGTTTTCAGGGCGGGGCAAGACGGCCGCGCAAAGGCGAAGATATTGCATATACGATGAAAATCAGTTTTCTTGACGCGGCCAACGGCAGTGAACAGAAAGTTTTTCTCGGCGGAAAAAACATCAATGTCAAAGTTCCGGCCGGAACAAAGGACGGGCAGACCCTGCGGCTGAAAGGCCTCGGGCAGCCCAGTATGAACGGCGGCGAAAACGGCGATGTTTTGATTACGCTGAATGTTCAGCCGCATCCTTATTTTCGGGCGGAAGGCAATGATATCCACATTGACCTGCCGATTACCCTTAAAGAAGCTGTTTTAGGCGCCAAAATTACCGTGCCGACCCTGACCGGGAAAGTGGCGGTCAAGGTTCCGCCCTATTCAGATTCCGGGGAAAAGCTGCGGTTGAAAGGAAAAGGCATTAAATCCGGAGATGAGATTATTACGCTGAAAGTCGTTACCTCCAAGACAAAAGACAGCGAGCTGGAGAAAGTTTTGGAAAAACTGCCTGACACGAATATCCGGAGTTTTTAATGCTTTTGGAACAGCTCAGAGATTTTGAATGGCTTAACGAACCGGAAGACGTGTCTTTTTCGGAAGAAGGAATGTCAGTGACAGCCAAGAAAGAATCTGATTTCTGGCAAAACACCCGTAAAAATGTTCATGCCGACAGCGGGCATTTTTTCTTTGTTCGCAAATGCGGTAATTTTACCATGGAAATCAAATGGCAGTTTCAGCTTGCCTGCCATTTGGAGCAATGCGGCATTATGCTGCGGTTTGATGAAAAAAACTGGATGAAAGCTTCCCTGATGTGCGACAATCAAGCGGCTCCTCGGCTGGTTACCTGCGTGACAAATTCCGGGTATACAGACTGGGCGGGTCAGGAGATTGCGGCGGAAACAGACAGTATCTGTTTCAGGATTAAACGTCAAAACGGCGAATATGTCCTGTTTTATTCTGCAGACGAGGTACATTTCCGGCAAATACGCCTGTTTTCTTTTATAAACGAAGATGTTGAAATTAAAGCCGGCGCCTATATTTGCAGCCCCAAAACCGAAGATTTTTCCGCAACATTAAAAAGAATTGCATTTGAATAGCCCGGAGGAAATACAATGAAAATCTTAAAATACTTTTCAACCCTGTTTGGCGCTTCGCTGTTGTCGTTCTCGGCACTGGCGGCTCAGGACAAACCGGCTCATATTGTTCTCCCGGAACCCAGCTATGATACGGGAAAGCCTTTTATGCAGGTTTTGAAAGAACGCAAAACAACCCGAGAATTCGGCCCAAGGACGATCAGCGACCAAAATATGGGCGAGATTTTGTGGGCGGCAGTCGGCACCAATCGTCCGGACGGGAAGAGAACAATCCCGACGTCCCGTGATTCTCAGGATTTGGACGTTTATGTTCTCAGACAGGGCGGCGCTTATCGTTATAATCCCCGCACGCACTCTTTGGATTTGGTTAACCCGGCAATGTTGACTTATACGGCGGCGCGGCAGGAATTTGTCAAACAGGCTGACGCGCTTTTGGTTTATGTTTCAAACAACCCCAACCGGGAAGTCGGCTCCATGCATGCCGGTTCGGCGTACCAGAATGTCGGGCTTTATGCCGCTAACGTGGGAATGAACAATGTTGTTATTCGCATGGTCGATATGGAAACCCTGCATAAAGAACTGCATTTGAATGACGATGAATATGTTATTGTCACACAAGCGCTGGGATGGCCGAAAAAAAATAAATAAAAAACGGCTAAATTTTAAAATTGTTGTTGCAAAAATAAAAATAATCTTATAGGTTATGCCGTAGATTATGGATAGATGGCCGAGTGGTCGAAGGCGCACGATTGGAAATCGTGTGTACCCCTAAAGGGTACCGTGGGTTCGAATCCCACTCTATCCGCCATTTTAATAAAAAAGACGCTTAAAGAAAGCGTCTTTTTTGTACTCAGGAAAAGTACCGGGAATACTTATGGCTTTGAAACGATTTTTTATTTACTTAATTTTTGAGTATAACTGATATATATATTTAATGTTTTTTTGCTGATTTAGAGCTTTTTAAAGAAGACCAAAAATACCTTGCTAACAATTTTATCTTATGCTATTCTTTAGTTTAAGCGGCAGAGTTTGCCGCTGAGGGCGTCCAAAACCCTTTTATCGTATTAGTCGTCAAGCATAATTGCGACTTAAAATAAGTGTATGCTGATATCTATCCTGATATGTGCTAGGGGATGGATGTCGGCGAATAAGGCTCTGCCAAATAAGTCGAGCCGTTTAATACGATACGGTTTTGGAACATCCTCCCGCTCTTTATAAAAGCGGGTTTTTGTTTAACCTTAAAACAAGGATGTTCAACATGAATATTAATCTTAAATTTTTACTCTTAGGGACAACCCTGTCCTTAATTCCGATAATAACAAATGCCCAATGCGTTGCTACAACCGACTGCGCTTCACTGGGCTATACCGAAAAATCCTGTCCTGACGGGAAAGGCATTCGTTGTCCTTTCGGTAATACTTTTGCCTGTCCGACAACAGATGAAAGCGTTTGCAAAAAATATGGATTCAAATATACTTGTACCGGAACCGGGTACAAATCCGGCACAGGACAAGCCTGCAATAAAAAATATGTTTCTTGCACCTGTATTTCCACTTATCAATGGAAAAACGGAATATGTGAAAAATTACCCGGAGCGGCTTTAGGAAGCTGTAACGGCTATGCAAAAAAATGCAAAATCGGCGATATCTTGAACGATGACGGAACTTGCACAAAAGATAAAGATGAAAGTAAAACACCCATTGGTGTTGTTGTTTATATTGGCGCGGATAATTGTGGTTGGGCAATATCTAAGGATAGCATTGGACAGTTTCAATGGTCTACGGAACATACTGATATTGTCTCTATATCTAATCGTACTTCCGCGGAATCTGCCATTGATGACTTTGACAGTTGCGGAAATACGCAAAAAATTATTCAAGCCGGTAATAAAAATCAATATCCTGCTGCTTGGGCCGCGTATCAATATGAACCAGGCGGAACATCACAAGAGGAAAATGGTGCTTACCAGCAGCCGGAATATGGAACAGTATTTATAAAAATAAGGATGCAATTAGTGATGCCATTTCTAAAATAAGGGGAATGCATTTTCAATATGACGCCCATATTTGGTCGTCAACAGAGCGAGACAACTTTTATGTATGGTCTTCTTGTAAATCAAAGTACGGAGTTGATTATAATCATGAAATTGCTGGTAAAACCAGCTCTCTTGATATCCGTCCAGTATTAGCTTTTTAATTTTATTTTTGATATATTAATATAGGCGGCTTTTGAACTCTCCTCCGAAAATTGGAGAGTTCAAAATTGGCTGATTTTGCTGTAAATAATGAGAATAAAATGATTTGAAACCACGGGAGAGTGGGTTCGACTCAAACGAAAGGCGGACGGGAGTACGCCTGTCAGCGAAGCTGAAGAGTGCAGAGGAACGAGCAACGCGTTAGCATTGCCGAGGACAATCCCATTCTATCCGCCATTACAAGAAAACCCTGCCCTTGCGGCGGGGTTTTCTTGTAACAGTTGGAAGTATTTCTAATGCAGGCTTGGGAACAATTTTATTTTTCGCTCCTTTAATTATTTGGGCGGCTTTGATTGCTCTTGCTAATAAAATTGCAGACCAGAGAAAAGATATTCATGACAGATAATATTATGATTTTTTTATGAACCTTTTTCGGATGCTGTTCGTTATAACGGGTGAATGGACAATATTCAAAGAAGGAACAAAATGATGAAAAAATTTTTAGCCTGTTTAACTGTTTTTTCCCTAATCAGCTCGTCGGCGGCAGCCCGGCCGTTTCATTTTCACCATGATTTTCATCGACCGGCGCCGGTTGTTATTCATAAAAAACATCATTTTCATTCTGGCCTCCCCGTTCTGGCTGCGGCATCCGGCATTATCGGCTTTACCCTCGGCGCCGGAAGCACGGTCAAAACACAGACTGTTTATTCCGTTCCGACAACACAAAACAGCGGGCAATGTTTTGCCGTCGTTTCAAAATCAACCGGCAAAGTTACCCAGCATTGCCTTGGGGGAAACAATCAGGTGTTATATGTCGATTAAAAAAATATGAACTTCCGGCGAAAAACTATCGTTTTAAAATATGCGGCTATTAATTGATTATTAAACCATTAAGGTAATAAAGTAAAATCAGGCCGTTTTGTAAAGTAAAGAGATAAATAATGAAAAACAGTTCATTTTTTAATAAAAAGTTATTGATGTATTTTGTTATTGCCGTTATCGGCGCCGGTTTGTTTTTTAAATTTTACCGGAACGGTGACGATATTACTTATATTACGGAAAAAGTCGTACGCCAGAACATTCAGAAAGTCGTTAACGCTACCGGAGAAGTTAAAGCCATTGAGTTAGTTACCGTCGGTGCCCAGGTTTCAGGAAAAATAGAAAAGCTCTATGTTACCATGGGACAGCAGGTTAAAGAAGGCGACTTAATTGCCGAAATTGATTCAACGACCCAGCAGAACGACGTTGACATCAACAAAGCCAAGCTTAAAAGCTATGAAGCGCAGCTTACGGCAGCAAAAATTTCAATGAAAGTTGCCGACAAGCAATACAAGAGAATGCAAACCCTGCAAAAACGCAATGCCGCTTCGGCTGAAGATTTGGAAAACGCCCAGGATACTTACGAAACAGCCAAGTCTAAAGTCACCGAACTGGAATCCTCCTTAAAAGAAACGCAAATCTCTTTGAGCACGGCCGAAACAAATCTCGGTTATACCAAAATTACGGCGCCGCTTGACGGGACAATCGTTTCTATTCCCGTCAAGCAGGGACAAACAATCAATGCCGCCATGGATACGCCGACCATCGTCCAGATTGCCGACTTGAGGCGTATGGAAATCCTTATTGAAATTTCCGAGGGTGATATCGACAATATTAAACCCGGCGTAAAAGTATCTTATTCTATCCTTTCCCGTCCGCATGACGTTAAAGAAACGGTTTTGAAATCTATTGACCCCGGGCTGACATTGCTTACAAACAATGAATATACCGAAGTGGTCGGCGCTGACGAGGCTATTTATTATTACGGCCGGCTGGTTGTTCCCAATGACGACGGAAGGCTCAGAATCGGCATGACGACACAAAATGTTATTTACGAGGAAAGCGCGGAAAACGTTCTGACGGTGCCGGTTACAGCCGTTAAGGAAAGCGACGGGCACAATTATGTGGAAATCCTGACGGCGGACGGCGTTCAGCGTCGGCAAATTACCACAGGGGTTTCAGACGGTTTGAACATTGAGGTAAAAAACGGGGTAAACAGCGGCGAAGAGGTGGTTATCGCCAAAATGTCTTCCGCCGAGATTTCAGACAAAGCAACCGGCATGCGCGGCCCGAGAAGGTTCTAAGATGAATATCATTGAGTTAAAAAACATACATAAGTTTTTTGGGCAGGAAAAGAACAAGGTTCATGTTCTGAAAGGGATTAATTTATCTATTCAGAAAGGCGATTTTGTGGCAATCATCGGACAGTCCGGTTCGGGAAAATCGACAATGATGAATATTATCGGCTGTTTGGACACGCCGACTTCCGGGTCATACAAAATCAACGGCGTAGAAGTCGGCAAAATGGGGAAAGATCAGCTGGCCGAATTGCGGTGCAAAACTTTCGGCTTTATTTTTCAGCGCTATAATCTGCTCAACAGCCTCAAAGCCAGCGAGAATGCTGCGCTTCCGGCCATTTATCTCGGGCTGAATGAAGAAGACCGCAACAAAAGAGCGATTGAGCTTTTGAAAAAGCTTGACCTCGGTAATAAACTCAACAACAAGCCGAACGAACTTTCCGGCGGACAGCAGCAACGCGTCAGTATTGCCCGCGCCCTGATGAACGGCGGGGAAATTATTCTGGCAGACGAACCGACCGGCGCTTTGGATTCCAAAAGCGGCGAAATGGTTATGGAAACAATCAAAAGCCTGCACAAACAGGGGCATACGATTATTCTGGTGACGCATGACAGCCATATTGCCAGTCAGGCCAACCGCATTATTGAAATCAAAGACGGCGAGATTATTTCCGACATCAGGAAAGCCTCAGAATTTTATGATATGACAGACAGTGTCAAAAACATTAAAAGAAGCAGGCTTGACGCGATAAAATACAGTTTTTTGGAATCTCTGAACATGTCGGTTCACGCCATTATTTCCAATAAAATGCGCTCACTCCTGACAATGCTCGGCATTATTATCGGTATTGCTTCCGTTGTTTCGGTGGTTGCGTTGGGAAATGCCTCTCAGGCCAAGATTCTGGAACAAATCAACTCCATGGGAACAAATACCATAGACATTATGCCGGGAACAGGGTTCGGCGATATGCGCTCCGGGCGGGTCAAAACTCTTAAAGTCGGCGATTCAGATTACCTCGGCAAACAGGGATTTATTGACAATTCCACGCCCAATGTTTCGGCCAGCGGCACGCTGGTTTACGAAAACCATTCCGTTACCGCCCAGCTCAAAGGGGTCGGCGCGGCTTTTTTCGACGTCAAAGGCAAAAAAATTGCCCAAGGGCGGGTTTTCAATAAAGAGGAAGTCGATAAAATGGCGTCGGTTGTCGTTATTGACGACAACACTCTAAAAGAAGTTTTTTCCGAAGATGCCAACCCCATTGGGCAAATTCTTATTTTTAACAAAAAACCGCTGCAAATCATCGGCGTTACGGAAAAAGACAACACGCCCGGCCCGTCATCGGATTCTATGAATATATGGACGCCCTATACGACGGCTATGTATAAAATAAATGGCAGCAGCGACATCAATTCCATTACGGTGAAGATTTCAGACAAAGTCAATTCTCAGGTTGCAGAAGAAAGCATTGAAAATATCCTGACAACCCTGCACGGCAAAAAAGACTTTTTCATGATTAACAGCGACAGTATCAAACAGACTGTTGAAAGCGCCACTAACACCATGAAGCTGCTGATTGCCAGCATTGCGGTTATTTCCCTGATTGTCGGCGGTATCGGCGTTATGAACATCATGCTGGTTTCCGTCACCGAGCGAACCAAAGAAATCGGCATTCGCATGGCCATCGGCGCCAAGCAGGCAGATATTCTGCAACAGTTTCTTATTGAAGCAATTTTAATCTGTCTGGTCGGCGGATTTATGGGTGTTGCCCTGTCAATGCTCATCGGCGTCGGATTTAATACCCTGTCGGAAGACTTCGGCATGATTTTTTCAACGGCATCAATTATTCTGGCACTTGTCTGTTCTTCGGCTATCGGTATTATTTTCGGATATATGCCGGCAAAAAATGCTTCCAACCTTAACCCTATTGATGCTTTA
>JAUNPO010000039.1:10715-14191 GCA_030536665.1 Pseudomonadota bacterium
GAGTGAATAACATGAAAAGACATATTCTCATCACATCACTTTTGGCGGCAAGCCTGTTTACGGCGGGCTGTGTATCCACGCCGACGCCGCCGATGAGTCTGTCGGAAGAATTAAATTATTCAGCTTCCCTGCAACAAAAATATACGGCAGACGAAGAATGGTGGAAACAATATAAAAATACCGAACTGAACAGGCTGGTCGAAACGGCTTTGGCCAACAACCCCGACTATCTCACGGCGGCCCTGAACATTAATAAGGAGCTGTACAACCTGAATCTGGCTTCCAGCGATTTATTTCCGACATTGTCCGCCGGGCTGGGCGCTTCTTCTCAGCGGCAAATTGATACGCATGACAATTATTCCAGCAATTTCTCCGGCGAGCTGGGGTTAAATTATGAAGTTGACCTGTACGGCAAAATCCGGGATTTGCAAACCGCCCAGGAATTTGAATATAAAGCGACAATCATGGATAAAGACGCGGCAAGACTAAGTCTGGTCAACAGTGTTGTCGATTTGTATTTTAATCTGGAATATCTGCAAAATTCCATAGACATCACAGAAGAAAACATCGGAACGTATCGCAATCTAAAAAAAATAGCCGAGGCAAAATACAAAAACGGCAAGACGGACAATGTCGAATATCTGCAAGCCGAGCAGAGCCTGCGTTCCGAACAAAACCGCCTGCTTGATTTGCAGACACAATTCCGGGAAATGGAAAAAAGCCTGAAAAATATTTTAAACATAACGCCCGGCGAAGATTTAAAAATACAATATGCCGATATAATGCAGCAGAAAAACCTCCCGGTAAATCTGGACGTCCCCTTGTCTGTTTTGGCGAATCGTCCTGATCTTCTGGCAAATCAGTACCGGTTGGAAAAATTTTTTAAAACCCTTGAGGCGGAAACAAAAAACTGGTATCCGGACATTACCTTAAAAGGCGCGTTAAACTCGTCTTCAAACAAAGCGCGAACAACTTTTGATTTTCCATATGTTTTGGGAAGCATATCGGTCGATTTGCCGTTTTTGGACTGGAACAGGGTTAAAAACAATGTTCTGATTTCAGAAACTGACTATCAAATTGCCCTGATTGATTTCCGGGATAATTTGAATCAGGCATTGAATGAAGTGGCTTATTATAATTTTGCCTATCAAAAATCAGCCGACATTTTGGAAAACACACAAAAAAACTATCAAAATTCGGCCGCCATAACGCAATATTACAAAGAGCGCTATGACAGCGGCAAAAGCGAGTTTAAGGACTATCTTGAGGCCGTATACAATGAAAATTCCCTGAGAAAAGATTTGATTCAGCAAAAATATCAGACTATTAAGTACGAAAACTATATTTACAAAGCCATGGCCGGAAAATATTAAAAAAATAAATTGACTTTTGGTTAAGAAAGATTATGGTTAAGTTGTTTTGTTATTATTAATCTATTTTTTTTAACATTTAAATTTTAAGAATTATGAACGGAAAAAATGTTATTTTCGGAATCGTTGGGTTTGTTGCCGGTGTTGGTGCTGCTTTGGCTTATGTCAAAAGAGAGTATGTGAAACAAGAAGTAAACAAGGCCGTCGAAAAGTTGAAAGAAAAGCTGCCTCTGAAAAAAGAAGATGAAGCTACTGAATAGTCTTTCCTCCGGTGAATTTTTAGCCCCTTGGGAATTTTTACATTCCTTCGGGGTTTTTCTTTAACCAAATTTTAGAAGCTGGCATTCTAAAATAAGAATATGAAGATTTTGATATACATCGCTGTTTTTTGTGCCATGCTCTCGGCAATTTGGGCTTTTTTTATTGAACCCAATTTGTTGAAAATCAAAAATTACAAAATTTCCTGTTCTGAGTTACAGGGAATAAAAATCGTTTATGCCAGCGATTTTCACATCGCGCCGGAACACAAAAAACGCTTGCAGAAAATCATCAAGGAAATAAACAACCAAAACCCAGACTTGGTCTTGCTTGGCGGGGATTATGTCAAAGGCCACAAGGCCAAGTCTTCCATGTCTATCAAAGATATTGCCGCAGAATTAAAGAAAATCACATCTAAGCACGGCATTTTTGGCGTTATGGGTAATCATGACTGGTATGTCGACGGCGCGGAAATTATTGCTGCTCTAAAAGACAATAATATTAAATTTTGCAAAATGAAAATATTTCAGTAAAAATTGACGGTAAAGAGCTTTGTATTGCCGGAATTGAAGATATGTATACAAGACAGCCTGATTTGAAAAAGGCGCTGTTTTCCTGCAAAAAGCCCATCATTTTGCTCTCTCATGAGCCGGATATTTACCCTGATGTCCCGGAAAATGTCTGTCTGACACTGGCCGGACATATGCACGGCGGACAGGTCCGGCTGCCGTTCATCGGCGCTTTAATCGTCCCCTCTCCTATGGGGCCTAAATATGCGCAGGGATATTTTGAAGAAAAAGGACGAAAGATGATTGTTTCTTCCGGTTTGGGGACAAGCCTTCTGCCCCTGCGTTTTAATACCATTCCAGAAATTGTTATTATCGAGTTTGAGTAAAAAATGTAATTTTGTCTATTGATTTTTTCTAAAATGTCAGATATAAAGATTATGATATTTTATAATTATTCACTTAATACTTACAATTATGAAAACAAATTTGAATGATGCAATTGCTAAACTTCGCATTGCAAGAGATGTAACTGCCGACGAACTCTGTAACAACGATAATGTTCCTCCCGTTCAAGCAGTCACTTTTGAACTCTACAAAATGCTGGCCGTTTTACTGGTTTCCTGTCAGGCCGCTTCAGGTACAAAGTCTTTCCGCGATAAAGCTGCTTTAGCTCTCCTTCAAGAAGAAACTGAGCAACTGGAGTTGACTAAAGAATTCCAGGAAGCTGCCGAACTTGCCAAAGGCGATATCGTTAACGGAAATTTCCTCAAGCGTTACGAAGAAGCCAAGGCGCTTTTGGCTGACATCCTTGAAGACTAATTTTGTAAAAACCCTCCTTCAGTATTATTCTGATTGAGGGTTTTTCTTTGTCGAATTTTTCCTCCTCTCACGAAAATTAATGATTGAATAGTGGAATTTTTTATGCTATATTAGATTCGTGATGATAAGAGCGGAGGATGTAGAGATGCGTATTTCCAGAGTGATATTAATGTCCACTTTAAGTCTGATTGGTCTTAAAGTTGATTTAGCTTATGCCGATATTCACCTCTCCGTCCCGGTTGCAGGTATCCACACACATAACACCTTGACCCTAAACCACCCGCTCTTGTCGTCTGCACAATCTGGCAACCGGCACAATCTTATTCTCCCCTTGAGTAGGGGGAGCAAGAACTCCCCGGACTTTGTCCGGTTGGAGTTCTCGAGGGGGTATGAGTCCCGTAAGGGACAATTGGGAATTATCACACCCCTCCTAACCTCCCCTACCTTAGGGGAGGAATATAAGGAAGCCTCTGTTTGTTTCATAACCGATACGGGGGAGTGTTCGGATAATAAATTCGGG
>JAUNPO010000203.1 GCA_030536665.1 Pseudomonadota bacterium
GGATTCGTCCAATTCCAAAGGAATGGTGCATCCCATGGCTTCAATCGCCAATTTTGCGGTTTCGACGGTTCGTTTTAACGGTGCTGCGAAAGCTTTTGCCGGGATAAGATTCCTGTCTTTCAGATAACGGCCGACATTCATTCCGCGTTCACTTTCGACCAGCGGCAAATCTGTCCGACAGCCGACACGGGTTGGGGTCTGTTCTTTGGTAAAAGTATTGCCGTGGCGGGCAATGATAATGCGCGTTGTCATGTTAAAATTCTCCACATTCGGCTAAAACAGCTTCAACACGGGCAACGTCTTCCGGCGAATCGACTCCGGACAAAGACGACATTTTCTCAAAATTGCGATAATCGACTTTGACGCATTTCACCCCGATATGATTTTCAATCCAGCGCAATTGTTCCAATCCCTCCAGTTTTTCATAAACGCCTTCCGGCAGAGCCGCAATTTTTTTCAATACGTCATAGCGATAGCCATAAAGCCCGACTTGGCGGAAGACCGGCGACATCGGCGATGAAGCACGGATTTTATCCTCCTTACGGATAGCCGGAATAATGTTTTTTGAAAAATAAAAAGCATTTCCTTCGGCATCAAATACCGCTGTCGTTCCGCTGAACGGCGTTGCCTTTTTGTTTTCGCGAAGGCGATCTAACTCTTCCCAGCTCAGGTTCACAACCGACGTTACGGTTTCAACGGTATTGTCGTTATAATAAGCGGCAATAACAGCCTCAACAAACCAAGGCGGACAAATCGGATTATCGCCCTGCAAATTGACAACAAACTCAGGCTTATCGGCAAAGCTGTCTGCCAATTCAACAATACGGTCGGTTCCGGTACGACAGTCGGAAGATGTCATGACAACATCCATGCCATGCGCTTCGCAGAATGCAACTATCCGTTCATCATCCGTGGCGATAACGGGGCGGCAATCGTCAAATTTGGCAGCCGTTTTGACGGCATTTTCCCAAACACGCGCCAGCATTTCCTTTCCGGCGATTTTAGCCAGAGGTTTTCCGGGGAAACGGGTTGAAGCATAGCGGGCAGGAATTCCGATAAGAGTTTTCATTATTTTACTTCCTTTCTTGAAAAATTTAGGTTATCTTACTCAAAATCTTGGCAAAAAACAACCCGAAAGTTTTGGATTTATGCATAATTACACAAATGATTATCTCCTGAACAAACAAGTTAAAATTTTTCAACCGGTAAACGGTTACCGGGCTTCAACAGATGCGGTTCTGTTGTCTTCCATGATTTCCCAGGTGCGCAAGGGACAGAGGATTCTGGATGTTGGCTCCGGAACGGGGGCAATATCCTTATGTTTGGCGGAAAGATTCAAAGAGTGCGGCATTGATATCCGCGGGATAGAACTGCAAGCACCTTTGGCAGAGCTTTCCAATCTCAGCGCCCAAGCCAACGGATTTGATTTCCTGCAATATCTGAATGCAGACATTCGCAGCAGTACTGCCGGAATTTTGGATAATTGCAGTTTTCAGCATGTTATTACCAACCCGCCTTATGCTGAGCAAGACCTGCCCTCTCCCAATGAGAGCAAGGCAACAGCGCATAACCTGAACGGTTTCTGCCTCAGGGAATGGATTAATTTTTGTATCAAGATGACAGCGCCGCAGGGATATTTTTACATTATTAACCGGGCGGAAGCCATTGATGAAATTATCGCAGCCCTGCACGGGAAAATGGGACGGATAAGAATTATCCCGCTTTTTTCCAAGGAAAACCAGAACGCCAAACGCGTTATTGTCACGGCGCAAAAAGATTCAAAAGCTCCGGCAGCAATTCACCGCGGCTTGATTATTCATGATGCAAACGGAAACTACACAGCGCAGGCAGAACAAATTTTGCGCAACGGCAAAGCTTTTGACGAGATTTTTTAAGCGCCGAAGATAATAACTTTATTGCCGCCGTCTTTTTGCGCTTTTTCAACAGACATCGTTGCCTGTTCAATCAGTTTTTTGCCGGATGTCGCCGGTTCGGG
>JAUNPO010000204.1 GCA_030536665.1 Pseudomonadota bacterium
AGGGGTACACACGATTTCCAATCGTGCGCCTTCGACCACTCGGCCATCTATCCATTCACATCGCCAACAATTAAGCATACTTAAAAATTAAAAGCAAGCAAATTTGTGAGCGATGTTGAATTTTTTTATAATTATAAACTGTTGCCGAGCTTTTCTGCCAGAATTTTACCGGCCAAGTTGCTGTTGGCTGCGCCGTATATGTCCACGCCGCCCTGCTGCTTGGTTCTCTTTTGGGTCATTTCTTCACCGCTGTTGAGCAGGCTGACCAGCCCTTTGACCGGAATATGCGCCATATCCGGACGGTTGCTGACCTCATAACCGACTTCGTACAGATTCTTGCGCAGAATTTCCAGAGCCAGCATCGGTTCGGCTTCACTGCGGCCGTCCAGGAAAGAACGTGTGGCAACCTCAATCATCGGAGCCACGGCACGGTTGGCCCAGGCTTCTTTTTCCGGATTGGTTACGTTTTTGTCGGTGCCGTTGGCGCGTTTGACAATCTCTCCGGTTGCGGCAAAGGTTTCGGCAACCACCGGTCCGAGATAACCGCTGATGGAACGGTACATTCCGGCAATGTCACGGGTTTCGGGGTGTTTCTTTTTGCGTTCGGTAATCGAAAGGCCCGGTTCGCCGGCAAAATCCAAAAACTTCAAATCGCCGTCTTTGGTAACCAGAACCTGTCCCAGATGAAAATCGCCGTGAACGCGGACAATGTTGCTCTGTTTTTCGCCGCTGCTGAGCAGGCTGATGTTGCGTTTTACAAAACTCTGCGTCAGCTTGTCCCAGTTCTCAATCAGCTTTTGGGTCTGTTCTCTGGTTTCTCCGTCCAGATTTTGAATGTTCTGTTCAATGGTTCTCTTGGTCTGATAGAGCAGGACGTTCAGATTCTTTTCGTATCCGCGCAGATAATCGGCATCCACCGGCTGCGGTTCAAAATCGGGATTGCCGTTGGGACGGGAAAGGCATTCGGACATTTCCGTCGTTTTGTGTCCGAGGTTTTTCATCATCTCTATGAAAGCCGGATGATCGTTAATGTCAATTTCGTCTTGTCCGTTAGCCTGAGCCTCGTTCAGCGCGCCGACCAGATAGTTGTTGGCAAATTCCCAGAGGTCGCCGCGGTTGGGAACAAATTCCTGCACGATTCCCAGCGTGGCGATTTTGCCGCCGGGTTCTTTCATAATAAACGCGCCGTAAGTTTTGGGCATGGCCGAACAGTCGGCTTCCATAAGTTTTGCATTCATTTCAACCTCGGTGCTGACGCCGAAATCGCTTTCGATCATACGGTCCTGTTTGAAAGCGATGGCATTATCGCCGACTTTGATAGTGGTGTTGCTTTGTTCGACGTTCAGAGGTTTGGATGCCGAATGCATATTGTCTTGAATGATTTTTTTGTCGCCGATGTTGTGATAACGGACGACGGCGCCGCTGTTGAACATAACTTCATTATGATTTTCCTTGAAAAAGTCCATCAGGGCTGACCAGTAGTCCGGCGCCTTCATGGCGTCATACATTTCCTCGCCGTTGATGATAACGCTTTCGACGTCGTCCAAGTGTCCCCGGGCCATCGGCATAAAGAATGTCCGTTCCGAACCGTCTTCAAGTTTGGCGGTGCCCAGAGTGAAAAATTTCTGTCCGTTGTCAAACGGAACCGAATCCAACTGAATATCAACTACCTGTCCGTCGGCAATGGCCTGTTTAAAACCGCACCACCGCTGAGAATGAATGTAGTTAATAAGTTCATTATTTCCTTTCATAAAATCTCTCCCATTGATTATAATGAGTCTAAATTAAAATGAATCTACAAGATTTCAACATAATTTTGCGAAAAAAATAAAAATTGTTGATAAAATGACAAAATTAGGAGCTTTTTATGTCTAAAATCGAGGAATTAGCCAAAATTGCCGGCGTATCATCAGAATATACCGATAAAGTTGGACAGATTCACTATACGACAGATGAGGTCAGGAAGTGTTTTTTGAAGGATATGG
>JAUNPO010000205.1 GCA_030536665.1 Pseudomonadota bacterium
TCATAGCATCCTCCACACTTGTCATCACAAAATTACTATATCATAATTTTTCTTAATGTTCAATCACTAATTTTGATAAAATGAGGAAAAAATGACAAAGAAGCTGGTGCCGCAGAGCGAGAGAGGCTTTTGCTTGGTGGGATTTCGTTTTTGTTGGGGGTTTTAGATGCCGGAGTCGATAGTTGGCGATTGGCAAGCGTTAGCGTAGACAGAGCCTTACGTGACGAACGAGCTTGTCGAGGACAAACAAGTTCGGCATAACATTCAGATAGATAGTTGGCGATTGGCACGCGTCAGCGCAGACAGAGCCTTACGGGACGAACGAGTTTGTCGAGGACAAACAAGTGCGGCATGACACTGATGTATGACAGGGGATGAACCGGCTTGTCAGGGGCAGACAAGTTTGAAATGACATTTTGCGGCCTTTTTTTCTTGGTTGGGTTTGGTGTTATCATTCTACCGATGACTTTTGGAAAAGCTATGCTTCTTCCCTGTCAAGGGGAGGGATGTTTCTTTCTTATTGAAATAAAAAATGAGGAGATGAAAAAATCCCCTGAAATTTGAATTTCAGGGGATTGAGATTTTTTTTGCTTAGTTATTCAGCAATGCGTAGATTTCTTCAGAATTTTGGGCATTGCGGAGTTTTTCGCAGGTATTCTCATCTTTCAAAAGACGCGAAATTTGTGCCAAGGCCGTTAAATGGTCGGCGCCGCTTGAATCCGGTGACAACAGCATGAAAACTAAATCGACTGCTTTGTTGTCAATAGCTTCATAGGCAACCGGCGTATTTAACTTTGCAAAGAAGCCATAGATTTTATCCAAGTCTTCAATGCGGGCATGGGGCAGAGCCGTACCGCCGCCAAAGCCTGTTGTGCCTAAATTTTCACGTTCCAGCAATGCATCAAAAATAGTCCGGTCATTGATTCCGGTAATTTCTGAAGATTTTTGCGCTAATTCCTGAAGTAATTGGCGTTTTGTTCCTGCTTTTAAGCACGAAAACACACAATTCTCATTCATGATGTCGGAAATTTTCATAAATTCGAGCCTTTGTTGATTAACAGAATTATTCAGCTTTGGGTTCAACCCAGCCGATGTTGCCGTCTTTGCGGCGATATACCATGCTGATGTGGCCATTGGCGCTGTTTTTGAACAAGATGGCGCATTCGTCGGCCAAGTCCATATGCATAACAGCTTCGCTGACCGTGCAGACCGGAATGTTGGCTTCTGTTTCGGCGATTGTCAAAGGCGCGTCAACATTGATGTCCAGTTCTTCGTCAGTTTCAATCAACGGGAAAACGGCTTCATGAGCAATTTCGGCTTCGTTCAGGCCGGCTTTGCCTTTGTGGCTGTTTAATTTGTTTTTATGACGGCGCAAACGAGTTGCGATATGCTGATTGGCCGCGTCAAAAGCAGAATAAGGGTCGGCGCAGGCTTCGCTGGAACCTTTTAACACGATGTTTTTAGCAGGATGAACCGTAACCTCAGCCAAGAATTCTTCCCCTTCTTTGGAGAAAGCTACCGTGCAGCTGATAGGTGCCGGAAAATATTTATTTACGGAGTTTAAAACACCTTCTTCAACGTGCTGACGCAGTCTGTCGCCAATGTCAACCTGTTTTCCTGTTAATGTAATGTTCATAATTTATTCCTTGCAAATTATTAATAAAAAAACATTTATCTTTGAGTATTCAGATTAATACCTTTATCTGTTTATATCAAGCTTAATTTTATCTAAAAGTCAATAAAAACTTTTGCTTTTGCGCGAAAGAGAGGCGGAAAATACGGAGTCAGAGCTTTTTTTGTTTTTTGCGCAGGAAGGAGGTGGGAATGTTCAGGCTTTCGCGGTATTTGGCAACGGTTCTGCGGGCGATTTTGATACTGTCGCGGGCCAGAATTTCCGCAATTTTATCGTCGGAAAGGATGTTGTCGGGCGTTTCTTTGTCAATCAGATTTTTGATTTTGT
>JAUNPO010000040.1 GCA_030536665.1 Pseudomonadota bacterium
CCTGCAAGCCGAAAAAACGCAAAATCATTGCCAAAGAAGCCGTTCCGATGCGTGAAAATTTCGTCAATAACTACGTCACCGTCGGCCGCCGCGACGTTTATCGCAGCATTCATAACCAATGCCAGAAATTTGCCCCCATCCAACTGGAGTGGGTCGATTTCAGATTGAATGAAGAAGACATCAACGGCACAATGTCACAAAAACTCGGCAACTACCGTTTCCGCATTTTCGGCTGCCGCCGCTTTAACAAAGAAGCTTTCCTTGATCAGGGACGCCTGATGCAGCAAAACATGCGCTTCATGTCCATCTTCGAAAATGAACTCAAAGACTGCTTCAAAATCGTAAAAATTCCTAACGATGTCTGCACGGAAGTAACCCCCAGCCCGCTGCCCGAATATTTGGTAACCGCGGAAATCACCAATTATTTTATGAACATCTGCGACAAATACGACTGGGACAACAGCGTTAAGGAAGACAAACGCACCGGTTCGTCTGAAATCACAATTAAATGGACAATCACCGACATCAATAAAACCAAAGCTTACTGGAGTGGTGAAACAAACGGTTACGGCGAATTAATGCGCGGCGAAGAAAACGGCGAAATAATTCTGGTAGAACGGGCTTACGCCGACGCCGTCAATAACCTGCGCAACAATCCCGGCTTCCAAAAGCAGCTTACCCGTCGCTTCAGCCCGGCAGAAAGAGAAAATCAGCGCATTGAGCTGATTGAGCGTGAAAGAGAACTCAATCCGGCAAAATGCCAGTACACCAAACATGAAACGGAAATCAACGAAACGACAAAATACGTTTACACGCCTGATAAACCGGCTGAAAAAGTTGATGTTCCGGAACCCGTATCACCGCTGGTTCAAAATAAAGAAGTCCTGCCTGTTCCGACTGTCGTTGCCAAACTTTCCGACGGTTCCGTTGTCGAAAAACAGTCTGACGGCGTTGTTATCCGTAAAAACAAAGACGGCAGTATTGTAAAAGTAGCTCCGGCTCCCAAACCGGCTCCGGAAATCAAAACAACAGTCACCACAACGGTAGAAAAAGAAATTCCGATACCGACACCTCCGGTTCCGTTGCCGACACCGGTACCCTTACCCGCTCCGGCACCGGCTGTAACGACCACCACAACAACCGTTGTTACAACTGTAACGGAAGAACCGGCACAAGTCTTTGACGCCGCAACATTGCTTGAAAAAGAGCGCCCGTCAGAACCTCTGGACATCAGCCTTATTCCGACAAATCAGGAAGAACGCTACGGTCAAAATTCTGAATTTGAAGATGCGGAAATCAAAGTTGACCTGAGAACCACAACGCTGGATACGCCTTCCGGCGTCATCCCCCTGCCTGTACCGCCGCTGCCGGTTCCGGAAAAGCCTTGCAACAACATGACGCTGTTTGGCCCGGACTGCGATTGCAACAACAAACTGTACCGCGGTTGTGAAGACAACAAGCTGTATAAAGGCTGTGAGGACAACAAACTTTACGGCGGCTGCGAAGCTCAGACGCTGTTCGGCGATTGCGCCAAAGATCCTCAGGGCTGCAAAGTCACAAACAACATTGACTTGGATATTGACGAAAAAGGCGGTGTTGAAGCAACCGGCACAGTCAGCAAAGAAACCTGGATCAGCGTTCCGATTAACGATCAGGGAGCTATTGACGCTCAGAACAACCTCTGCATTATCGAACGTCCGGCTTACGATACGCCGTTGACACCGGAAGACGTATATAAAATACGCGCGTCAATCATTTCAATTACCAACAATCAGGGTAAGAAGGGCGCCGGCCTTATAGTTTCCGACCAGTTTGTTTTGACCTCGGCCGACCTGATAACCAAAGAAAACAATTCTTATGAATTGCAAACAATTAACGGCGTCAAATTCAAAGGCCATGCAGTTCGCATTAACCCGAACAAGAATGTTGCCCTGATATTCATGGAAAAGAAGACGGCATACACACCGCTCTCTCTGAACCTTGAACTACCGCCGATTAATAAGGACAAGTTCCTGACGCTGGGTATCCTTGATTTCAATACCGGCGAAGGTTACCTTGAAGATTCCGGAAAAGTCAGCGGTTACCGTTATTCTGAAAACCGCGGCACGGAAATCATCATTGATACTTTCGTTCAGGATGTCACGCTGGGCGGCGCCTTGATTGACAAACAGGGAACAATTACCGGCCTGGCCCATACCGGTGCCAAACCGAGTGAAAACACAGACCTGTTCTTGCCGATTGCCACGGCGATGAAGAGTGTCGGTCTTGAAATCTGCGGCAAGCAGATAAAAGACATCCCGGTCAAGAATACCGAAATCAGCGACGCTATTCTCTTCAACAGCGGTTCAAAAGAACCTCTGCCGATGAACAAGAGCGAACGCAAATAACCAAGAAAAGCGCCCTTCTGGGCGCTTTTCCTATAAACAAAATAAAAGCCCTGAGCCAAAACTCAGAGCTTTTATTCTTAATAAGATAAATCAGACAAATCCAACACCGGACGAACGACGAGACTACTGCTACCGTATTTCTTAAGGTTGTAGTTCACGCCGCCGAAGTTAACGCCTGAGTCCGTACAGAAAATTAACGCGTAGTAGTCGTCATCCTCGGACGACGACCAATACCATTTTCCTTTTAAACCCGTACCGCCAAGGTAAATCAACAAATCATCAAGCATTTTTTTCTGTTGTTCAGAAAGATTTACCAGCTTTTTCCAGAATCCAATCTCTCCGGCATTGCAAAAACGACCGCCAACTTCAACACCCTGACAATATTTCATGGCGTTATACCAATTCATAGTTTCAGGAGAACTTTTCAGAGTAATCAGATGATTCTCAAAAATAACCCCCAAAGGCTTTTTACCCTCAAGCGGAACCCATGACCGAACCAACCCCTCGTACATGACCTCAAAGGGAAACTCCTTTGCAGAATCAACAACTTCTTTTACTTTCTTTTCAGTGCAATACTGAACAAACTCGGTGACGGTAAGATTAGCACCATCTAAAAGCTCTTTAGCCTGTTGAAAAATCTTTTCTTTTTCCATAATTATAAATTTCAGTTAATAATACTCATTCCCTTTACTCTTATCATATGTTGGACAAAAGTCAACAAAAAAGTCAACCCAGCCCCAACCCAAGACACGGTAAAATTGCGATATGTGAGATGGATAATAAGAAAAAGAGAAAAAAGCACCAACTGCTAAGGATAAAAGCAACTAACGTTGCTTTTATCTCTGCAAAGTCTTCGGAACTTCTTGGTAAGCTAGGGAAGCGACAGCAACCGCAGCGAACCTAGACGGCGAAGGTACATAGAAGTACATAAGGAAACTTTTTTCTTTTGGTATTAGACATCCACAAGGCCCAATAAAAACTCGGAGAGTGCGCTAGATAGAGTGGTTCTAACGGCGAGAAAAATTTTAGTGTACACAGAAGTACATGAATTTTTCGAGGCCGGAAAGAACTGCTCTAGATAACGTACTATACGAGTTTTTACAGGGTGGCAGCGATTTCTTCCACCTCATAACACTCTATAAAATCGCCAACCTGAATATCATTATAGTTTTCAAAACTCATGCCGCATTCATAGCCAGACTTAACTTCTTTAACGTCTTCCTTAAAGCGTTTGAGCTGAGCCAGCGCGCCATCGTGGATAACAACATTGTCACGCAGCAGACGAACCTTGGCGCCGCGCTTGACAAAGCCTTCCGTCACCATACAACCGCCGACTTTGCCGACGCCGGTAATATTGAAGACATTGCGGATTTCGGCATAACCGATAATCTTTTCTCGCAGTTCCGGCGACAACATACCTTCCAGAGCCTTCTTAATATCATCGGCCACATCATAAATAATCGAATAATAACGAATATCGACACCGTCCTGACGCGCCATATCACGGGCGTGCGGAATAGCGCGGACGTTAAAGCCGATGATAAAGGCGTTAGAAGCCTTGGCCAGAGTAACATCGGAATCCGAAATCGGACCGACGGCAGAATGCAAAATCTGAACGCTGACTTCCTCGTTGGACAGCTTCTTAATTGTACCTTCAATAGCCTCAATGGAACCTTGAACATCAGCCTTGATAATAACCGGCAAGTGCTTAACTTCGCCTGACTTAATCTTATCAAGCATTTGTTCCATAGCCGACTTGGCGCTCTTAACCAGCTTAGCGTCACGTTCTTTGCGAATACGATAACCGGTAACTTCCTTAGCCTGATTTTCGTCCTTAACAATGACAAAATCGTCACCGGCTGCCGGCGTTCCCTGCAAACCGAGAATTTCAACCGGGGTTGCAGGACCGGCTTCCGTCATCTTCTTGCCATGTTCGTTAAACATAGCGCGGACATGTCCCCACTCCTTACCGGCAATACAAATATCACCAACCCGCAGCGTACCGTTCTGAACCAGAACCGTTGCAACAGAACCGCGGCCTTTTTCCATCTTGGCTTCAACAACCGTACCGGAAGCCATGCGATTCGGGTTAGCTTTCAAATCCAGAATTTCCGCCTGTAACAGAATAGCTTCAACCAGCTTGTCAATATTAATACGCTTCTTAGCCGAAACTTCTGCGCTCAAATATTCGCCGCCCATATCTTCAACGGCAATACCATGCTGCAGCAAAGCCGTCTTCACCTTCATCGGGTCAGCGCCCGGAAGGTCAATTTTGTTAATGGCAACCACAATCGGCACTTCCGCCGCCTGAGCATGACGAATAGCCTCGACCGTCTGCGGCATAATGCCGTCATTGGCGGCAACCACCAAAACCACAATATCGGTAACTTTCGCACCGCGGGCGCGCATTTCTGAAAAAGCCTCGTGTCCCGGCGTATCAATAAAGGCAATCTTTTTGCCGCCGGCAACCTCAATCTGATAAGCGCCGATATGTTGCGTAATACCGCCGGCTTCGCGTGAAGCCACGTTTGTTTCGCGCAAAGCATCCAATAACGAAGTCTTACCATGGTCAACGTGTCCCATAACCGTAACTACCGGTGCTCTCGGCAACAAATCGGCGTCCGTATCTTCCGGCCCGGTCAATCCCTGCTCAACATCGCTGTCGGCAACTCGCTTAAACTTATGTCCGAATTCCTCAACCACAATCTGCGCCGTATCGGCATCAATCGGCTGGTTAATCGTAGCCATAACCCCTAAAGCCATCAGCTTTTTAATAACTTCGGCACCTTTTTCTGCCATACGGTTAGCCAATTCCTGAACCGTAATAATTTCAGGAATAACGACCTCTTTAACAATTTTTTCTGTCGGCTGCTGAAAAGCCTGCTGCTTCGGCTGTTTTTTCTTAAACCGACGCCGGCCGCCGCCAAAACCATAATCATCGTCATCTTCATCAACACTGCTCAATGTATGCAGGTTGACTTTTCCGCCGCGCCGCGGTGTTTCAAAACTGCGCTTCATAACTTTTTTGCGCTCTTGTTCAAAAACATCGTCTTTGCTCAAAGATCTTTCGGCAACTTTTTTAAACTTATGATTATGGGAATCTTCTTCCTCGTCTTCGTCCTCTTCATCGAAATCGCGGGACTTCTTTTCCTTAATCTTCTGAATACGATCATCCTCAGCCGGTGAAACCGCTGCCGTTACCACAGGACGAACAGCTGCTTTTTTCTCCTCCGCCGCCTTTTTAGCTTCTTCGGCTTCCCGTTGAGCCTTTTCCTGCTCTTCCTGTTCACGTCTCAGCTGGCGCTGGCGTTCCTTCTCTTCTTCCTCCTGCCGGCGTTTGGCATCATGCTCTTTAGCCTCGGCAATAAGCCGCAGCTTTGCAGCTGTCGCTTCGTCAATTTTAACTTTAGGCTCTTCCGTTTCGCTGCGATTGGCGATAACCCTCTTCTTCCGCACTTCAACCTGAACAATCTTCTTGCCGTCATTATTGTGCGCCCGGGCACCGTCGCTTACATTTTTGAGTGTAAGGGTAGATTTACCTGATAATGTTAATTTGCTTTTTGCATTATCTTCTGTCATTAATTTTTTTCTCCGTATCATCTAACCGGTTATGCGTGTAAAAAACACTCATAACGTTTTAATTCTTTATATACTGTTTTTGACATTTCGCTCTTCAAAAAAGCGGCATGCACCGTATTAACTTTATCTAATGCCTTATCCAACTCCTCAGTAGTATACAATCCGAAAACATCCAGTCCTTTAGCCATACTCAACACTTTTTCATGCCCGTCGGTTCCGGCATCGCTGGCCTCAAGAATAAAAGCGACCTTTCCACGCTCCAAAGCTTCCTTAACCTTGTCAAAACCGGTAACCAGTTCCCCAGCCTTCCGCGCCAGATTAATCGCTTCCAAACCTTTTTTCTTCAAAAGGGCTTCCGTCATCTCAACCAATGACAAATCCGCTCTTGCCCGACCCTTAGTCGCCTTGGCAAACTGGTTTTTCTGAATGGTCGTTTCCAGCTTCTGCTTAGAATTTGAAACATAAATCCCGCGTCCCGGAAGTTTTTTCTTAAAATCCGGAATAACCCGCCCGCCGGAAATAAGCGTAAAACGCAAAAGCTCGTCTTTGCTTTTCACTTCTCCGGTCAGAATACATTTTCTGTCTTCAGTTTCCTGTTTCATCTTCCTGTATCGATCAATAATAAAGAAACAATAACGGATAATTTTAGGCTAAAACAGAGAAGAGGAACGGAGCACCACACAGTGTATTAAAGAAACACATAAAAATGTGAACGCCGTACCGCTCCTCTGACAGCGCATAAAACTATTCGCCCTCTTCTGTGAACCAGTGCTCACGCGCTGCCATAATAACTCTGTTAGCTTCGGCCTGAGAAATAACACTCTCACCAAGCATTTCAATCAGCTCATCGGCAGCCAAATCAGCCAAATCATCAATGGTTTTAACGCCTTTTTCAGCCAAAACCAAAATCATATCCTGGTCCAGACCGCTGATTTCTTTCAGTTTGTCATCAATACCCAAAGATTTACTCTTGTCGGCAAACTCCTTGTCACGCTTCGCAACAAACTCCTGAGCACGGCTCTGCAGTTCTTTAGCTACATCTTCGTCAAAACCCTCAATTTCAGACAGCTCGGAAAGCGCAACCAAAGCAACCTCATCAACCGTTGAAAAACCTTCGGCAATCAGCAAATGAGCAATCATTTCATCAACGTCCAAAGCTTCCATAAAGCGCTGAGAGCGGACTTTATTTTCATTGGAACGTCTTTCCTGTTCCTGCTCTTCGGTCAAGACATCTATATCGCAGCCAAGCAGCTGGGAAGCCAGTTTAACATTCTGACCGCGGCGGCCGATAGCGATTGAAAACTGCTCCTGAGGAACAACCACTTCAATACGACCGTTTTCTTCATCCAAAACCACCTTGGAAACCTCAGCCGGCGCCAAAGCGCTGACAATATACTGGGCTTTGTCTTCGGAATAAGGGACAATATCAATTTTTTCACCCTGCAATTCATTGACAACCGCCTGAACGCGAATACCGCGCAAACCGACGCAGGCACCGACAGCATCAACAGTAACATCTTCTGCTTTGACGGCGATTTTGGCTTTAGAGCCTGGATCGCGGGCCACGCCCATAATCTTGACAATACCGTCATAAATTTCAGGAACTTCCTGAGTAAATAACTTGGCCATAAATTCAGGACAGGTTCTGGAAAGGAAAATCTGTGGCCCTTTGTTTTCGCGGCGAACATCCAGAACATAAGCACGGATACGGTCGCCGTTTTTAAATTTCTCACGGGCAATCGTTTCATCACGGCGTAAAATCGCTTCCGTCTTGCCGATATCCAAAACAACATTGCCGAACTCGGCTCTCTTAACGGTACCGTTGATAATCGTACCGATTTTTTCGCGATATTCTTCATATTGCTTATTGCGCTCAGCTTCACGCACTTTCTGAACGATAACCTGCTTGGCAGTCTGCGCGGCAATACGTCCGAAATCAATCGGCGGCAGCGCGTCAATCAAAAACTCGCCGACTTTGGCATCCGCTTTGATTTTTTTAGCTTTGCTCAACGGCAGCTGGGCAGCCTCATTCTCAATAACGGCGTCTTCCTCAACAACTTCGCGATAACGGGACAAAGCGATAGCGCCTGTCTTGCGGTCAATATTGGCTCTGATGTCATGTTCAACGCCGTATTTGGAACGGGCGCCTTTCTGAATGGCAACTTCCATCGCCACAAAAACATCCTCGCGGTCAATATTTTTCTCTCTGGCCACAGTGTCGGCAACCAAAAGAATTTCCGGTCTCGGCATACTTTCAATATTTTCCATTTTATCCTCTTATCTTAAATTGTATCTTTTTGTTAAAAATTATAATTCAGCTTCTGCCTGAGCTTCCTCATATTCTTTCAAAAGCTCATCAGTAATGACTATCTTTGCCTTGGCGACATCTTCAAAAGGAATTTTATATTCCGTATTTTCCATCGTCAGGCAAATATTGTTCTCAGTGTCAACGCCGTTAACAACACCCTTGAAACGTTTTCTGTTTTCAACCGCCACTGCAGTTTCAACTTTCACCTCATAACCGGCAAAACGCTTAAAATGCTCTATCTTTGTCAAAGGGCGGTCGATTCCCGGAGAGCTGACTTCCAGAGAATACTGATTCTCAATCGGGTCTTTTTCATCCAAGACATCAGATAAAGCGCGGCTGACCTTGGCACAATCATCCACCGTGATTTCCGTCCCGTCTTTCCGGTCAATCATAACCTGTAAAGTAGGATTTTTCATGCCGATAGTCAAAACCCTGACCAGCTCATATCCCAATCCTTCGACCACAGGCTCCAACATATCCTGCAAAGGGTGTTTATTAATCATTGACGATTCCTTCTAACAAAAAAGCGGGGCTTTTGACCCCACTTTCAATAATATTATCAATTTATGAAACTCTTATACCACAAAAATTTTAAAAATCAAGCAGGAAATCACTGCCGGGCTTTTACTAACCGTCTTCCAGATGAAGCAATATCGACACGCTCACCAGCACCGTAATCAGAATAGGCGTCCAAACCGCCATAAATACCGGAATATAGCCGTTCAAACCGAAAGTATAAATAACCTGCGATGAAAAATAAACCAGAAAACCGGCAATAATACCGCCGACAATAAGAAACATCACGCCGCCGCGGCGATTGTTCGGCCTCAGAGCAAAAACCGCCGCCACCAAAACCATGGCGCAAAGCATAAATGGCGAAGCAATCAGCGACAAATAACGAATTTGATGTTTAACCACCGAAAAACCGGATTTTTTATAAAATTCTATTGTGCTGGGCAAATCCCAAAAAGAAATGGCGTCCGGATCAATAAAATTCTCCCGGATACGGTCGACCGTAATCGTTGTGTTGTACTTAACGCTGTTGACAATAGTCCGCGGCTTACCGGCCTCAAATACATTAACGTCTTTCAACTCAATCTGTTCATTTTTCAAAACCGCCATAAAAGCATCAACCTGCCGCAAAATCTGAGAATTATGGTCAAGCTCCAAAATATTGACATCATACAGATACAAAGTCTGTTCGTCTTCCTGACGAACGGATTTGGCCTGCATTACCAAAACATTGCCGTCTTCCGCCGCTTCCCTGATCCATAATCCCTTATCGGAAAAAAGCACGGCCTTCGGATTTTTGGTCTTAAGCTGATAATCCATCGTTTCAAAAATTTCCAACATCCTTGAGGCAATCGGATTAAAAATACTCACATTAATCACGCCAATCATAAAAACGGCAAACAGAACCGGAACCAGAAAGCCCCAAACCGACACCCCGGCCGCCCGGATAATCACAAATTCGTTTGTCTTGCTGACTTTTTGAAAAGTCACCATCGCGGCAATCATCATGACAAACGGGAAAATCATATCCAGCGTCCGCGGCAGTTTCATCATTACCATTTTCAGAACAAAACCCCAGCCGATGTCCGGCCTGTCCGCCACGCGGCGCAGCAAATCAATCACCTCAAACATAAATATAATGCCCAGCACCATAATCAGGACTGAGAAAAAATTCCACACAATCTGCTTTGTCAGATATCTGCCGAGAATAGAATTAGGTTTCATTATATTTAAACAGCTTTCCTTTTTAAAAATTTGCCTACAACATAACCAAAAACGACCGCTTTGGCAAATACTTTTTTCAAGGCTAAAACCAGCCTAACGACAAATACCTTTCCGTCCCGTCCGGCAGAATAACCACAATCACCTTCTTGGCAAACTCCGGACGCTGCCCGATTTTCACCGCCGCCGCCAGCGCCGCACCGGCAGAAATGCCTATCGGCAAACCTTCTTCTTCAGCCGCGTCTTTCAGCAAAGCGATTGCTTCGTCGTCCTTAATGTCTATAACTTCGTCCACCAGAGATTTGTCATAAAACGGCGGCACAAACCCGGCACCTATGCCGGGAATTTTATGCGCGCCGGCCGCCCCGCCTGACAAAACCGGACTGGAAGCCGGCTCCACGGCAACAACATACAAATCCGGATTGCAGGTTTTCAGCGTTGACGCTATTCCCGTCAAAGTCCCGGAAGTCCCGACGGCACTGACAATCACGTCAACATTTCCGCCGGTGTCCTCCATAATTTCCATACTCGTTCCCAGCCGGTGCGCTTCGGGATTGGCCTCGTTTTCAAACTGTTTCAGCATAATCACGTTCAGATTTTTTGCCGCCAGAATTTCCGCCTTTTTTATCGCGCCGTTCATCCCGTCTTCTTTAGGCGTCAAAATAACCTCCGCCCCAAAATGGCGCATCATTTTGATACGTTCTTCACTCATGTTTTCCGGCATGGTTATCACCAGTTTATATCCCTTGGCCGCACACATCGCCGACAAAGCAATGCCCGTATTTCCCGAAGTGGCTTCCACAAAAACCGTTTCATTGTTAACCTTTCCGCTTTCTTCCGCTTTTTCAAGCATTTTCAGAGCAATACGATCCTTAACCGAAAACAGCGGATTATAAGCCTCGCACTTTCCCAAAATCTCGGCCTTAACCTTATGCTTACGGCATAAACGATTTAAACGCAGCAGCGGCGTATGCCCGACCATTTCCGTAATTGAATTGTAAATTTTCTTCATTCTGACCTCTAACCTGTTCATAAAGCGCAAAACAAGTTTATTTTCTGCGCCGGATTTGCTACTATTGGCTCAATCTTAAAGGCAAATAATAAAAAAATGATAAAGACCAAAACTTTTATTTATACGGTTTTACTCGGAACAATCCTCGCTTCGCCGGCACCGGCAACCAGCCTGGATGAAATCTACCGGGACATCGTCCGCTCCGACAACAGCGGATATTTGCCGTTATACGTCAAAAACCGCAACGCGCCGGAATTTCTCTTTGACAACAGCGAACTGCAAAAAGCCAAAGACAATCCCCCGCTCATTCCGATTATTCAGGAAGAAGACAGCGTTATTGACTTTGAAAACAAAAGAAAACTGCGTGAGCTGGAAGAACAGGCCAGAATTTTACAATGGCAGCAAACGCTTAATGCCGTAAAAGAAAACCGCGTCACCCCGGTCGAATTAAAAGAAATCGAACAAAAAGCCGAAAAGAACGACCCTCAGGCCATTGAGGTCTACGCTTATATTTACGCCCGCGGGATTGGCGTCAAACCAGATTTGCCCAAAGCCTTTAACCTTTACCGGAAAGCAGAAAAGCTAAATGTACCCAATGCCTTGCAAAATGCCGCAAAGGTATATAAGGCCATGTCCCCGAAACAAAGAAAAGAGCTTTCCCCATTAAAAACTAAGAATTGAATTCTTCGGGAAACAACTGTTGCAGAGCCAACCAGTGGCAATAGTTAATTTTGACCTTCCCGCTGAAAATATCTTCAATATCAACCCAGACGGCTTCACCGTTTTCCGGCGTTTTCCACCGCGGGCGCAACACGTCAAAACCATAGGCGTCAGCATCATAAACCATAAAGAACTGATGATAAATATAAAACATGCCGCTCGGCTTTTCATCATCGGCAAAATAATTAACCGTCTGCTCAAACTGCCGAACGCCTTTATCCAGCATAAATTCCACACCGGTTTCTTCATAAAGTTTGCGAAACAGACAATCCCTGAAATTCTCGCTGCGGCGAATGCTTCCGCCCGGAAATTCGGGAACGCCCACTCCCGGCGGATAAGTCAGCAAAATCTTGTTTTCCTTAACCAACAGGGCAAAATAACCGTTTTTATACGCCGGAATAACATCGTCGGCATATTTTGGGCGCCCCTTGCGGTTAAAGAAAAGATTATCCATGCTGCGCTTCCGTCAAAAGATGTTCGACAAACTCTGCCAGCCCGGTCTGTCTGACGCGCTTCATTCTCTCTGCGGAAATAATTTTCTGCACCTTATAAACCGTTTCTTCCAGATTGACATTCAGCAAAACATAATCAAATTCTTTCCAATGGCTCACCTTGTCGGGAAACTGAGCCATCCGTTTTTTGATAACGTCTTCTGAATCCGTCCCTCTGCCGTATAAACGCCGCTTAAGTTCCGCAATTGAGGGCGGCAAAAGATAAATCGTCACCACGTCATCCGGCGCCTTGGCCTTCATCTGCCGGGCTCCGGCCCAATCCATATCAAACAAAACGTCTTCGCCGACATTCAAAAAGCCGTCTACCTCTGAGCGCAAAGTTCCGTAACGCGCGCCGTACTGAGAATCAACACATTCATAAAAAGCGTCTTCGGCCTTGAGCTTGTCATATTCCGCATCGGAAATAAAATGATAATCGACATCTTCAACTTCCGTATCGCGCTTTGGGCGGGTCGTTACCGAAACCGAAAACTTAATATGCTCGTCCTGAGCCAGGATTTCCTTGCAGACAGCGCCTTTTCCCGTCCCCGACGGCCCCTCGATAATAAACATTGCGCCGCGGCGGACTCTTTTCAGTTTGTCAATAATGTCATTCATATCTTTCTCCTCGCCCAAATGTGCAAAACTGCTGCTGCAAATTTTGATTTTCTGCAATTCTATATTATATTGCTAAAAACAATATTAATAAGGATTTTCAAAAATGGCAACATCAAAACGTTATCAAAACATCCTCATAACCGGAGCCTCAAGCGGCATCGGAGAAGCTCTGGCTCTGCAATACGCCAAAACCACCGCCGCCCGCCTGTTTTTATCCGGCAGAAATGAAGAACGCCTGCAGGATGTCTGCCGCCGCTGCAAAGACCTTGGCGCGGAAACCGAATGCAAAATCATTGACGTAACCGGCCGTCAGGCAATGAAAGACTGGATAAACCACTGCGAGAAGAAAGCGCCTTTAAATATCGTTATTGCCAATGCCGGTGTCGGCACTGTCAATGAAGATGACGATTCTGTTTATAAAACATTTGATACCAACCTTTACGGCGTTTTAAATACCGTTCAGCCGGCTGTTGCCAACTTTCGCTCAAGAAAGGCTGACGGAACGGAAAAATCCGTCGTTCTTGTCAGTTCCATGGCCGGCTATCACGGCCTATACACCTGCCCGTCTTACAGCGCCAGCAAAGCCGCCGTCAAAGCTTACGGCGAAGCCTTGCGCATCCGCCTGAGGCCGGAAGGCATAAATGTCAACACGGTTTGCCCCGGTTTCGTGCGCTCCCGCATTACCGACCAGAACACCTGCCCCATGCCGTTCTTTATGGAAGCGCCGGCCGCCGCAAAAGTCATTGCCGAAGGAATTGATAACAACACCGGCTTGATTTCCTTCCCGGCGCCAATGCGCTTTATTGTTTGGTTCGGCTCGATTCTCCCAAACTGGCTGAGTGATTTTATTTATTCCAAACTGCCATACAAAGCATAAATAAAAGCTCTGAGTTTTAGCTCAGAGCTTTTGTTCTTAATAAGATAGACCAGACAAATCCAGCACCGGGCGAACATAGCTGTAGTAGTCCTTATTGTAGTAGTT
>JAUNPO010000041.1 GCA_030536665.1 Pseudomonadota bacterium
TAAAAAATCTTATTTTGTGCTTGGATTTGTATGAAAATGCGAGAATTGAAAATGTCTGCAGAAAAAGAAAAGCCGGAAATTCTTGATGAAAGCGGCGATAAATATAAATATGGTTTTGTGACGGATATTGATGCCGATACCGCCCCAAAAGGCCTGAATGAAGATATTATCCGCTTAATATCCGCCAAGAAAGGCGAACCCGAATGGCTTTTGGAATGGCGCCTGCAGGCATTCCGCTTTTGGCAGAAAATGGAAGAACCGTCCTGGGCTAAACTGACCTATGATAAAATAGATTATCAGGATTTGTGCTATTATTCGGCTCCCAGGCAAAAAGCGGCGCCCAAAAGCCTGGACGAAGTTAATCCTGAATTGCTGGATACATACGCTAAATTAGGCATTCCCCTGAAAGAACAGGAAGTTTTGGCCGGCGTGGTTGCCGTTGATGCTGTATTCGATTCTGTTTCCGTCGCCACGACCTATCGCGCCAAACTGGCGGAAAAGGGAGTAATTTTCTGTTCGATTTCCGAGGCGGTGAAAGAACATCCCGATTTGGTGCGAAAATATTTGGGCTCCGTTGTTCCTTATACCGACAATTTTTTCGGTTGCCTGAATTCGGCCGTGTTTACCGACGGTTCTTTTGTATATATTCCCAAAGGCGTGCGCTGCCCGATGGAATTGTCCACTTACTTCCGTATCAATGCCAAAAATACCGGACAGTTTGAGCGGACGCTGATTATTGCCGACGAGGACAGCTATGTTTCTTATCTGGAGGGATGTACCGCGCCGCAGCGGGATGAAAATCAGCTCCATGCGGCAATTGTGGAAATTGTCATTTTGAAAAATGCCGAAGTCAAATATTCCACGGTTCAGAATTGGTATCCCGGCGATAAAGACGGTAAGGGCGGCGTTTATAACTTTGTAACCAAACGGGCGGCCTGCCGCGGCGAAAATGCCAAAGTTTCCTGGACGCAGGTTGAAACCGGTTCGGCCGTAACTTGGAAATATCCGTCTTGCATTTTGCAGGGGGATAATTCTGTCGGTGAATTCTATTCGGTGGCTATTACCAATAACCGCCAACAGGCAGACACCGGAACAAAAATGATTCATATCGGTAAAAATACCAGTTCCAAAATCATCTCCAAAGGCATATCCGCCGGATTTTCCAACCAGACTTACCGCGGTTTGGTTAAAGTTAGTCCGGGAGCCAAAAATGCCCGCAATTATTCGCAGTGTGACAGTTTGCTGATTGGAAATACCTGTGGGTCGCATACGGTTCCGTATATCGAAAACCGCAACAAAACAGCCCGGATTGAGCATGAAGCGACAACCTCAAAAATCAGTGACGAACAGTTGTTTTATTGCCTGCAGCGGGGAATAAGCGAAGAAGAGGCTGTCAGTCTGATTGTAAACGGTTTTTGCAAGGAAGTTATGCAGCATCTGCCGTTGGAGTTTGCCATAGAAGCCGCGAAGTTAATCAACATCAGTTTGGAGGGAAGCGTCGGATAATGACAAATTCTGTATGTAAAAGAGCCCTGGAAACTTGGGGCGAAACAGCGCAAATGCTGATGGTTGTTGAAGAAATGTCTGAGCTGACCAAAGAAATTCTCAAAAATGTCAACCGGCGGCAGAATAATATTGCTGAAATTATTGAAGAAACGGCGGATGTAGAAATTATGCTTGAACAGCTCAAGGAAAATTATCATATCGCGCAACAGGTAGAGGAATACAAAGCGCAAAAGCTTATGCAGATTGCCGCCCGTTTGGATAAATGGAAAAAAGCAGAATGAGGATAGAAGAATGATGAAAACACCGTTGTTGGAAATAGAAGATTTATATGCCCGTGTCGCAGACCGGGAAATCATCAAAGGGTTTAACCTGACGATAAATGAGGGCGAAGTTCATGCGATTATGGGGCCGAACGGTGCCGGAAAGTCCACTTTGTCTTATGTACTGAGCGGTAAACCGGGGTATGAAGTTACGGGCGGAAAAATAAAATTCAAAGGCATGGACTTATTGAAAATGCCGCCGGAAGAACGGGCGCGTGAAGGCATATTCCTTATTATGCAATATCCGGTTGAAATTCCCGGCGTCCCGGTGACAACCTTCTTAAAACACTCTGTCAATGCCGTGCGCAAACATCGAAACCTGCCGGAACTGGATACAATGGAGTTTATAAAGCTCGTTCGTGAAGAAGGAAAAAAACTGGGAATTTCCAATGATATGTTAAAACGGCCGATAAATGTCGGCTTTTCCGGCGGCGAAAAAAAACGCCTTGAAACATTGCAGTTGGCAATATTGAAACCGCAGTTTGCAATTTTGGACGAAGCCGATTCGGGGCTGGATATTGACGCGTTAAAAGTTGTGGCGGACGGTGTCAATGCCGAGCGTAGCGAACATAACGCCATGTTGGTTATTACCCACTATCAACGCCTGTTAAATTACATTGTGCCTGATTTTGTTCATGTTTTTGCTGACGGCCATATCGTTAAGTCTGGCGGCAAAGAATTGGCGCTGGAGCTGGAAGAAACCGGTTATGCGCAGTTTGTGAAAGAGAAATAAGATGGGCGGATTGTTGCAAAATATCAAATTGCCCGGAGAAAATATTCCCTGGCTGGAAAGTCTGCGGGAAAAAGGGCGTGAAGCCTTTGCCGCGCAAGGGCTGCCGACAGCCAAAACCGAGGCGTGGAAATATACCCGCCCGCGTGATTTGCAGGTTGATGATTTTGTTATGGAAACGGAAGAACCGGGAGAAGAACACAAAACTTGCGGCTGCGGAGGTGAGTGTTGTTGTCATGAGGCTGAAAATCAGCCTGTATCACTGCCTTTTGCCGGTTACGAAATACATTTCGCCAATGGCCGCCTGCAGCACGGACATTTGCAGCTGCCGCGCGGTGTAACTGTAATGCCGTTAATGGACGCGGTTTTGTATGATGAGGAAATTAAAAATTATCTCGGAAAGTCCGTTGACATCGAACATTACCCGTTTGCGGCGTTAAATACGGCCTATCTGGCCGAGGGGCTGTTTGTTCGCGTGTCCAAAGACGTGGCGCTGGACCGGCCGCTGGTTATTTTCAACCATACGCATTCCTGCCATGACAATCTTTTTTATAATGTCAGAAACATTATTGTTCTGGAAAACGGCGCCTCTGCCGGACTGGTAGAATTCTATGGTTATTCCGGAGCCGAGAAGTCCCGCTATTTTGCCAATATTGTTAATGAAATTTATCTGGGGCGCAATGCTTCCTTGCAGCATTATAAATTTCAAAACGAGGCTTTTAAGGCGGTTCATGTTTCTTTGTCGCAGGTCAAAGTCAAAAGCGGCGGAATATACGATTCTTTTTGCCTGCAGCGGGGAGCCAATCTGGCCCGGAACGAAACCAAAGTCCTGCTGACGGAGGAAAATGCCCGGGCGGATGTTAATGCCGCTTATATCATGCATGGCTGGGCAACCCTGGATACAACGACGGATATTGAACATCTTTCGCCGGATACTTGTTCCGACCAGTTGGTCAAAGGAATTGTCGGCGGAGATGCCAAAGGCGTTTTTCAGGGCAAAATCCATATTGCGCCCAATGCCGTCAGAACGGAAGGACACCAATTACATAAAGCGCTGTTGCTGACGGATACGGCGGAAATTGACTGCAAACCGGAACTTGAAATTTTTGCCGATGATGTTAAATGTTCTCATGGCGCGGCCAGCGGCGAGCTGGATGAAGAGCAGCTGTTTTATATGCGTTCCCGCGGCATCGGCGAGGATGAAGCCAAGCAGATTTTAATTGACGCTTATCTTGAAGATGTTTTTGCCCGCATTAAAAATGAAGAAATCCGGAATTGGTTTTCTTCTCTTTCCAGATAAAGGATATGAAAATGTATGATGTTGAAGAAATAAGAAAAGATTTTCCGATACTGTCCCGCAGCATAGAAGGAAAGCGCAACACATTTCTGGATACGGCCGCGTCGGCGCAAAAACCGCAGTGTGTCGTCGACCGAATGGTAACAGCGCTGACGGAACAATATGCCAATGTTCACCGCGGTTCTTATTATCTCTCCGAACATCTGACTTTTGCCTATGAACAGGCGCGCAAAACCGTACAACGCTTTATCAATGCCGCTTCGGCCGATGAAATCGTTTTTACCCGCAATGCAACGGAATCAATAAATCTGGTCGCTTCAACCTGGGGACGCCGGAATCTCAAACCCGGGGATGAAGTTCTGATTTCGGAAGCGGAACATCATGCCAATCTGGTAACGTGGCAGGTTCTTCGCGATGAACTGGGCTTCACCTTAAAAATCTTCAAAATTGCAAATGACGGCAGCTTTGTCTGGAATGAATTTTTGGGACAGTTGAATAAGAAAACCAAGCTCGTTGCTGTTACGGCAATGTCAAATGTTCTGGGAACTATTTTCCCGATAAAAAAAATGGCGGAAGCTGTCCATAAATATAATGCGTTGATTTTGGTGGACGCCTGTCAGCTTGCCGTACACGGCAATATTGACGTGCAGGATATGGACTGTGACTTTCTGGCTTTTTCCGGACACAAAACCTATGGGCCAAGCGGAATAGGCGTTTTGTACAGCAAATATAAAATTCTGGAAGAAATGCCGCCTTATCAACTGGGCGGAGAAATGGTTGATACCGTCACTTATGAAAAAACGACCTTTGATGTGCCGCCGGCACGTTTTGAAGCCGGAACGCCCGCCTTTGTTGAAGCGATAGGGCTGGGAACGGCGCTGGAATATATGATGACCCTCGGGCAGAAGAATATCATTGAGCATGAACGCCGCCTGACGGCTTATGCGACGGAAGCGTTGCAGAGTATAAAAGGGTTGACGCTGGTCGGAACGGCAACCGATAAAGGCGGGGTTTTTTCTTTTGTCGTTGACGGAATGCACCCGCAGGATATGGCTTTTATTTTAAGCAAAGAAGGTGTTGCCGTCAGAACGGGACATCATTGCGCTGAACCGCTGGTGCGCCGGATGGGATATGAAAGTGTTGCTCGAGCCAGTTTGGGATTGTATAGCAACGAAGAAGATATAGATACGCTGGTTGCAGCAATCAACAAAGCTAAAACTTTTTTCTGAGATTATCCAGAAAATAACTTATTATGATTTTCCTTGAAACCTCCGGGACAAAATTCCCGGAGGAAAAGTTTCCTCATAAAAAACTTGCCAACAATTTCCCCTTATGTTACCCTTAATTTTAAGCGGCAGAGTTTGCCGCCGAGGGCGTAGTAACCCTTTTGTATCTTAGTCGTCAAGCATAATTGCGACTTTAAATAAGGATATGCTGATATCTGCCTGGATATGTGCTAGGAGGCGGATGTCGGCGTTATAAGGCTTTGCACGAAAGCGCTGAGCCGTTTTAAGATACTACGGTTACTAACATCCGCCCGCCTTCTTTATGAAGCGGGTTTTGTTTTAACTTAAAGCAAGGATGTTTTTAACATGAATAATAACTTTAAATTTTTACTCTTAGGGACAAGCCTGTCCTTAGTTCCGAATATAACTTATGCGCAATGCGCGGTTACCGACTGCCTGCAATTAGGTTATACCTCTCTCCAGAAATGTGATAACGGCTTAAAATGTCCGTTCGGCGAATATTGGGCTTGTCCCAAAGTTGAAGAAAAGGCTGTTCTCGGAGAATGCACCGGTTATGCCAAAAACTGCAAAATCGCCGATATTCTTAACAGCGACGGGACTTGCACAACGGATAAAGTCAGCGGCAAAACACCGCTTGGTGTTGTCATTGCGATTAAGGATGATTGTGGCTGGGCAATGACAACCAAACCGATACTAGAAACAGACTATTGGACAAAGGATCGGAACGAAAACAAGACAGGGCTTCCCATCTATTCAACTATTCAAGCTGCGCTTCAAGATTTTGACGCCCGCGGCAACATGACCAAGATTGAACAGGTTGCTGATAATATCACTGACTATATTCCAGCCAATGCCGCATTAACTTATGCACCAAGTGCCGCCCCAACAACAAAAGGTTTATGGATGCTTCCGACTGCAGGTATGTTAAACAGCCTGTATAAGAATAGAGGTATAATTAACGTAACCATCTCCAAACTTGGCGAAACGCCAATATCAACCGATGTACATAATCATGATCACATTTGGTCATCATCAGCAATTAACTATTGCCTGGCATGGCTTTCTTGTTGGGGGACAATGCCTCAATTTAGTAAAGAGAGTGGTATTACCTACAGTGTAGAATCCGGAGGATATTGTAGCCAGCATAGAGGCGTCGTCCATCCCGTAATTGAATTTTAATTTTCAACTTTGTTACAAAAAGGAACTGATTTTTCAGTTCCTTTTTGGGCTATTCTTTTGCCTAAAATTTTCAGAAGTACAGGGAGATTTAATTTTACATTTTGCAGGTTCTGGCAACAGTCAAAGTATCAACAGATTTAGCGCCGGCTTTTTTCAGAGCGGCCGCACATTCTTTTAATGTTGATCCCGTCGTCATAACATCATCAATGAGTAAAATCCGTTTTCCTTTAATTTGTTCGGGATGTTTTATGCTAAAAGCGTCTTTAACATTTTTATGTCTGGCTTTGCCGCTGAAACCGACCTGTGGTTTGGTATGCCGATGGCGGACAAGTGCCGTAAAATTAACGCCGATGCCGGTAAGTTTTGAAAGTTCCCGTGCTAAAAGAGCCGATTGATTGTAATGCCTCTTCAACAAGCGCATATAATGGAGCGGTGTCGGAATAATCATGTCAACCCCGGCTTCAAAAATATCCCGTCCGCCCAATTTCATCCACTTGGCCAATAACGGGGCGTTGTCTGTTTTATCTAAAAATTTCAGACCGAGCAGGAGATTTTTGGAAGCATCGTCATAACGCACGGCCGCGCGGCTTAAGCGAATGGGAGAGCGTTTGTTTTTTGCGCAGACACCGCACAACAGTTTCTTGGTCCCGAAGCTGCTTTCGGCAAAAGGCAAGCCGCATTTGCTGCAATAAGGTTCCGAAATGAAGTTAATCTCTCTGAAGCAGTCTTCGCAAAGGCTGTTGTCATCGCCGATAACCTTGCCGCACTTTTTGCATCGCGGCGGCAGGAGTAAATCAAGTATTTTTTTCAGAATATCATTCATTTGAGCCGAAAATCTTAAGCAGCTCTTCATGAATGCGGTTTATTTCATCAACAACAATCATGCCGGACTGTCGCATAACTTCTTTTTTGTCTTCGGCCGTGACTTTTCCCTGAGCGATAATATCCCCGGCATAGCCCATTTTGTGTCCGAAAGGGACGGCATTGCCGGCGACAAAGCTGATGACGGGTTTTCTGTGCCGCAGGCTTTCATAGTATTTAGCGCCGAGTTCTTCAAATGCGCCGCCCAGCTGTCCGATTAAAATGACGGCATCTGTTTCGTCATCATCCATAAACAGCTTAAGCGTTTCAACAAAATCAATGCCGATAACCATGTCATCGCCCAAACCGATAACCGTCGATTGCCCGAGTTCGGCGCGGTTGGTTTCCAAAACCGCCTCATATGTCAGTGTTGAGGAACGGGAAACGATGCCTATTTTGCCTTTTTTCAGAATGTTTTCCGGAAAAATTCCCAAACGCGCCTCCCCGGGAGTAATAATGCCCGGCGTATTCGGCCCGATAAATTTTGTCTGTGATGATTTCAAAATATTTTTAATTTCCATCATATCTTTAATCGGCACACCGTCGGCAATGCACACAACCAGCTCAAGTCCGGCGTCTGCCGCTTCTCTTAAGGCGCTTTTGACCGCTTTTGCCGGAACAAACATAACCGAAGCGTTGGCCTGCGTTTCCTTGACGGCTTCTTTAACCGTATTAAAAACCGGAACATCCATATAGGTGATGCCGCCTTTGCCGGGAGTAACGCCGCCGACCACATTTGTTCCGGAATCAACAGACCTGCGGATATGAAAGGAGGCTTGAGTTCCGGTAATTCCCTGAACCAGCACGCGGGTGTCTTTATTAACCAGAATAGACATTTAGTCACTCTCCTTTACGGCTGTAATCAGCTTGTCAACGGAATCTTCCATGTCATGAGCAATAATAACCGGAAGTTTTGAATTCCGCAGAATCTCATAGGCTTCTTCTTTGTTTGTTCCTTCAAAACGAACCACTAACGGAACGTTCAGGCCAACCTCAGAGGCGGCGGCGACAATTCCCTCCGCCAGCAAATTGCATCGTAAAAAACCGCCCAGAATATTAATCAATATGCCTTCAACCTTAGGGTTGGTCATAATGATTTTAATGCCGGCGGCGATTTTGTCTTTGTCGACGCCGCCCTTGACATTCAGAAAACATGCCGTATCCATGCCGCTTTCCCGGATAAGGTCCATTGCCGCCAGAGCAATGCCGTCGCCGTTGACAATACAGCCGATGCTTCCGTCTTCAAAGTCACTGTATTTAAAGCCGTATTTAGCCGCTTTGATTTCGCGTTCTTCCGATTCGGATTCATCCTGCAAAATTGCAATGTCAGGATGTCTGAACAGAGCGTTGTCGTCAAAAGACATCTTCGTGTCAAGGGCAATAATACGCCCGCGCCGGGTAACCCCGGCCGGATTTATTTCAATCATGGTGGCGTCATTGTCAACAAAAGCGCTGTGCATACCGCCAATCAGGCTTTTGAGATATTTAAAGCTTCTTTCCGGCAAATCCAGATAGCGCCGAACCTCTTCAATTTGCGTTTTTCTGGCGCCTTTTTCCAAATCAAGTTTAAGCTTCAAAATTTTAGCGGGATTCTCAACGGCAACAGTCATAATGTCCTGCTCGCCCAATTCGCAGATGAGAAGCGTCAAAGACGGCGAAACCCGGTCAATAACCAAACCTGCATAAAATTTTTTCTTAACCTTGGTAAAGACTTCAACATAAATGCGTCCGACCGTTTTTCCCTTTGGGCCGGTCTGAATGGTCTTCAATGTGGAACCGAGCATTTGCTCCGCCTCTTTAAGGATTTCCCTGCGGCGTTTGATCAGACGGATACCGCCGCCTTTCCCCGCCGTTTCTTCCATAAAATATCCTTTCTCCCGGGCGCCGGACTGAATCTGCGCCTTGAGCATCCACGGCCCGCGCATGGAAACGTGAACCGCGGCGTTTTTGGCTTCATTCGGAGTATAGGCAATCTTTCCGCGCGGGACAAAAACGCCGTAGCGGCTTAAAATTTTCTTTGCCTGATACTCGTGGATATTCATGCCTTAACCAGCTCCTCCGCATAAAATCTGATTTTATCGACCATGGAAACCAAACCGTTCCGGCGGTTGGGGCTCAAATGCTCCCGCAAGCCGATTTTATCAAAGATTTTATCAACATTAATCTCTAAAATTTCTGACGATGTCTTGCCTGAAAAAATTGCCAGAACAATGGCGATAATTCCTTTAACAATAATTGCATCACTGTCGCCGTGAAAGAAAAGAAGCTTTTCCTCTCCGGCTTCTTTTACCTGAGGAACCAGCCAGACCTGGGACTGGCAGCCTTTGACTTTCCACTCCGGCGTATGAAATTCTTCCGGCAGAGGAGGGAGCTTTTCGCCAAGCTCAATAATATAACGATACCTGTCTTCCCAGTCATCCAAAAGTTCAAAATTTTCTTCTAGTTCTTCAACGGTCATCTTAAGGCTTTCTCCAAACTTCTCCGCAGTATATCTTAAAAATGATGCTTGTCAATTTTCTTGCATGCCCGAAATTTCTGAGCTTCGTCGGTCAGACGCTGGTAGAGATTCCTTGACAGCCTTTCTCCCTGAATGGCCATTCGCTCGGGATGCCACTGCACACCCAACGCATAACCGGCATAATCAATATATTCAATGGCTTCTATAATTCCATCGCTTGCCCGTGCCGAAATTTTGATTTTATCTTCGGGAACCGAAGCGACGGCCTCCCCGTGCGCAGAGTTAACGGTTGCTTTTTCCGTGCCGCAGATATGAAACAGGAGGCTCCCGGGAGCAATGGCAATGTCATGCGCATATTCATTGGCGTCAATTCCTCTGTGCTTGAGAGGGGTATAACCAAAATCTCCGGCAATATTCATCAGTTTGGCTCCCTTAACCCCGGCCATCATCTGCATTCCGCCGCAGATGCCGAATAAGGGCATTTTCTGCGCAATGGCGTAATTGATTGCCGTCAGATATGCGCGGGAACGCGGCGGCAATTCGCCGGTCGGCTCTTTGGGGGGCGTGACATACCAGGCGTCGGGGGAGGGAAAACAGCCGCCGATCAGAAGAAGGCCGTCTACTTCTTTTACCTGTTCTTCAACTTGGGCATAAGTAATAAACTTAATATTGGCGCCGGTGTTTAAAACGGCTTTGACATAAGGTTCGTCAATGGAATAAAACGCGCCTTCCAACGCCAGAATGACGCCGATTAAGGGAGCATCCTCGGTAGGTTTATATTCATTCGGAGAAAGACGGATTTCTGCCCGCTCGGCTAAAGCGTCTATTTCGGCGGCACTGATTTTATTGACAATATAAGTCACGCAACTGCTGTGTGAAAATTTCTTTTTTTCCAAAAAAAACTCCGGCATATCTTCTTTTCCTTATCTATAACATATCCATCATCATACGGACGTCATCGCTTATCATGTCCAGCGACCAGGCTGGCTCCCAGACGACTTTTACCTCAACCCGGCCGGTTCCTTCAACCATGGCAACAGCGTCGGCAACCTGCTGCGGAAGAATGCCCGCAACCGGACAGGTCGGCGCAGTCAGAGTCATCTCAATGTAAACATCGCCGTTTTTCCGAAGGTCAATGTTATAAATCAACCCCATGTCATAAACATTAATCATGATTTCCGGGTCGGAAACGGTTTTAAGAGCTTCAATAATATCCTCTTTGGCGGCTGTTTTTTCGCCGGCGGGTTTTTCTTGCCCGGAATAGGCAATGTAATCTTTTAAGGATTCCTTGTCCTGCAAGGCCAGAGCTTCTAACAGGGAAGCCTCCGTGCTGTCTATCTCGTTATCCTGCATAAATTTTTCCTTTTTTAATCAGGCTCTTTAATTCGTTCTATGTTGGCGCCGACACTTCTTAATTTTTCATCCAGATGTTCATAACCGCGGTCAAGATGATATACCCGGTTGACGATTGTTTCGCCTTCGGCTGCCAGTCCCGCCAGTACCAAAGCGAAAGAAGCGCGCAAATCCGTCGCCATAACCGGAGCGCCGTAAAGCTTGTCAACGCCGCGGACAATGGCGGAAGCGTGTCCGTGAACATTAATATTGGCGCCCATACGCAATAGTTCCGGCACATGCATAAAACGATTCTCAAAAATTGTTTCCGAAATCATGGCCGCCCCCTCGGCTGTCAGCATCAAGGCAAGAAACTGCGCTTGTAAATCCGTCGGAAACCCCGGATAGTAATCCGTCATGATATCTTGTCCGGTCAGTTTGCAGTTTCTGGCGTCAATAATAATTGATTTTTCTTTTTCTTCAACCTTAACCCCCATATTTTTTAAAATAGTTAAAGGTGTTTGCAGGGTTGAAGCCGAAGCGTTGATTAATTCGATTCTCCCGCGGGTGATTGCAGCAGCTACGGCGTAAGAACCGGCTTCAATTCTGTCGGCAATGACTTTATGTCTGGCGCCGTGAAGCTTTTCAACACCTTCTATGGTTAAAATAGATGTATCTTTTCCGGAAATCTTAGCGCCCATGCTGTTTAGCAAATCAATTAAATCGCCTATTTCCGGTTCTTTGGCGGCGTTTTCTATTTTGGTAGTTCCCTGTGCCAGAACTGCAGCCATAAGAATATTGCAGGTAGCGCCGACGGAAGCGATTCGAAAGATAATGTGCGCTCCTTTCAGGCCGTCTTCGGCGTCAGCAAAGACATAGCCGTTTTTAATCTCAATCTTTGCTCCCATTTGTTCCAAAGCCGACAGGTGGATATCCATTGGCCGGGCGCCGATAGCGCAGCCGCCGGGAAGAGAAAGCTCAATATGCCGTTCCCGGGCAAGCAGCGGGCCGAGAACATAATAGGAAGCGCGCATCTTGCGGACATAATCATAAGGGGCAATCAGGCTCGTTAACTTAGGCGTGCGATAGGAATAGGTCTTGGTGTTATGATCATCAATAAAATCGTCAAACTCGTCAATCTGTGTGCCGAGCTGCGCTAACAAGGCGTTCATGGCTTTAATGTCGGAAAGCATGGGCATGTTCGTCAGGGTAACGGTTTCATCGGTCAGCAGGCTGGCGCAGATAAGCGGAAGCGCGGCATTTTTTGCGCCGCTGATGTAAATTTTACCGTTAAGCTGTTTTCCGCCGATAATTTTGATTTTATCCATGATGCTAAAGTCCTTTGTTTGAAAATTATTCTGTTTGGGAGTTTTGAGCTTTTAATTTTTCTCTGGCTTCTTTTTGCTTTTTTCTTTTTTCCAGATTCTTTTGCAGAGCCTTGGCTTCTTTTTCAAAGCGCAAATCGCTCCTTTTTTTCTTGGGGCTTTTCGATTCTTCGGCCATATCGCGGAACTCCTTTGTTAATGTGTGCTTATCATATAATAAGATGTTTAAAAAAGCGATAAGATTCTGCTGTAAAACGGCGGGAAGATGGCGAAAAACTCACAAGATTAAAAAAGTTCTTGATTTTTATTTTAAGAATGGGTATGTTCACTTTCAGTTAAGGCCGCCATAGCTCAGTGGTAGAGCACGTCATTGGTAATGACGGGGTCGCAAGTCCGATTCTTGCTGGCGGCACCATTAAAAAACCCCGCTGTTATGCGGGGGTTTTTAATGGTGTTATCACAAGAAAGGGACTTGCGAAGCAATGTTCGGAGTGGATAGTTGGTGAAAACGAGTGCAAAACTTTAGCGACTAGCTTAGTTTTGTGCGAAGTTTGAACCTTACGACACGAAAGGGGCCCATTGGTAAAAGCCAATGGGAATTTATATTCTTGCTGGCGGCACCATTTTTAAGAATTCCGCCATTTGTGCGGATTTTTTCTTTTTAAACAATAACCTATTTAGTCCGATTTTGGAAGTTTTTGAAATAGTATTTTTTTATAATTATCGGACTTTTATGCCCAAAGCATTGCAAACCTTAGATTTCTAATTTTAACGTTTCAATCCGATAGTTTAAAACAAAAAACAACCTCAGAAACTGATCTGAGGCTGTCGAAACTCAATTTTAAGCATCATTTTTTAGAGACTTCAAAACCTTATACAAAGAAATCATTCCATAAAAAGCCGAAGCGATCACACAAAGTATAGCCCCTTCGGTTAATTGTTTTTTTATTTCTTCGGAGCAAGGAAAAACTTCTTTAACAAATATTAGGCAGATACCGATTAAAGCCGCTATCAACGTGGATCTGAGATATACTCGGCTTACTAAGAAATTCTTTTCCATAATTTTTTTATTTTTTAGTTAATATTGATTTTCAAAAATAAAAAAACACTACTAAAACAATCTTTGTTTACTCAATAATTGGACATAATAATGCTTTTAATGAAAACAATATATCATATTTCTGTTGCCAATACAACTACTATTTTAGACAAAAATATTTTTTTGCTATTGATTCAAATTTTCTTTGAAAACTTTAATTTTTCCTGAAAGCATTTGAAAATCCTTGTTTACGTTAGTCCGATAATTGCACAGTATGTAAATTCCCACTTCGTGGGTACCTTTTGTTTCGTAAGGTTTGAACTTCGCTTTTGGCTCGTTCACACCAACTACCAACTCCGCGCGCCATTTGTTAAAATCGCCCCTCCGAGGGCGTTTTTGTTTATGTAACCAAGCTTCCCGCCAACTCCATTTGAAGATGTTAATTTTGAAAGAATTATTGTGCT
>JAUNPO010000206.1 GCA_030536665.1 Pseudomonadota bacterium
GAAACACCATTTCGCCCGTCTGCCGCAATTCTCAGTTTTATGCCCGCCCTGTCTGCAAATTTTTATTCCGTTTTCAGATAGCACGAGAAAAACTCGTTGGTCAACACCGCCAAATCAGCGTTTTTCCTTAACGCCTGCGCCACAAACGACCGTAAATCGTTCTTGGAAATAAAAATCCGGAAACTCCGCGGTGTCGCGCCGTCCGCTCCGATAACCCCGTCCATCAGAAAATCCTCGCTGATATCGTCGGCAAAGCGGATTTCTGCCTTTGCGCATGAAAACAGCGCCCGCGGCGGCACGCGCATTTCCATCGGCGTAATCAGGTTGATTGAATTGTTCTCCGCCGCCAGATTCTCCAGTTGGCTGTCATAATAAAAGCTGACTTTTGTCTTATCCCCGCCGACCAGAAGCGTGTTGCAAGACAGGTAAACCTCTTTCGCCACGGCGTTCGAACTGTTTTGCGCCAGCAGTGAGAACCTGATTTTGACGTAACTTTCCTTTTTCTTTCCCCGTTTTGCCGGCGCGAAAAAGTCGTCGTCGCCGTCTTTGCCGACCTCCAGCGTCTTGTTGGAAATTACCAGTTCGATATTCGGCTGCGGCCTTTTGCCGAACATTCCCGCAATCACCGCATACGGAGCCGGAACGTTGTTGGAGCCCGAACGGATGTAAATCTGGCTTCCCGTCGTCGTCATCAGCGGCGCAATATCCGATTTCGGGATATATGTCGCCACAAAACCGTCGCCGTTGTCGTCGCAGCTGATGATGTGGTTGCGGACTTTGTTATGCGAGGGAATGGTACAGCCCGAAATGGCATTTTCCAGCCAGCTCAAAAAGCGGTGCACGTTCTGAACTTTAACCTTGGCCTTGGCAACGTCGCCAAGCTCCAAATCCCGCGAACATTCGACTCCCCAGACCAGCACGCCGCCCTCGGAATTGCCGAACGCGGAAATTGCCTTGCCCAGATTGCGCCGGTCGTTCGGATGCAGCGAACGCATCGACTTTCCGTCCGAAACAGCCTGTTTAAAGTCCAGAAACAGCTCTTCCGTCTGCCGGCTCATAATAAACTCGTCAATGGCATCTTCGCCGAAATAAATCAGTTTTTCAAAAATATCTTCCGCTCTGGACATTGCTCCGCTCCCGTTTCCGAATTGCCGCTGCCGGGCGTTCCGCGCCGGCTGCTCCTTGCTGCCTTTTGCCGGACTATTGAACCGAACTGGCGGCAATACCCGGCGGGCAGCATCCGGCTATTTAAAGTAATCTCCGGCGTCAATCGCCGCTTTTGCCGCTTCCTCTGCCTCAAAGAACGGATATTCGTCCTTCAGCCCCATCATCGCCGCAACCATAGAGGACGGAAATATCTCCAGCCCGTTCTTATAGTCTTTGACAGCCGAATTGTAAAAACGCCGTGCCGCCGCAATATGTTCTTCGGTTTCGCCCATCGCCTGCATGGCGCTGCTCATCGCCGCGTCGGACTTCAGTTCGGGATAGTTTTCCGCCGTCAGCCGAAATCCGTGCATTGCTTCCGAAAGCTGTTGTTCGGCCTTGAAACGTTCCTCATATCCCGCCGCATTCATCGCCTTTTCGCGCAGCTCCGTCACTTTCATAAATACGTCTTTCTCGTGTTCCATATATTTTGCTGCCGCTTTCAGCAGATTCGGAATCAGGTCGTAGCGTTTCTTAAGCTGTACGTCAATTCCCGCCGCCGCTTCTTTTAAGTTGTTTTTCTTTTTGACCAGCGAAACGTAAATTCCGTAAAAAAGCGCCAGCGCTATGCCCGCAATAATCAGTCCGACCGTCATCACAACCTCCTGCCGTCTTGTATGTCAACATTAAATCCAGCCTTAATCTAACCGGCGAGAGGTTAAAATTGCGTAAAAGCCTTGCCAAATCCGCAAAAACGTTCTATATACCGCATAAATCACCA
>JAUNPO010000042.1 GCA_030536665.1 Pseudomonadota bacterium
ATATAAGCAAAATTCATTGTCGTAGCATTATTTGTTAAACCAAAACGGTCATTTATATTTAACTTATAAAAAAAGCCGGCAATAGTCAATAATGATAATGAATATGCCGTTTGTTTCCTTGTGATTTTCTTTCGCGTTAAATGACCGTTTTGTGTTAACGATTTTATTTTGCTGTTCAGAGGTTAGAAAAAAAGCCGGGAATTATCCCGGCTTTAAATGATGTTTTCTGCGGCGGTCAGGCGCTGCGGACGGCTTTATATGCGGCAAAGGAAGCCAGCAGGGCGCAGACGGTGAGCGTTATGCCGGTGGAAAGCATGATGTTGCCAAGGCCGACCAGCGGCGAAACGATGCTTCCGAACAAAAAGCCCAGAGCTCCCATGACGGCCGAGGCCGTTCCGGCATTGGCCCGGGCTTCGTTCATGGCCAGAGCCGTGGCGACTGTAAAGGACAGGCCTAAAGTGAAGCAGAGGATAAAGAGCAGGCTCTCAAAGACGATGATCGACGGATTGTCCGGCAGTGTTGCCAACAGCCCGAAACTGCAGAAAAGCATTCCGGCGCAGCTGGTTTTGAGGCAGTTTTCCTGAGATTTGAATTTGACGGAAACTGCGGCGCCGAGGCCGATGGCTATGGCGTTGGCGGCAAAGAACAGGCTGAATGCCAGCGGGGAATAGCCATAGTGGTTTTGGATGATGAACGGCGATGAGGCAATGTAGGCAAAGAGCATGGCCAGAGCGAAGGATAATTCCAGCGTGTAATAAAGATATTTTTTGTTTTGCAGGACGGTTTTGAAAAGTCTGAAAGTTTGGGAGAGTTTTTCCTTGGAGCGGCGCGGAGAGGAAAGGCTTTCGTGGAAGTGCAGGCAAAGGCCGCCAAGGATGATGCCGATTATGAGCAGGATGAGGAAAATGCCTTTCCAGCCGACGGCTTTTAAGACCAGGCCGCCGATAACCGGCGCGGCTATCGGTGCAATGCCGTTGATGGCGCCGACAATGGCCAGAGCTTTGGCGAGGTTTTTCTTTTTGAATTTATCGGCGGCGATGGAACGGGCAATGACAATGCCCCCGGATGCTGCTATTCCCTGAACAAAGCGCAGGGCGACAAAAGTTTCGATGTTTGGGGCGCAGATGCAGGCCAACGTGGATGCGGCAAACAGCAGCATGGAGCAGAGCAGCGGCCGGCGCCGTCCGTATTTGTCGCTCAGCGGACCGAAAAAGAGCTGTCCGGCGGCAAGGCCGATCATGGAGAAAGTCAGTCCCATCTGCACCATGGAAATGCCGGTGTCAAAGTAACCGGTCAGCGCCGGCAGGGCCGGAAGGTACATGTCTGTGACAAACGGACCGAAAGCGGTGAGCAGCCCGAGAAACGTGAAAATAAAATTGGCGGAGTTATTTTTTGCCGGCATTGTTTTTCCTTTGTCTGTTGGTGTCTTTTGTGGTTTTGCGGTGTTGTTTTAATACAAAGCAGCGGAAATTTCAAAGGGGATAATCCGCTCTGGGTATAAATTGTATGGTAAAAAAATCAGGCTTGACTTTTTGTCCAATCAAGACTAAATTAAGTCCAATTGACAATTATTATAAACTTATAATTTTAACTATTATGGATATTAGAGAAAAATTAAGAGCAAATCCCAAAGCTTTTATTTTGCTGGCTTTATGGGCGGTTAGTCTGATTTTTGTTTTTGGCAATGAGTTTACGGCTTATGTCAACTGGGATGCGGCGTGGCTTGTTTTGGCGCTGCTGACTTGCTTGGCTGCTTTTTTGGTGTGTAATCGTTTTGGCGGCGGCAAACCGGAAGAGGCGGGGACAGGCAAAGCGGAAGATGAGAAAGTGGATTATTCTCTGAAAGCTCAGTTGGATGAGGCGCTTTCTTCCCAAATGTCGCTGATGGCTTATGGCGGGAAAAAAGAGATTCCGCAGGAGCTTTATGACAAGTTGGTTTGCTGCGATGCGGCAAAAGACCGGCCGAACAATGTTTGTGAAGCGGAGGGCAGTGTCAGCCGTTTTCCCGGTGAAGAATGGCCTTGTCGTTTGGCTGACAGAATCTGGGGCGTGTTAATCGGTGAAATGGTGGTTTATAATCTCGACGATTATTCCCTATTCGGCGCTGCGCGGCTGGCCGCTTATTTTCCCGGTGCGATTTTGTATAACAATATCGTGATTTTTTATGAGGGAGACGGCAGCCGCCGGTTTGAGGAAAAAGATCCGATTTATATTTATAATCAGGATGTTTCTTATGAGGATTGGTATTTGGCTGACGGCAATAAAATCAAGGAGATGTTTCCTGATTATGCCCGCTATCTTGCTGATGGCGGCGGGTGGTTACATTCCGGGATTGGGGGACTGTATTTTTTTGTCAGTTCTGATTTCAAAAGGGTGCAAAATGCTTTTATGCCGACAAATGGTTATTTGACTTTTACTTCGTTTCAGGTATTGGCCGAAGGACATAGCTTTACTTTTGCGAAGGCGTTTGCCGGCGGTTTTTATGCCCATTCTCTGCGCGACACTTTTGTCGAGGTTGTTTCGGCTTATCGCAGCGGCGCTTTGTCCCGGACTGCGGAGGCTGCGGCGGAAACGGCATTTTATGATTGGGAGTTTTCCATGAAGCATTATGCGCAGTTTTATGTCGGTTATCCGCGGTGCAGCTTTTCCAGAGCCAGAGAGGTGGCGGCAGATGTTGATGAAATTTCGAGAGCTTATTTGGAAAACAAAAAGTTATCTTATTTTAACATTTTGCAAAACGGCATTTATCTGAATTCGGACTGGGATGTTAATCAGAGCCTGGATGGCACGATGATGTTTCCGCTTGATATTTATGAGGCCTGGAGCCGTCCGTTTACCCAAGATGAACTGAAGCAATTGTTTGGTTGTGTGACTTTGAAAAACTGCTATTCTTTCGAAAGTGAGGCGTTTGCTCTGAAAATGCAAAAGGGATTTTGCAAAGAGTGATAAAAAAACCGGGGATACCCCGGTTTTTTTTGTGGCTTATTGGAGCGGAGGGGTTGCAAATAATCTTCCCTTGGTTATGATACGGAAACAAACAACAACGGGAGGACAAGGATATGAAAATTGCGATTGCCGCGGATCACGGTGGGTTTGACTTGAAACAGAAGCTGATTGCGCATTATTCTTCTCAGGGGTTGGAAATGATTGATTTGGGCACGGATTCCGCGGAATCGGTTGATTATCCCGATTATGCCGAAAAAGTCACCAAGGCGGTTTTGGACGGCAGCGCTGACTGCGGCGTTTTAATCTGCGGGACGGGAATCGGCGTTTCGATTGCCGCCAACCGGCACAAGGGCATTCGCGCGGCGCTGCTTTACAGCGCAGAAACAGCGCGGTTGGCGCGGGAGCATAACAATGCCAATGTGGCGGCGTTTGGGGCGCGGACAATGGCCTATGACGATGTGGTCGAACGGCTGGATATTTTTTTGAAGACGCCGTTTGAGGGTGGCCGCCATGTGCGCCGTATTGAAAAAATTGATGTTTACGGAGGATGTTAGAAATGATGGATTTTACCGGGAATTTATGGGAAGAAGACGCGGAAATTGCCAATGCGATTGACAACGAGTTGAAGCGCCAGCAGGAGCAGATTGAGCTGATTGCCTCCGAAAATATTGTGTCACCGGCGGTTTTGGAAGCGCAGGGTTCGATTTTGACCAACAAATATGCCGAGGGTTATCCGGCGCACCGTTATTATGGCGGGTGTGAATATATTGACGTAGTGGAAGAACTGGCGCGGGAAAGGGCGAAGGAACTTTTTAATGCCGCTTATGTCAATGTTCAGCCGCATTCCGGCTCTCAGGCCAACACCGCGGTTTATGTTGCTTTGCTCAAGCCCTGCGATGTGATTATGGGGATGTCGCTGGATGCCGGCGGACATCTGACGCACGGTTCAAAGGTGTCTTTTTCAGGCAAATGGCTGAATGCGGTGCAGTATGGCGTGCGTCGGGACAGCGGGCTGATTGATTATGAACAGGCTGAGCAACTGGCGCTTGAAAACCGTCCCAAGCTGATTATTGCCGGCGGGTCGGCTTATCCGCGGCAGATTGATTTTAAGCGTTTTCGCGAGATTGCCGACAAGGTCGGGGCTTATCTGATGGTGGATATGGCGCATTTTGCCGGGTTGGTTGCCGGTGGGGTGCATCCCAATCCGCTGGAATATGCCGATGTGGTGACGACAACGACGCACAAGACTTTGCGCGGGCCGCGCGGCGGTATGATTTTGACCAATAATGCCGAAATTGCGAAGAAGATTGATTCCGCTATTTTCCCGGCGACGCAGGGCGGGCCGTTGGAGCATATTATTGCGGCCAAGGCGGTTTGTTTCAAAGAGGCTTTGACGCCGCAGTTTAAAACCTATGCCGCGCAGGTGGTAAAAAATGCGCAGGTTTTGGGTGAAACGCTGAAAAAGCGCGGGCTGGATTTGGTTTCCGGCGGGACAGACACTCATTTGCTGTTGGTTGATTTGCGGCCGAAGAAACTGACCGGTGATGTGGTTGAGAAGGCTTTGGAAGCCGCGCATATGACCTGCAACAAAAATGCCATTCCTTTTGACCCGATGCCGCCGAAAGTTACTTCCGGCATTCGTGTCGGCACACCGGCGGCGACGACTCGCGGTTTTAAGGAAGCCGAGTTTATTCAGGTCGGCAACTGGATTGCCGATGTGACGGATGCTGTCGGGACGGCGGACGAGCAGGCGGTTATCAGCCGTGTCGGCAAGGAAGTGGTGGATATGTTATCAACCCGTTTCCCGATATATGGCTAAAAGTTCGTATAACACGTCATCTAGAGCGATTTTTTCCGGTCAGAAAATGCTCATTTACTACTATGTAAACTCCGCTTTTTCTGCCGTTAAAATCACTCTATCTAACGTATTCTCCGAACTTTTAGTAAAAGCGCGTTCTATGGTCGATTAGTACAGATTTAGTGGGACGGCGCCATTCTCTGTTTAACAGTTTTGAACAAGCTGAGCATAAATTGTTTAATAATTATGATAAAAAAGTTGATTTGTTAAAATTTTGTAGTATGTTCGGTATGTTCATGCGGGCATAGTTCAATGGTAGAACGTGAGCTTCCCAAGCTTATAATGCGGGTTCGATTCCCGTTGCCCGCTCCATTATCCCCTTTGTTAGGGGATTTTTTTTATGCGGCAACGGGAAGATTCCCGGTCTAGCTGCGTAAGTTTCGCCTAAAGGCTCAACAACTTCGCGTCGGTCACTCGGTTTGTAACGCTTGTTTCGCGTTGCTTTCGCTAGCTTACAAGCTAACAAACTTTCGCCTGTCGTTGAAAAATGCTCCACCGGAGCATTTTTCCGCCTCCAGCCCGCTCCATTATCCCCTTTGTTAGGGGATTTTTTTTATGCGGCAACGGGAAGATTCCCGGTCTAGCTGCGTAAGTTTCGCCTAAAGGCTCAACAACTTCGCGTCGGTCACTCGGTTTGTAACGCTTGTTTCGCGTTGCTTTCGCTAGCTTACAAGCTAACAAACTTTCGCCTGTCGTTGAAAAATGCTCCACCGGAGCATTTTTCCGCCTCCAGCCCGCTCCATTATCCCCTTTGTTAGGGGTTTTTTTATGCGGCAACGGGAAGATTCCCGGTCTAGCTGCGAGTTGATGGGAGGATTTTGGGCGAGATTTGTCAGGGGTTGTTTTTGCACATTGGTAAAATTACGCGTTGCGGTTGATGATTTTTGTTGGTATAACAAAAATGATGAATTTTTATGCGGCGGAATGTTGTCTTAATTTATACGGCAACGCAGGATAAGAGAGGTGTTCTATGGAAAGTACCGATAAAAAGTTTAGTTTTGTGGATTTCTTTTTTTCTTATGAGGGGACTATCGGACGGTTGGCCTATTGGGGCGGCACGATTGTGCTTGGGGGAATGTTTTGGGTTATTATTTTTATGTGGAAGTTATCTATCACTCCTCCTTTAGCGGATATTTTCTTTTATCCGATTGTTTTTGGGGTGTGGTTATATTCTATCTTGGCTTTGATGCAAAAGAGGTGCCGGAGTATGGGGGGGAGCGGAACAGCTTATATTTCTGTTTTTGTTTTATCTGTGTGGGCTGATTGTGTGTTAGAGGCTTTTCAAAAATCCGGCGTGGAGAATTCTTTGTTTGAAGTGGTTGTGGGTTTATTAAATATCGGCTGCTGTATTATCGGTCTTATTTTGCTTTTCTCTAAGCCTAAGGAGAATCCGGATATGTCGCAAAGGAGCGTTTTGCTGAAATATCCGCTCAGTTTTTGTATTGTATCTATAGTGTCTTCTCTTAGTTCATATTTCATTGTTATCCATGCTATAAACAGTGCTGTGGAACGGGATTTGGGAGAGGTAAAGACGTCCCAACGCTCAGCCGACCATGATTTGTTTTTTGCGGCTAATTATATTTATCGTAATGTTGTGGGGTATGAAGAGTTTTGCCGCAAACACGGCTATGACATGACGCATCTTCCTGACGCTTTTTCGACAGAATTTGCTGCGGAAATAGAGGTGGTTGACAGAGAGATGTCCCACCATGGCGGTACTTTGAAGAGTTTTTTGGATTATATGCGAAAAGATGAGGGCGCTGAGGCGGAAAGAGAAATTGCTGCCGAGTTTGAGTATGCCAGAAAGGGGGTGATTCTTCAGAAGGTTGCCGAGGAGGAAGGCGTGTCGGTAAAAAATTTGCAGTGGTCAGAGGAATATAATGACAGAATGACGATGGCGGAGGTTTGTTCTTACATAGACCGTGAGGGGACTGATTTGCTGCCTATGGACAGCGGGCCTGCGAAACAGAAGTTTTATCTGATTGTCAAGCAGTTGAAGCAGTGGCAATAAAAATGTTAAAGCCTTTCGTTAACGAAAGGCTTTTTTGCATCCCTAAAACGGCGGGAGGGCTTGATGTTTTGTGCTTGGGGCAGGGGCGGGTTATTTGCCGCTGCCGATAAATTTGGAGAGAATACCGTCCGTGATGCTGTCGGCTTCGGCATCAATGCCAGCGGCCTGCAAGGCCAGTTTTTTCAAACAGGTGCTGACAATCTCGTCTTTGGTGGCGGTAAAGCCCTGATTGAACAAGGTGCCGGCTTTCATTTTGGCACTGACTTCGTTGACGGCGCAGGCGCGGAATTTTTCTTCGGCGGTGGCATTGCTGCCGACTTGGGTTAGGCTTTCCAGTTTGGCGCAGGAAGAGAGGAGGATAACGGTGGCTAAAACGAGTTTGAGTTTCATTTTTTTATGTCCTTTTAATTATCAATATAAGAAAAATCATGCGGGGTGAAGTTCCAGCGGGTTGTTTTTTGCCAGCCGCAGCTCGCGGTATTTTGCCATGAGGGCTGTCTGCACAGGGCGCGGTAGTATTTGGTGCCGACGGAACTTTGCATAATGCGGGAAGAAACATCCTGAGCCGTATCGGTAACGGGGCTGTCTTCCGCTTTCAGAAAAGCCAGGCAGGCGGCCGCCGTTTCGTAAGAAGCCTGTTCTTTTCCGGCAGCAAGGGCACTGCCGTCGCGGACACGGAGGCGTGCCTGGCGGATGCCGCAGCGACGGTATTGTTCGCTGAGCGGCAGAAAGGCTTCGTTTTCCGGTTCAGTCGGCTGAAAAATGCAGCCGAACAAAAGGAATGCCGACATTATGGTACAGAATTTCTTCATCATGGAACATACTATAAGCGGCGGGGGGTTAATTTTATATAAAAGCCCGGACAATTTAAATTGTCCGGGAAAAGGTAGATTTGAAAGAAGTATTATTCCGCAATGGCTTTTTGCAGGTTGCCAAGGCTGTTTTTGAGGTTTTTGCCGGCATCTTCAACGGCTTTTTTCTTAGCAGCGGCTTTAGCGTCGGACTCGGCTTTCTTTTTTTCAACGGCGGCTTTCTGTTCTTCTATCTTCTTTTGAATTTCGGCTTTTTTTGCTTCAGCTTCGGCTTTTTGTTTGGCGGCTTTTTCGGCTTTTGCGGCATCATCCGCGGCTTTCTTGGCCTGGGCTTCGGCTTTGGCATTTTCTACTTTTGCGGCAGCGGCATCGATTTTGTCCTGCAAGGCCTGCGCACCGGAAACAAGACCGGTATCTTTGGCCTGAACCTGTGCGGACAGCAGGGCAGCGGCAGAAACGGCAATAACGGCGAGTAATTTTTTCATGTGAAATTCTCCTTAAAAAAGATTAATACGGAAGTTAATATAATCTCTGTCTGCCGAAACATCAATGTTCATTGCCGGATGGGGATAAAAAACTTGTGCGTCGGGCATAAAAAAAGGAACCCGGAGGTTCCTTAGGCTCTGACAATCCATTTAAACGGAATACAGATGACCAGCAAAGCGGCGAACATGTACAAGATAACGCCGGCGGCCCATTGTGTGCTGCAGAAGACAGTACATAAAATTGCGGAAACAGCCATGATAAAAACCAAAAGCATATACAGCACTCCGGCAAGTTGTTTGCGGCAGTAACGGCGGAGAATTGTGTCTTCGCATTCCGGCCTTTCGAGGCGGCGCATGAAATTTTCGATTTTCAGTTTTTGCTTTAGGTTCAGGAGCTGAAAGTTTTCAAACAGCCAGGCGCTGTCCTGACAACAGCCATTGATTTTTATGCGCTTTCCGCTCAGGGGCAGGGCGTCAATGACAATGTCGGCATAAAAGGCAAATTTTATTTTGGGAAAATAAAATTCGCACATTTGAACACAGCCGCTGAAAGGCAGATGATAACCGAAGCCGCAGGAAAGCAGACCCCAGAGGTATAGAAACAAGTTGTCTTTGTTTCTGTCGTCGGCAAGGACAGCGCTATGTGCTTCCGTGACGTTGAGGCAGGCAAAATTCATGACGTCTTCATGGCGGGACAGGTTGGCGTTGACCGCGTTTTGAAAAGCGCTTATGACATCGGGATGCCAGAAGAGGCGCCGGTTGACAGCGTCCGCAACGGTGATGGGACGTCCGAAAACATTGTCCAGTTTTTGTTTTGTGTCAGTCAGGATTTCCGTAAACAGTTCTGAATTTATCATATTTGTAAGTTTTTGAGGTTAATAAATACATAATTATAAAATTTCAGGCACAAGGTAGCCTGTTTTGTGAATTTTGTCAATAGACGAGGCATAAAAAAACAGGCCGGGAGGGGTGAGCCTCGGGCCTGTTTGAAAGGAAACGGATCAGAGTTTGATGTTCTGCTTGCGACAATAATCGTTGACTGCATTCAGTTCCCGTTGGTACTGCGGTTTGAGAAATTGAGATGCTTCGACTTTTTCCTGCAGATAATTTCGGAGCGCTTTAAGTTCGAGATTGTCGCACTGGCGCAGAATTGTGAAGACGCGCGCAGGTTGCAAGGTTGTACCGAAATACGTTTTTGATTTCCACCAAGCAACAATATCCTCTTCACGAGAAACAGTTTCATAATGTCTTTTCATCCAGCTGGCAACAGTTTCCTGTCCGTTTATAACTTCAATTTTCATAATAAATAAAATTTAATAATTAATATTCGGCAGTGGTGTAACATTTTTTTAAAGTTTTGTCAAGATGTGAGCGAAAAAAAACCGCCCGAGAGGGCGGTTGGCGGGAAGGTTCGGCATTTTAGAATGTCATGGCTTCCCGAATCAGGTTCTCAAAATGCTGCCAAAAGCGGTTGAGCGTTATGGGATGTTTACGGCGGACGATGTTCATTTCATCCATGCCCGTCCGCCACAGGCGCAGCAGAAAACGAAAGGTGTTTTCAAACTGGATGGCGGCGCGGCTGGTGAACAAGGCCGGATAAAACTGAAACATCTGCAACAGCCAGGCTGTGTCTTTTTCGTGTTCAACCAGCGTAAAACGCCGGAAGTTGATGAGCTTGTCGGCATTGACACCGCCGTTACGCAGAATGTAAAATTCATCCAGAAACGGCCAGTCTTTGGCTTCAAGGCCGAAGTCTTTGGCCATCTGTTCGGCTGCGGCGCGCAGATAATAATCCAAACGGTTGTGAAAGCGTTCGGTGTCAGCGGGAAGCTCAATCTTTTCACTGAAAAATTCTTCAAAAAAGTTTTCGTTATGCATAATTGTAAGATTTAATAATTTTATTTGTATCAGAGTATAGTTGTTTTGTTGAAATTTGTCCAGCAGAATAAATTGATTTTTAATGAAATTGTTTTAGGTTTTAAAGAGTTTTTTTTAGAGAGGAGATTGGAATGGTATGTATTATTGCCGGATTTGGCGGTGTGGGCAAGACGACGCTGGCAAAAAAATATAAGAATGTATTGGATTTGGAATCGACACCTTACAAATATTGTTTTGATAATTATGCCGGTGCCGATCCTGAGGCGATGAAGGGGCGTGATGTGGCCGGAAAGCGGCCCAATCCTGATTTTCCGGGAAATTATATTGCGGCGATAAAGTATAATATGGATAAATATGATTACATTTTGGTTTGGTGTCATCCGGAGGAAATTTTGCCTTATTATGATTTGAACGGGATTAATTATGAGCTTTTTATTCCGACGCGGGAGGCTTTGGGCGAGTATCGGCAGCGTTTTATCAGCCGGGGAAACAGCATGGAGTATGTGAACCGTGTCAGCAGCAAAGAGGGGTATGACCGGAGATTGCCGCAGTTTGAGGCAACCGGAAAGCCGATAGTGTTTCTTGGCTGTGGTGAAACTTTGGAGAGTTATCTTATGGGAAATAAGAATTATCCGCCATTGAAAGCGGCAGAAAGTTGAGGGTGCCTCCGCGATGGAAGCTGAGGCAGCTTCACAGGCGCGGCCTGAGCGCACCGACGCGGTGAGCGGAAAGTTCGCAGAGGGCTGTTCCGTGCAGAAAGAAGCGCGATGCTTAGATAGGGGCAGCCGGAAGTTGGGGTGGTTTGGGTGTTTGTTGGGGTGGGAGACCATGGAGACGACAGTTGGCGATTGGCAAGTGTCAGCGCAAACAGAGCCTTTGCGTGCGAACGGGCTCAGCATGACATTGGCTGGTGGTTGAGGGGATAAGAGCTTTGTGGGAAAAATGGGTTTATGTTTTGCGCCGGCGGATTATTTGTGTTACTGTCTTGAACATTAACGGAGGGCAATTTGAATTTTGAAAATATTACCAATCAGCTGAAAAATCTGACGGCAACCGAATATTTCGGGCGGGTGACCGCCGTGCAGGGGCTGTTTGTCGAAGTCAGCGGCATTCGTTCGAATCTGAGTATCGGCGACCGCTGCAATGTTCGCACCATGCAGGGAAAGAGCGTTCCCTGCGAATTGGTGAGCTTTAAGGATGACCGCCTGCTGCTGATGCCTTACGGTTCTTTACAGGGGATTGGCCCGGGCTGCCGCGTGGATGTGGAAAACGCCGCCCCGGTGATTTATCCGCATCCGTCCTGGCTGGGGCGCATTGTCAATGCCTTTGGCGAGGCGATTGACGGCAAAGGGCCGCTGATTAAGGGTGACAGGCCTTATCTTATCAAAAATTCGCCGCCGCCGGCACAGTTTCGTGACCGGGTCAAGGGCAAGGTCGACCTCGGGGTGCGGGCGGTCAATACTTTTCTGACAATCTGCAAAGGGCAGCGTATGGGCATTTTTGCCGGGTCGGGCGTGGGTAAGTCGACGCTGATGTCGATGATGGCCAAAAATACCGATTCTGACATTGCCGTTATCGGGCTTATCGGTGAACGCGGCCGCGAGGCCAAGGAGTTTGTCGAGGATGTTCTCGGCAAGGAGGGATTGGAAAAGTCGGTTCTGGTTTTGGCGACTTCCGACGAAAGCCCGCTGATGCGGCGGCAGGCTGCCTATATGGCGATGGCGGTGGCGGAATATTTTCGCGACCTTAATAAAAATGTTTTGTGCATGATGGATTCAATCACCCGCTTTGCCATGGCGCAGCGCGAGATTTCGCTCAGTATCGGCGAGCCTCCGGCTTCCAAGGGCTATACGCCGAGCGTGTTTGCCGAGTTGCCGCGGCTGTTGGAACGCGCCGGGCCGGGTGCCGGAAACGGGACGATTACCGGGCTGTTTACGGTTTTGGTGGACGGCGACGATCACAACGAGCCGGTGGCGGACGCGGTGCGCGGCATTTTGGACGGGCATATTGTACTTGACCGCGCGATTGCCGAACGCAACCGTTATCCGGCGATTAACATCCTGCGCTCGATTTCGCGTACCATGCCTGATTGCGATACGCCCGAAGAATATGCTCTGGTGGCCAAAGCCCGCAAGTATATTGCCGCTTATGAAGACATGGCAGAGCTTATCCGTTTGGGGGCTTATAAAAAAGGTTCCAATGCCGAGGTGGACGAAGCGATTTTCTATTATCCGAAAATCGAGGAATTTCTGAGCCAGAGAAAAGGCGAGAAAGTGACGCTGGAAGAGGGCTATCAACAACTGGCCGAGATTTTGGCCGTGCCGTATAAGGCATAAGGCGAGGCACGGGGCAGGGGCTGATGAAAAGTTCGCTTAAAACGCTGGCGCGGATTCAGAAGTTCAATATTGACGAGCAGCGTAAAAAACTGAACGAGCAGCTGGCGGTTGAGGAAAAAATCGTTGCCGGGCTGCAGCAGCTGGCCGAGCAGTTTGAGGCGGAGAAAGCCTTTGCCCGCACGCATGAAAATGTCGGCGATTTTGGGGCTTATGTGCGGCGTTATCTGGAGCAGAAGGAAAATCTGGAGCAGGCGCTGGCAATGGTACGGCTGAAAATCGGGGAAATCCGCGATATTATTTCCGATATGTTCAAGGAACAGAAGACCTATGAGATTGTCGACAAAAACCGGGAAGAGCGTGCGGCGAAAGAAGAAGAACATAAAACGCAGCAGACCCTTGATGAAATCGGAACCAATAACTATATTAAACATCAGAAATAACAAATTTTAGAAAAGGAGCATGATTATGGCTATTGAATTTCCGGAACTGCCTTACGCGCAGGATGCTTTGGAACCGTATATTTCAACAACGACGATGGCGTTTCATTACGGCAAACACCACAGGGCTTATGTCGACAATTTGAACAAGCTTATTGCCGGGACGCCGTTTGCCGATTTGTCGCTGGAGGAGATTATTAAAGAAACGGCTGGAAATGAAAAGTTTCAGGCGATTTTCAACAATGCGGCGCAAGCCTGGAACCACAATTTCTTCTGGCACTGCATGAGCGCGGACGGCGGCAAGGCTCCGAAAGGTACGTTGCTGAAGAAAATTGAGGCGGCTTTTGGTTCTTATGACCAGTTTTGTGAAGATTTTACCAATGCCGCGGTATCGCAGTTCGGTTCCGGCTGGGCATGGCTGGTTGAGGACAAAGACGGCAAGCTGTCGATTATGAAGACGGCCAATGCCGACACGCCGTTGGCGCATGGGTTGAAAGCCCTGTTGACGGTCGATGTCTGGGAGCATGCTTATTATCTGGATTATCAGAATCGCCGTGCGGATTTTGTGAAGGTATTTCTGACGCATTTGGCGAAGTTCTAGTAAAAGCGCGCTCTGTGGTCATCTAATACAGAAACTGCGCGTAAAATGTTCGGTCATGTACT
>JAUNPO010000043.1:0-7382 GCA_030536665.1 Pseudomonadota bacterium
TTCTTCAAAGCAGTTTAAATATTCTATTTCGTTTGGTTCAAGTTCTAGAACAAACCATTTACCATTATTTGATTTCTTAGATACCTCATCATAATCCCACCGATACGCAGAAGTTTCTCCTTTGCTTTTGCTGATTACTGTCAGTTTTTTACATTGAGAAAGGGATGCGGACTTCATACCTAATCCAAATCTACCTAAATCTGTAGCTTCTCTCTCTGTTTCATTTGCCTGACATCCATAGCACATGGCACGAAACAATTCCTTTGAAGACATTCCTTTTCCATCATCTAATATTCCTACATAAAGATTAGAGGGGTCTTTAGTGAAGATAACTTTAACAGTATTGCAATTTGCACTAATACTATTATCTATAATATCAGCTATAGCATCCTCAAAAGTATAACCCATATACCGCATAGATCCCATGAGGTAATTGGCAATTGGTGGATTTTCTATTTTTTTCATCGGTACAATTATTAATAATCCCTTGTGTGTACCATAGAGGAATAGGATAACTAGACTGACAAAGACTCTCTTTTATAAGCTTCAGGGGAAGAAATGGAAGATAGTGCTTCAAAACATACCAGATCATTCATATCTACATTAAGTAGTTTTGCTATCTTCATGAAAGTTTCAAGATCGGGCTGCGAAGAATTAGTACACCACTTTGAAACAGTGGATGGATTAACTTTAAGTTGCTCACATAACCATTTATTTGTCTTCTTCTTTTCAACTAAAACTACTTTTAGGCGATTAATATCAGTTTTCATTCATGCTAATTTTGTTGTCGTAACGCAAAATTAGTGAAAATATTTCACATGGCAATGAAATATGCTGAGAAACATAAAACGCCCCGCCTTTGACAAGGACGGTGTTCTTTGCAGAACAAAGCGACTTCGTCGATAAGTCGGGGCGTCGGGGGAGGGTTAGGGTTTAGTAGAGGCGGATGCACGTTACATCGGCGGTCTGGACGGTTGCGGGATGGTCGGGCTTGTCCTTGGAGAAGGCGATGGCAAAGTGCTGGATGCGGTGTGTCATGCCGAGTTCTTTGAGGAATAGGATGAATTTACCCAGTTCTTCAATGAGCCAGTTCTCATCTTTGATTGAGGTGACGGTGACGAGCGTCATCACGTTATCGGGGAGGTTGTAGAGGCCGTCAGAGTCCGTGAGGATGACAAGTGAGGGCGCGAATGTCGTGTCTGTGGAGAGGAGGCTTGCTCCGTTGGTATAATCCTCATAGCGCAGTTTGGCTATTGGAGTGCCGTAGTTTTCGGCAAGATATTTCTCGATGGCGGCGAAGGCTGCGCTGAGGCGAGGGTCGCTTATGACCGAAAGGTCGGTAAGCGGCTCTGCATTGGGAGTTGTGGCAGTCGCCGGTGTTGCCTTGAGGCCAAAGATGGATTTCACACGCGAGAGGAGCTGGTTGAGGTTGTTGGCTTTTCTCATTTTCTGGAATTTTTGTTGGTGGTTTGGGAATTGAGTTCGTTGATTCTCTGTTCGAGACGTTGTTTCTGATCGAGAGCGCGGGCGGTTTCCTGCACACGGTCTTCGTAGGCTTTCACCTCCGATTCGATTTGCTTGACGCGCTCCGGGTCGCGGAACCAGCTTTGGATGCTATCCAGGCCCTCGGAGTTGACGCCGCCGTGCATCAGTATGTAGTGATACTTGATGTCGGAGATGCGAGCCTGTTCGATACGCGACTCCTGCCAGATGAAAGTGGCTCCGAAGAAGATCAGGGTGAACACCGAGACGAACATGGCGAGATAAACTTGCCACGATTCCTTGGCTATGCGGATTGTCTTTTCAATCTTCTGGACCGGAGGATTGGCAGTGAAGTTGTCAATCTTTTCCACGATTTCGGTCTTCAGATCATCAACCGAGGTAGTCAGATTTTCGCCAATTTCTTTCACGGTTGTTGTCTGGTTTTCGATGGATGTCTGCATCTCATCGACTTTTTCAGTGACGGCTGAAGTTATGGATGTTCCCATGTTATTCATGTCGTCGGCGGTGGCGCAGTTGAGCTGCGATTCCTTGATTTCGGTACACGTACCGGTGATTGTGCTGAGGTCATCAGCGATGTTCTGGAGAATATTCTCCGGGGAATTTTCAAAATTTTCTTTCATGTTTTTGAGTTTTTGGAATTAAAGACTTCTGCCTCTTTTTCTCTTTTGGCGGCGTTTCATCTCATTGATGAAAGCCTCCTCTTCCGGGTCGTAGGCAGGGCCGACTTGGAAGATGCCACCGAGTGCGCTACCGAGTCCTTCGACCATATCGGTTCCGGCTTCGATAATTTTTGCGGCACTCGGTTCCTGTTTAGGTTGCTGTCGCATCGGTTGTGGTGACGACGATGTCGGCTGGGACTGACGGTTCTTGTTTCGGTCGAGTGCCTTGCAGATGACATTGTAGGAGCATCTGCCGTCGCGATCAACTTGTGAAGCCTTGAATTTCTGACCGTCTTTGATGTAAGAAAGTCACTCGACTTCGGTAGAACCACGTCGAAATTTCTTCCTTACAGAGATGCCTTTCTGGGCGAGTTCACGCTGAAAGAAAGTCCAGTCTTTTGCGGTCCGCTTGGCGGCTTGAACGGCAAGATATATCTCCTGACGAGTCTTCGACCGTCCTTGCAGACGCTGTGTTTTCACGTGGTCTTTGTTCTCACCATAGGTCAGACCGTACTTCTTTTTCATCTTGTCGCAGATCTCGTTGTTGCGGTAATACTCGAAGCTGTCGCTAACACATTTGCCGTCATTGTCCACTCGATTATAGACGATGTGGCAGTGAGGGTGCTCCTTGTCCAGATGGCGTGCTATGATAAACTGGGTGTTCGTGATGCCCATTTTCTCCATATATTCCAGCGCGAGTTTCACCATGGCTTCATCTGAAAGCCGTGCCGAATCCTCCGGCGAATAGGATAGAGAAATGTGTCCGCACCAATGCCGGACACGGCTGTTTAGATGCCGCTGGCACTCGAAACCATCGACAATATCTTTCGGAGTATCGGTCAACAGTCCCTCGGAATAGAGCAACCGTGCCTCCTTGTTCTTCTCTTTCAGCGCAAGAACATATTCAACGCAGCCTGAGAAACAGCTCCCTTTAGTGATTCCTCCAATCATGCGACAGCTTGGTGTAAAGTGATTTTATCTCCTTGCTCAACTTGTCGAGCGACCATTGCACCAGCTTGAAACCGCCTTCGTTGGCTTTCTTTGCAAGCTGATTGAGATTGTTCGCCATACTTCCGATCTGGCGCAAAAGTGCCATGTCTTCAGGTTGGGCGACCTGTATTACCTCTGATTTTGTCAGAGCGCATCGCCAGTAGTCGGACAGTTTTCTGCCGGATTTGCGGCATTTTTCAAGTGCGATCTGATACTGTTCATCGGTCAGCCTTACGCTTACAACGTGCATTTTGACCGCCGATTTTTCAGCTCCCTCAGGAGCCTTCTTTCTACGGGTAAAAGTCATGGTTGGGGAATTTGAAGTTTGACATTGTGAACATCGGGAACGGACTCCAGCCTTCCGGTTTCGGAGGATGCAAGGTCGGGAATGTTTACATTGCCACTACCTTGCTATCCTCCAAACCCTATCAGGTTCTCCGGATACCGGCGCTGCCGATGGCTTCGCCATTCCTCACTGCTTCGAAGCAGTGATTAGAACGACTTACTGATTACGGTGAACCAACTTTCGTAGTTGGCTACGTTGGCATCGAGGTGCTCGTTGATGATGTGCCCGACAAAGCTGCTGACGCTGTAATCGGCATTGCCGAAGTAGCGGCCGATGCGCTCAACGCGGTCAAACGTCTCATTGCTGATTGCCTCCTGATGCTTGTTGTCCTTACCGAGTTTAATCGGCGAAAAGAAAGCCTTGCGATAATCGTCAAGGTCGCTCTTGCGCTGCTTGGCGGTCGGACGTGCCGATTTGGTGGTAGCGGTTGCTACCTCATCAGCCATCGGCTGAGTATCGGCGAAGATGGAATTTTCCATAGAGTTAGAGTTGCCAGTCAACTCGGATGACTGAGTAGAAGGGGTAGTTGTTGTTGGCATGTTTATTTAGGTTTATGAGCGTTTTGCTCGGTTAGACATTGATTGAGTTCCCGGATTGGTTGCGAATTTGGGAGGCGCGCGAATCTTTAGTGTTGATACCATACGACTTTACAGATTGTAGCCTCCTCGCGGACGGCGTTTCATTCCGGCTGTCATTGCATTAGCATGGTCAGCGAAACTTGGGGAGGTGGCATGTTTGCGTCCGCCCTCAATCCAAGCGTATAGTTCATCCTCATAGAAATAAAGCAGCTTGCCGCGCTTATAGCTCGGAATGGGGTCATTCGGAGCTTTGATGCCGCGGTAGAGGCTCGAAAGTGACTTGCCTATTATCTGGCAAGCCTCTTTCGCATACACGAGTCTGCGTGAGGGTTTGACATTCTTAATAGGGTTGGCGATGCCGAGCTTTTCAAGCAGGTCAAGCACTCGGTCGATTTTCTCGGAGAGACCGCTTACCACATGTGGCAGGTGGTCAAAAGTGATTTTGGAAGTTTCCATTTTACTTTGGTTTTTGGGTTTCGTTTGAAATTCTAACGCAAAGTAAAAGAGTGAGTTGGGGGTTATCAACTTAACCACTCTCACTCCCATAAAATAACCGTTTGGCAAGTGTTAACCAACTGAGAAGCAGGGCTGAAGAGCTGGAATAATTTGTATGGTGAAAATTTGAGAGATGTGGTGATTTTGTGGTGATTTTTGATAAATCACCTAGTAATACCTGAAAGTGTGTACACTGAGCAAATGATGGTTGCGGCGGAAGCATTGAGGCCCACGAAATGCACATTGACATTGCCGTGGTTCTTGAAGGCTGCGGAGATAGACAGGCCGGTGGCGAGGGAACCGCCGAGGCTGTCGATAAGGACGTTGACCTGCTTGCCCTCGTTTTTGGCGAGTTCGCGGTCAACGGTCGAGCGGTCGAAGTCGTAGCCTCCGACGTAGCCTTTGACTGAGATGTGATATGCGGTTTTTAGACATGGCAAAACTAACTTTGCCACGAAGTTACGCGCGTATTTATATGGACGAAAAGACACGCTAATTATGAGAAAATGTGTAACTTTGTGGTATGGAAAATACAATAATTACTGAAACAGGTGCCAAATTATTAGTAGGTCATATTTTGTCAGAATCAGATTTGACCAAGAAGGAACTTGAAGTATGGTCTATGAAAGATGTAGTAATCAAAAGTATTGGTGGGATGCCTCTTGGTTATTCTAAAATACTTTTGGTAGAAACTATAAAATACTATGATGATGCGACCTTTGTAGAAGGTACATGTAATTTTGTGACGAGCGAAATATATATAAGCAGGGCTTGTCTTTATCGACCAGAGTCATTTTTAGGTACATTACTTCATGAAATAGCACATGCTCGAAGTGGAGCCGGTGACGAAACGCGTAAGTTTGAAAGCGAATTATCTGATATTCTTGGATATATATCGACTTCTCTGGTAAACGCCGTACATAATGATGCATCACAGGTTATCATCACATCCAAAAGTCTCGGTACAAGTTGTTTTGGATACGCGAAACTACGTTGCTTATCGTGTTTGGGGACAGAGTTTGATTTAAACAAAAATGACGGAAGTGTCAAATGCGAAAAATGTGGGAAAATCTATGAAAGTCAACAAGAATTGATAAACAGAAATAGAGAATATATTGAAGATCATGGGATAGGAATGTTCCTAGGTGACCTAATATTTTGAATAATTTTCAATGACAAAAGAGCCTTTCCTTTCGGAAAAGCCCTTTATCGTTGAGAGGGTTAGAGGGGTCAGATGTTGCGGAACACGTTATTGTTGGCGCCCATCGAGTAGTCGTACATAAACAGCTCGCGTCCGAAGGCTTCGTAGTCGAAGTAGCGGGCGAGGTCGCCCATCTCGCTGTCGAGATTGTAGCACTCGCTGATGATGTGCCGGGCGAAGTCTTCTTCGCTGTCCCACTCTCCGCAGTAGGCTTCCTCGAAGATGTCGAGTTCGTCGTGGAACTCCATGTAGTCATTGACGGCCTCCTGACCGTGCTTGTCGCACATATCCGAGTATTCGAGGATATGGTCGAAGTCGTCCTCCGACATGAAGCCATCGTTGTACCATTGGCGGGGGGAAGCCCTCGTAGTCCTGGGCCATCAGCTCCGGGTCTTTCTCGTCGGCGTGGATCACCTGGCAGAATTCGATGAAGTCGTCGTAGCTGTTGAAGTGGCAGAGACTAATTCATAAGTATCGGGGAATCGTCTATGTTCTCAACTTGTCAGGCTCTGCTAAGTATGTCTAAGTTGATGTTGCCATACCGCTGAAAGTGCTTGAACATCTTGTCCATCTGGTCACGGGTATGGATAGGGATTCTTTCTTTTGTTGATTTGCTCTCTCGGAGTTTCTGCTCGATTGTCCGTATCTGGGTACTTTCAAAGGGCTTCTCAAATACCTTCTTGACGAAACGGGCGATGACTCCCCCTTGTAGTCTGAGGAACTTACCGACATTATAGCCTAAATGTTTCAAATCCTCCTTGGTCAGATGGTCGCTTCGAAGATTTACCGGAGTGAAAGGCGGCATGGCATGAACTGTCCAGATCTTTGCGTTGTGGTGGAGTTTTTGCAACTCGTCGGCATCAAGAAACGGTTGCATCATGTAGGTGATGTAGGCGCATGGAATCTCAGATAGTCCTTATAATAACCAATCCCCTCTCGGAACGCGGTAGCCGAGTGGATAATTGGCACTGCTTACGACTCCAAAACCAGAAGCGTCTCGATGGAGTTGTAATGAAGTTAGAAAAGATAAGCCCATAACGTGCGGGGGCTTCCATAAAGTTAGAGCGTATGCGGTACGCGATAAGATGCGGTTAATCGTTTTTATAGCTATTGTTGACAACTTGTTCTAATTCTTCATTTGATACCTCTTTGGAGAAGATGTAGTAAACTTTCGTACTCGTGGAGCTTCCGCCTCCATAAACCCCAACATAACCGCTGCCAGATGTTACAGATTTAATATCTTCTAACTCCCAACCTTGTAATGACATATAGTTTAGGGCTCCTATAAGGGATGTAAATTTCAGATCTTGGCCGTCCTTATCCTTTAATGTTTGTCGCTTTTTATTAGAACCATCGTCAAGTTTAATGGAATTTTTGTGAAATTCCATCTCGACGAACAATTTCTTCGCTTGTAAATTTGAGCAAATAAAAAACGCTACTATAAATAGTAAGAAAATCTTTTTCATTAGAATATTGAGCGAATTGGAATTATTCCACGTTTATCTACTTCTTGAGACCATTGTACATGCCAAATACCTCCATTGATTGTAGCTAAGAAAAGGAATTACTTGCCGATGCACTATCCTTATATCGTTGATAGCGTGCTACTT
>JAUNPO010000043.1:7392-13422 GCA_030536665.1 Pseudomonadota bacterium
TATAATACCGAGGCAGGTTGCATTTCTGATTTTTGAGGATTTGGGGCCTCCCGGCTGACTTCATCCTTCGGAAATGACCTCTTTTTCGTACATCTTGTACAAGTGCAAAGTTAATGATTTTTCGTGAGATAAACTGTTAAAATACGGAAATTTAATTTCAAGTAACTGTAAATTTTCAGCTCTACCGATTTGTACCGCGAAAAGTAAGCCGGATAGAAGTCGCAAATCAAGTAACTTTCGCGTTATAAAGTTACTCAAAATCTGACAATTAGCCAAATTTAAGCACGCGGTTTTTAGATTCTCGCGCGGGATGTAGAGAAGATGCGTCCGAGGATGTCGGCGATGAGTCTGAAGGCAAGTGTAATTGACGCTGAAAGGAGGGTCAATCTTACTCTGTGTGGACTATTCCACAGGGATTGTTTCCTCATCGAAGATGCGGTTGAAAATCTCATCGAGCCGAGGGCATGTAGCTTTTTCAGATTCTTTGCATTATCGCTCCATGGAATCCAGACCTTAAGATAACCTTTCGGTCCGTACTTTTCATGGAGGTGTTCGATTGTCCTTTGATAATGTCCGGCACTGTCGAGTTGAGGATAATTCGCCAGACCATATTGGATGGTGCGTCTGATTATCGTCTCAGGGTCGATGAAACGGTCGGCTTCGTCAACTATCAAGCCGTATTCGCTACGCGGCTTCTGACTATTGGATGCCCGGTGATCCTCGACGGCTTCGCCCATTATCCTAATCTGCTCCGCCGTGAAATGAGTCCTGACAAACTCATCAGCTTCAGGAATTATTCGGGAGTCTCGATGATGATTCTCCCGACCATTGATAAGACCGAGATCATGGAATGCCGCTATGACATAAACCATATCGGCGTTTATCGACGGAGTATGCTCGACGAGTTTCAGACTCTGCTCGATTACCATACGGACATGGTTCTCTTGATGCGCTTTGTCAAAGGACGCGTATCGGGGAATAATCTCCCGCTCCACATAGTCTATGATTTCCGGAGAGACCAAATTCAATTTCTCCATATTATCGTTTCTGTGCGTAAAGGGTTAGAAACAGAGCCATGGCAAAGCTTGACAGGATCGCCGGTAGGTTGGTCTCGTCGTAAAGTAATGCCTTGACCAGCCAATAGATCCCGCAGATCCCAGCCAGTATCCCGGCAACCAGACATACCTTTTTTCCCTGTGATGATTACTTTCTTATCTTTCTTGATTTCCATATTTATTCAAAATCATCATTATAGAATGTTTCCCTCTCTATTTTTGCCGGTGCCATTTCTGAGCTAAAGAGGGCCAAAACCTGATTGACTTTATCAAGTCGGAGAGTTTTCTTTCCTTGTTCAAGTTCGCGCACAAAGCGCAAACCGACCCCGGATTTCTGGGACAGATCAACCTGCGTAAGCCCGAACTGCTTGCGCATCTCCTTAACGTATTTAGCTAACTGAGTCATGCAATATACCCTTTAGGGTGTAAAAATAGTAAATATTATTCGGATTACACCATTAAGGGTATAAATTATTTTGCAACAATGCGAATTATACCCTTTGGGTGATATTCATGCTAAAGCGGAAAGAGGCATTGGAACCATCACGCTTATTATTCCATAAGCGATTTCGGCATTTACACTTCGATGAAAGCGTCGTTTCGGAAGGTCAAATGCTCATTATTGAAAACATACCCGAGCTGATTAGAGATACATTGAGTGTCCCCAATCCGTACATCTACATTATAATGGGAATGCCCATAAATCCAATATTCTATATTGCTCTCTTTTATAAAGTCTTCCAGCTCAACAATAAATGCCCCATTCGCTTTGCTGTCTTTGAATTTAGGACATTGCATTCTGAATGAGGGAACATGGTGGCTCACCACAATCTTGTGTCCGGCTTTGCTGGCGGTTACTGCTGATTTTACAAAATCAAGACACTTCCTGTGTTCTCTGTTGAAATCCGCAAATGTCAGTAGATCCTCGCCATACATTATGCGTCGGAAATCAGAGATTACCCGCTCTGTGAATATGGCTTCTTCCCTGGGTATTTCCGACCAGAGAGTCGATACTATGATGTCGGTGTCTCCTATGGAAATGACACTGTTGTAGTACGCGGCGACATTATGGCGTATTTGATTTATGTATCCATTATCCAGTGTCTTTATATCAAAATATTTGTAGAACTCGTGGTTGCCCATCGCAACTATGACCTGTCTGTAATTCTCGGATGCCCAGTCCCAGAATGGATGTTGGCTGTAGTTTTGATCTCCTAAATATCCTATATCTCCGGCAAGAACAAGAATATCACCCACTGCCTCAAGCGGGTTATGTTTGAGATAACTTGCATTTTCGGCAAATTCAAGATGCAGGTCGGACGCGTATTGTATTTTCATTATTCCTCCACAAATAGAATTTCCAACTGTTCGAGCAGTTGCCCGACAAGTTCAGGCTCAGCATCAAGAGCGTTCGCCAAAGCAGGCGCAAGATTATCATAATCGCTTCTGATCGCTGCAACAAATTCCCTTACACATTGCACAACGGAGGATGGAGCTGAAACACTGTTATCCTCCACTATGACCATGCTTTTCATTACGTCAGAGCGATGTTTCTTGATATTGCGTGTATTCACGTGCAGTCCCCGTGCTTTGTCCGCAAGTAGGTTCAGATACGCCTTGGCTTTTAACGCAATCAAGGCTACGGGAGATGCGTGTCTGATTCCATCTGTAAGCGTACTGTTGGCTATTGTGAAATGATAGAAATCATCATCCACTATGATTGCGCTAAGGCTCGATATATCTCCGTCTATCGGCAGCGGTTCTATAACCAAGTCATGAGGTTCTCCAAGCACGTCGGGATGTCGTGAAAGAAGTTCTATCATCTCAGGATAATCCGGCTTACCTTCGACAAAACGATACAACTCGTATTTTGTCGGTTCTCCGACTTCCGACTTACGTCGTTCCGGACGATAGCCGGCTTCCTTGATAAAGTCCCAGAATCTTTGACCGAATTCGGGAGTCATGTTCTCAACAACAATAATCATGTCGATATCGTGTGTGGCGCGGGGCCTGACCACCGTGCCGCTCATGGCTATATCGCAGGCGGTGCCACCTATAATCACATAGTTTTCAGAAAATTCGACAAAAGCCTCTTTGAATTTGTCTAATCCGACCATTTCACTTGCTTAATCAGTTGTTCTACTTCTTCCTCTACTCTCGGATCCTCGTCATGGCTCAGCGATAACGCCAGCGATAATCTGTCCACATATAATTCGGAATCGCCTTTGCGACATATCGGCGGATATTTCCATATCTCAATTATAATATTGCCGTCGAACTCATTAGGATTTATGACAGAGCCGTCAGTATCCATCTCTTTGAACTCTTTGCTTGTCATCATAACCCATTGCTCCGCATCCGGATTAAGAGCGGTATAATGAGCCAGTGCGTTTATACCGCAGACCGGAAACTTCCTTTCAGTGCTCAATGCGTCACAGTAAATTTGTCGGTCAACAGGATTGACAACATACTTTTCCGCCGCCTCCCATAATTCTTTTCCACTATGTTTGAAACTGACCGCTTTGCTTCTGGTATCCAGTGCCACCTTAACGCATAATCCCAAATCTGACAGGCAGCTAAGACCGAGAGATACACTTTCGTATGAATACGGCATCAGCGAAGCAATGGCTTTGGTCGATTTGCCCTCTATACTCTCTACCTGAAGATGATACAGAAGCAGGTATTGTGCCACAGGAGTAAGCTGAGAGGGCATCTTCCTTGACGACACCTTCTCCATAGCCACCAACATCGGAAGATTAGCATATTTTTCAGACATCACGAAATAGACATCCTTCTCCATAAATCGTTGACGTTCATACGTCATTGCAGGAGCAAGGATAAAGACGACTGGCATACCGAACATTTGTGTCAGCCGCTCGGAAATGATTGCACATTTGCGAGGCGTAGGGTTGGCACCCTTTGGCTTAACGAACAATAGACGGGCATCTCTGAATGTCCCGTCATAAAAGTCATACGAGAGCTTCTCGCCCATATTGAGGCCGCTCAACTCATCTGCGGAACGCTTGACAAGCTGAATCCTCTGTCCGATTATGTTGAGTTGAATATTCTGCATTATTTTTTGCTACATTTTAATAGCACATTAAAACGATGCAAAAATAACAATAATTTGTGGAACTACAAAATTATATGCTCTCAAAATGGTTTATGAAAACATACGAAAGCGGCAAGAGGCTGGGCGGTTTTCATTGTTGGCGGCGGTTATGCCGTCAAAAAGGTGACGGTGAACCGTTGTTCACTGATACCTTTCGACCGCAATGCGCCTACGGGCAACTGCGGAACACCGAGAACCTGCAACGCCTCCGAAGATCGGCAACGGCTTCGCTGATGCCATATCGGGGACTTATTGCCGTTCCTCCGTGTTCTTTTTGCTGTTGCCTGAAAAGGAATTTTACGACCGCCCAGCCACTTGCCGCTTGTTTCAGCAGTCCACGGGTCGAGACAGTGATAATCCGCCTTCCTGTGTTGTCGGCTTATCACAGACTCGCCCTGCCGGGACTCGATATTCCTTTTGTTAAGATATTAAGGTTTTGTTCGTGTATGCTGTATCTATCAGCTTATTGCTTGTGCCCCAAGACAACCTCTGAATAAATAATGGTCAAGGTATCCCAATATCTTATTTGCTTCACCTATACCTCCACAATAGGATGGCTCGCGACAAATGGTTATGAACTTTGACTTTTGGATAAGCAGATGCATAAGATACCCGGATGCAGAATCCCCATAATACTCCTTTCGGAAAACATCCTCCGGCCATGCGAATCTCTTATCCATACAAGTTGTGGTGAAACAATCGAGATCAAAGTCCAGAACGAAATTGGAAGTATCGTCTATTGAGGGGAACAGACCATGTTGAGAATATCCTAAAATCTTGCGTATAGGGTCGTATTCATGAAGAACTTGGTCTCCGATTCTACCACCATGAGTGTTTAACTCACTGCCAAGATGCCCTATTACAAATCCAAGGTGCTTTTTCCCGGATTTACTTTCATAAGAGTTACCCCTCCAGTCGCGTATATTGAAATTCTCTTCACACCCGATGTTGATGATATTATTTATTATCCCCATCTCCATTCCGATTTTCACCCAATCGTCATCATACTCGCTTATGTCAAACTCAACGAATGATTTAAAATCACGTGACGATATTTCTGATAGATCCAATTTCACAAACGCTTTCAATATATCTTCAGTGGCAGGATGAATGGGTTTAGCATCATCGTGTCGGTCAAATGTTACGAGATTTGTCATATCATTGATGATACCAAGCTTGTAGGCTTCAAATAGTACTGTCAGAATGCAACGATGATCATCATACAAGATGATAAGTTTATCTCCAAAAGAATATGTCTCGAAGTTCGCATATTGCGATAAATCGGAAAGATTACGTATGTCTATCATTGAAAATCTATTTTATTATGCAAAATTAAATTCATATAGTGCCATATTCTTGCACTGTCATGTTAAATATATCTAATATCAGTTCATGCCAGTGACTTTATAAACACAATGAAGCGGCAAGAGGCTGGGCGGTCTTCATTGTTGGCGGCGGTTATGCCGTCAAAAGGTGACGGTGCGAGCACTGACACCTTCCGACCGCATCGCGCCTACGGGCAACTGCGGAACACCGAGAACCGGCAACGCCTCCGAGGATTGGTAACGGCTTCGCTGATGCCATATCGGGGACTTATTGCCGTTCCTCCGTGTTTTTTTCGCTGTTGCCTGATAAGGACTTTTACGACCGCCCGGCCACTTGCCGTTTATTTCAGCAGTCCACGGGTCGAGACTGTGATAATCCGCCTTCCTTTGTTGTCGGCTTATCACAGACTCGCCCTGCCGGGACTGGTCAGTTCCATTTTTCAGTGCCTTATTGTTTTTCCAGATAAATCATATCACGCAATGTTACCCCTTCCTCAATAATCGGAGCAGGGTAATTATCTGTGAAAAAATTTGGAAT
>JAUNPO010000207.1 GCA_030536665.1 Pseudomonadota bacterium
TTTATTAACTCAGTTCTCTCATTATATTTCGAGAACGGGGTTTCCACATCCTTTTGTGTAAAGAAGAATACATTTAATCCTCAATACCTGAACGCCCTCTCCATGGTATCTTGCTCAGATTTGGAAATACCGTATTTCGTGGCAAATTTCCTCCAACCTGAAACGGCATGCTTAACCTCTGCGAGTATCATTTCCGCGCGGGCGGGTTCCAATCCGAAATACGGCGTGATACTCATAGCCAGATCGAAATCCAGTGAATTATCGTTCTCCGAGATATTGAGCTTCAGTCCCGTGCCGTACTCGTCAGGGTTCATATCATAGGCGGGTGATAATCGCCAACCCTGCGGCGTAAGCAGGAAACCGTGGTTCCGCAGATGGTCGTCGCAGTTCGAAACCGCGATATTGAACACAATCCTACGCCAGAGCTGTTCCAGGTTCCGGTCCGTATCGTCGCAGTTGGCGATGATCCATTCGGCCAATTCGAGGTAGCTGGCTCCTTCCGTACGACTCGCACCGTCCGTATAGCCGAGCAATGTCATAGCCGAGGCGAAGTGTATCCGCCGGCCCGTATCGGTCCGGTCAAAACGCTCGGTCATAAAACTATGGTGCCGGCTTCCGAAGCGTTGCGCCCGGCATTCGGACATCTCGACACCGCACGAGCGGGCCATCTCGGCCGTAACCATCTCCCATGCCCCAGAATCTTTCGTATCTCCGGCACTCGGAAACTTGACGATCCATAAGCGTCCATTTTCATCCACCACATTGGCCTTGGGCCTTGCCCCGCCCAACGACGAACCGGGTGCGACGAGCATATCAATCCATCGCGTATGCTCCGGTGTTCCAGCATTATCTTCCCGCTCTATTTGCAGGCTGGCATGTTCCAGTTCCCGGATCGATGCCCAGGGTGGCGTAGCCAGCGACCGGTCGTTGTCCATAAAATCCCCTTCTTTCGAGAACTTGAAGCGCAGGGCTCCCATGCGGTTTCCGTCATACACGCCCATCAGGTAATCCGCCTCGGTAAGCGTTCGCGGTTTTCGGTCCTGCAACCGGGCGTTGATAGCTTCCCGCCTGCGCATAAGGGTGCGTCCCCAGCGGTCCGGTGCGGAGTCGAGGAACAATCCAAAATTGCTCTTATCCGAAGGTTGGTATTGTTTCCCTGTAAATGCCGACAGGTCGGGATCCAACGCACGGAAACGGGGATGGGTCAGCCATGCGGGATCATTTTCATAGGAAAAGACCTCTTTACCCCGGATCGTTTCGCTGTGAAGCACACCCATATAGACCGGCACCGCATCCTCGGGCCAGTCCATATATACGTATATATCGCACTGCGTTATCATATTCATCGCTTTTTAGAGACTCTTTCCCCGACCACGAGTTTGGCATCCTGAAGGGCACGCCCCAGTTCATCGTCTTTAGCTACGAGCAGCAAATCTTTTTCCAGCCCGAGGATAGCCAGCACCCGGAAATAGTATCCCATCGCAACTCCTTCCTCACCCCGCTCGATCTTGGTCAGGGTGTTGCGGGAAATTCCGGCCCGTTCGGCCACCTGCTCCGAGGATAACTCCCGACGTAGGCGTGCCAGCTTTATATTTTCGCCCAGAGCCGTAAGCGTCTTCCGCTGGCTCGGCAATAATGCCCGTTTCATACAATAACATTAACGATTATGTGCAAATATAAGTATTATTGCTCAAAATAATTAGCATTATGCAGATTTATTTTACAGACTACTCCCGAATACCTTTCTCGTACGGGTTCCAGCAACAACGAAGGCCGACATAGCGATGTTCCGATGTTATCGTAAAGTAAGCTATGAGATTGCGATTCTGACAGATACTCGTGGGGAGGAATCATCCAGACGATCTTTCCGGTCTTCTCAAACCTATCACTCTGATCCAT
>JAUNPO010000208.1 GCA_030536665.1 Pseudomonadota bacterium
CAAGACCTCCAACACGCCGGGACGCACCCAGCAGTTGAACTATTTTAATCTTGATGACAAGCTTCATATCGTCGATCTGCCGGGCTATGGTTTTGCCCAAGCGCCCGAAGCTATGGTAAAACAATGGCAAAAACTGATTTTTGCCTATCTTCAGGGCCGCGTAAATCTGAAACGGGTCTTTATGCTTATCGATTCGCGACACGGCGTCAAAAAAGTCGATACGGAAATTATGGACATGCTGGACAAGGCTGCCGTCACTTATCAGATTGTCTTAACCAAGATTGATAAAATCAGCGCCAAGGCTTTGGAAAAAATCATTGCCGACACAAAAAAAACCATCGCCGAACATCCGGCCGCCTATGTTGACGTGCTGGCCACCAGCTCGGAAAAAAATTTGGGGCTTGATGAACTTCGCGCCGAAATCGCCTCTTTAGCGCAATAAAACGCTCGTTTTTTTAAGCAAATTTCTTGAAAAAATCCTTGCGCGCCCGGCGTCCCATACTCCACAAATTGCCGATGCCGTTAACGGGTTGAACCTTATAAAGCGATTTGAAATTGAAATCCCGCCGCAGAAAAAGCGAGGTCGTTTTCGTATAGCTGTTCATCGGGCAAAAACCGTAAAAATCAACCTGAATCAAATCGGCTGACCGCAGATTCGCCACCGCTTTGACATATTCCTGAGATGTATTGATACGATCGCTGTCGTCCAAAATAACCATTCCTCCGGGAGCCAGTTTTTCAACCGCGGCGGCCGCACACTGAAAACGCCTTTTGCCGTCCACGACAATCACGTCATAACAGTCATCGTCTTCAAAAATGGCCTGTTCATAAATTTCACCTTCGTCCCGCCAGCGAATATCCAGATTAGGTTCCTTAAAATTAGCGCTCCATTTGTCAAAATAAGCGGGATTGTCTTCAATGCTGACTACCCGTTCGGCGCGTCTGGCCCAAAACAGCGACGAATATCCGCAGCCGTACTCGAAAATCTTTTTGCCGGAATAATCAAACTGCGACAGATATTCTATGGCCGGATAAGTGTACCACGGCAGCGGATTGCCGTCTTTGTCTTCGCAGAGCTTGGCATCGATGCTGCGGGAGATGGCATATTCCTTATCCCAGATTTCAATAAATTTTTGAAACTTTTCGCTGTACATTTTTATCTCTTAAACTAAATTGCTTTAGTTCCCTATCATACTTTTTATTCAAAGATGTGTAGGATGCGGGAAATAAAATGATTTCTAGCGGCTGAGAAAATTTTAGCGTACATAGAAGTACGTGAATTTTCACAGACCGCGTAAAATTGCTTTAGTTCCCCGTCATACACCCTTTGAGAGTTTGGCCGCCGCGGAGGCAATCTGCATTATCGTATAGGAGGCAATTTCTTCAACCGGCATATTGGTCGTCTTGCAGTCTCGTTCGCATTTGTAAAGCAGTTCCATTACCGCAAAGATACGCTCTCGCGGCCAGATGGCAACTTGTTTTTTGAAACTGCTTTCCCGAAAGAAAATAATCCGGGGAATCAGTTTGAACATCGCCTTGTCGATTGTTTCGCCCTTTTCCGTCCAGGCTTTAACCGTCAAAATCTTATTAAGATGATAAGTGAGCGAACGAACGATTGAAATCGGTTCATTGCCTTCGTTAATCAGCTTCCGGAAAGCCCTCAGCGCCTTTTCGGCATAACCGCTGGCCGCAAAATAACAGACATCGTCCCCGTTGGAACTGGACTGATCGCTGATGCAGTTTTGAATATCTTCCGTAGAAATGTTTTTCTTGTCACCCATATAGGTCATCAGTTTTTCAATCTCGCCGAGATTGGTTTTGCGGTCGTTTGACAGTCTGGAACACAAAAGCTGCAACGCCTCGCCGTTAATGGTAAAACCGTTTT
>JAUNPO010000044.1 GCA_030536665.1 Pseudomonadota bacterium
CATCTCTACATCCTCCGCTCTTATCATCACGAATCTAATATAGCATAAAAAATTCTACTATTCAACCACTATTTTTCGTGAGAGGAGGGAAAATTCGACAAATAGGAAGGCACAATCTAAGCATCGCGCCTCTTTATGCACTATCCCTCAGCGGCAAACCGAAGGGGTGAAGCTGCCTCAGCTTCCATCGCGCCCCATTACACACGGAACAATCAGCAGCTAACCGATAACACGCACCGTACTTCGTCCTTTAGCCGCTGTAAAAGTTCGGAGAGTGCGTTAGATAGAGTGATTTTAACGGCGGAAGTACCACAGCGTACATAGAAGTACGTGAGGAAACTTCCGACCGAAAAAAATCGCTCTAGATGACGTGCTATACGAACTTTTACTTTTATACTCGATGATAGGGATGATGACCGATAATCGTCTGTACCCGGTAAATCTGCTCAGCCAAAACAGCGCGCATGAGCATGTGCGGCAAGGTCAGCTTTCCGAAAGAAAGAAGCAAATCGGCCTTATCCCGGGTTGACGGCAAATGCCCGTCCGCCCCGCCGATAAGGAAACAGACTTCGGAACAGCCGTTAAGCATCCACCCCTCTATTTTTGCCGCCAAATCAAGACTGCTCATGTTGGCGCCGCGCTCATCCAAAACAATCACCTTTGCCGCCGGCGGAATATTCTCTTGCAAAAAACGCGCCTCATCTTCCTGATTGGCATTGTCTTTTTCCTTAATCGTTACATCCCAGGAAGAACGTTTGACATACTCACTGATAATCTCCGCTTCGGGAGAACCGCGCTTACACTTGCCGATGGCCAAAATTGTTGCTTTCATGATTTTACCCTTTCTCACCGAATGTAAAATTTAGCTGTTATTTTGTCAAGACTATTGACTCTGCCGCCTGATACGCTCATAATCACAATAATTACTTACAATTATAAAATCAATATTATGAAAACAAATTATTACGCACTCATTCAGGAATATTTGCAAAAATGCGAAGAACGCCGCCGTGAAGGAAAAGACATTCCCAAACTGGAACTAACCTACCCGCTTGAAGAAGCCGAAGGTTTCATAACCCCGGAACAGGTTGTCAAAGCGCTTTCGGAAATCACCCAAAGCGAAGTCAAAACAAAAGACATTGTAGACGAGTCAATCCCGATTATGACCAACTTTAGTTTTGACTATCAGCCCGCGCCGGTGCTTTATGTAACATTTTTCAGATATCAAGGCACACAGGGATTTTTCAAAATCCGTAAAGGCAATAACATCATCTGTTTTTATTCGCCCTTGTACCAAAACAGCCCGCATATCGTTGCCGAACGGCGTTCCGTAAAAAACATCATTGTCGGCACCTTGATTTTATTCATTCTGGCTGTCGTGTTCCTTGTTGTCGAACGCTTCCTGTTTTAAAAATCAAAAGAACGGAATCCCTGCAAAGATTCCGTTCTTTTTTATAAAATTATATTAGTTGCCGGCTGACCTGATTTGCGCAACCGTGCTCCACATTTTTTCAATATTGTAGAACTCGCGCACTTCCGGCTTAAAAATATGAACAATCACATCAAAAGCGTCAATCAAAACCCAGTCGGCTTTCGTTTCGCCTTCCATTGTCGACTTATAACCGGCCGCTTTCAGATTTTCATAAATCTTGTCCGCCAGTGAAGCCACATGGCGCTGCGACGTACCGCTGGCAATCACCATAAAATTGGCAATGGACGTTTTGCCGCGCAAATCCATAACCACAATATCTTCAGCCTTATTGTCATCTAAAGTCTTGCTGACGATATCCAAAATCTTTTCATCATCATTCACGATTTCTGCTTGTTTAACAGCTGCCTTTGCCACAATACTAACTCCTTTAATCCAAAGGTGACCACGTTTTTTTAACCTCAGTTTCCTGTTGAGGCTGTTCTTCTTCAAGTTTCTTTCTGTCGCGGGTAACATATTTGCTCACCTCGCGAAGTGCCGGCAGCAGCCCGGTTTGCGCAACCGCCGAAATGGCAAAAACCTTTTTCCCGGAAGCTTTTTCCAAAGCCTTAACCTTATCTGCTGTTTCCTCCGCAGTCAGCGTGTCAATCTTGTTCAAAACCACAACTTCCGGCTTCTCCGCCATTTTTTCGCTGTACAAATCAAGCTCCCGGCGAATTGACTTATAAACGGCAACAACATCCTCGGCATTGGCATCAATCAAATGCAGTAAAGCCGCGCAACGCTCAACATGCTTCAGAAAACGGTCGCCAAGGCCGACACCCTCGTGCGCCCCTTCAATCAGTCCCGGAATATCGGCAATAACCAGTTCATAATTGTCAACCCACGCCACACCTAAATTCGGATGCAGGGTCGTAAACGGATAATCGGCGATTTTCGGACGCGCCTTCGTAACAACGGAAAGAAAAGTCGACTTTCCCGCATTCGGCAAACCGACCAAACCAACGTCGGCAATAACCTTCAACCGCAGCCAGACCCACATTTCCTGCCCCGGCCATCCCGGTTCGGCATAACGCGGCGCCTGATTGACCGCGTTTTTAAACTGCATGTTTCCCCGGCCGCCGTCGCCGCCTTTGGCAATCATAAACTTCTGACCCGGTTCCACCATGTCGGCAATAACCGTTTCGCCGTCTTCGGCCACGATTTCCGTTCCGACCGGAACTTTAATGACAATATCCGCCCCCTTGGCGCCGGTCATCTGCGACCCCATGCCGTTCTGCCCTTTCGGCGCTTTAAAATGCTGCTGATAGCGAAAATCGATTAAGGTATTGAGATTCTCAACGGCCTCAAAATAGACGCTGCCGCCTTTGCCGCCGTCACCGCCGTTCGGACCGCCAAATTCAATATATTTTTCCCGGCGAAACGAAACGCAGCCTGCGCCGCCGTCGCCGGACTTTATAAATATTTTCGCCTGATCCAGAAATTTCATCTTTTTACCTTAACTTTTGCAGATTGCGGATATTCATCCGGCCTCTTCTGATATAATCACTTTTTACAATAGAAAAAGGGGGTTTTAAGACAGCCCCCTCCTTCCGATTTCATAACGAAAAACTAATTTTCAGAAACAACTGAAACAACAGTCTTGTCGCCGGCTTTTTTGCTGAACTCGACTTTGCCTTCGGCTGTTGCAAAAATCGTGTGGTCTTTGCCCATTCCGACATTTTCACCCGGGTGGTACTTTGTACCGCGCTGACGAATAATGATATTTCCCGGAATAACAGCCTGACCGCCGGATTTCTTCAAACCTAAACGACGTCCGATAGAGTCGCGTCCGTTGTTAGAGCTACCGCCTGATTTCTTATGTGCCATAACTAAATTCTCCTCAAAACCTGATTACTTGCCACAGATATCGGTAATTTTTACCAGCGTAATCTGCTGTCTGTGGCCGTTTTTACGACGATAGTTCTGTCTTCTTTTCTTCTTGAAAACAATAACTTTGGCATCTTTAGCCTGTTTCAGAACAGTGGCCTTAACGGAAGCGCCGCCAACCAGCGGAGTACCGATAACGCCGTCCAAAGCCAAAACTTCGTTAAAAATAACTTCTTTACCTTCTTCACCGGCGATTTTTTCAATCTTAACAACATCACCAGATGTCACTTTATATTGTTTTCCGCCTGTTTTAATTACTGCGTACATTTTTATCCATCCAATTATTTTAGATTAAACATAAATCCTTTGTTTGCAATATACATAAGAAATTACCGCTGTCAACAAGAATCTCTATAAAAAATTCATTAATTTTGCATTTTTTGTATTTTTTTAGTCGTTTAAGCGGCGCCATAATTCCGGTTTCATAAATTTTCCCTGCCAGATTCCCCGCCGCTGTTTTCTGGCTTCTTTTTCCGCGCCGACATAGTCATCGGAATAGCGGTCATAAGCCACGGCCCAACCGGCAGATACCATTTCGCGGTTAAGATCCCGCCCGCCGGCGTAACAAACCGATACCTGTCTTTTATAACGGTCGACGCTCAGTTTTTTGCAGCTGACTTTTTTTCCGGCCGTCAACCGGAGCAGATAGTCGCGTGCCTCGATACCGCAGCGGTAGCCTTTTTTGTCCGCATCATAACAAACCTGATGATATTCGGGCGCGTCAATCCCTTCCAGGCGCATTTCCACGCCGTCAACCACAATGCTGTCCCCGTCAATAACCTTCACCTTCTGCGCTGCCGAAGCGGTGCCCGCGGCAAAAAACAAAACCCCGGCGGCAAGACCCCATACTTTATACATATATAAATCTCCTTGCGCCGGATTTTACGCCCAGGCATTTAAAATGTGCTTAATAACCTGAAAAAAAACTTTGTCGTTTTGAAAAGTTTGTCCTATGATAACCACAGTTTATAAACGCATTAAGCAGATAAAAGGAAGTTAAAGTGTCTGTCAGTCTTATGAAAAAATTGCTGTTCGGCGCAGCTGTCGTCGCGCTTTCCGGATGCGGCCTGAGAACCCGCAGCCTGCAGGATTTTCTGCGCGACCCCTTTTTGCAGGAAACCCAGGTTGAAAACGCGCACCTGAGACACCCCAATTCCGTCATCGTCTGCCGCACCAAACAATGCGCCCCGGCCAAACTGTCCATGAGCCGCGAGTATATCCATAACAGCCTGCTTCATCTGCTGCAAAACAACAACCGCCAGACAGGCATGGTCTGCGAAGCTGATCCCGGCAGCCACACCTGCACGGAAAATTATATTCAGTTGCCGATTACCATCGGCATCGTCCCGGGATATTTCTATATAGATTCCTTTAAATTGACTGATGTCAGCGTTGCCAAAGACAACACCCAGATAAATCTGGTTATCAATTACAACGTCACCTACAACGGCCAAACGCCGGACTGTCTGCCCGCGCAAACCGTTCTGTTTGCCAAAAGCACCTCCAACATCATTATGGAAGACCCGGGCTATATGTGCAAAATGAACGCCATCGGCCAGACATCGATAAAAACCGTTTTCTCCATTGACTATATTGATTTGGACTACGGCTATATCGGCGGTTATTATTCTATCGGCCTTTCCGGCCCGTCTTACGGCGGCGGCACCGGTTATATGCTGCTGCGCCTGCCCAAAGACGCCTATCCGCTGGCACCGAATATCCGCAATCCGCGCAAGACCAAAACGCCGAGCAAAGCGTTTGACATTCTTGAACAGGAAAACCCCGTTGCCAACAGCGTTTATCCCAACACCAACGTCAGCGTCTTCCCGCTTAAAAAATAACCTTTTTCTCCTGATTAAAATCCCGGATATTTCCGGGATTTTTTTGCTATCTGCGGTACTTACGAACATAGCGCGTAAAACTCTTGATATTTTCAATATTTTTTACTACTATCCTATTCTATAAAAAGTTTATTTTTTATCATTAATAACATAAGTATGGAAACATGGCACAAGCACCGCTTATCTCAATAGTCACCCCGGTCTACAATACGGAAAAATATCTCGCCGAATGTCTGGACAGCATTTTCGCCCAGACAATGCCGGATATTGAATTAATCTGCGTTGACGACGGGTCAACGGACAACAGCCTCAACATTCTGAAAGATTATCAGAAAAAACACAAAAACCTCAAAGTAATCAGCCAGAAAAACGGCGGTCCCGGCGTTGCCAGAAACACCGGTATTGATAACGCCGCGGGAAAATACATCTGCTTTTGGGACAGCGACGACATATTTGAACCGGACGCCCTTGAAAAACTGTACAACCAGGCGGAAAAAACCAAAGCGGATATCACAATCTGCCGCATGCAGATGTTCAACACCCAAACCGGGCAGATAATTCCGATTCCGCTGAGCATCCGTTCTGACCTGCTTAACGGCAAAAGCGTCTTCTCTTACCGGGATGTTCCGCAACACATTTTCCAGATAAGCGTCGGCTGGGCCGAGGACAAACTCTTCTTAAACAAATTCGTCAAACAACACAATCTGCGCTTTCCGCCGTTCAAATCATCCGAAGACACGGCGTTCACGCTCTCGGCCGTCATCAAAGCCGAACGGATTACCTATATTGACGACATTCTCATCAGCTACCGGGTCAAAAATGCCCAGTCGGTTTCAAACAACCGCCACAAATCAAGCTCCGCCTTTTATGAATCACTGAAAATCATCCGGGATGAAGCGCAAAAAGACGGAATTTATAACCTGATAGAACAAAGCTTTGTCAACCTTGCGCTCCATTTCTCCCTGTGGCATGTCAACAGCATGCGCGACAAAAAGGTTAAAAAGCAGCTGGCGCATAACCTAAAGCACCAATACTTCATTGAATTCGGCATAAACAAACATTCCAAATCATATTTTTACAATCAGGACGAATATAAGGAATACCTGTTCAAGTATCATCCGCACGCCCTCGGCAGGCGCATAAAGCACAATATCCGGAGCTGCGCGGATTTCCTTAAATCGTATTTATTGTTCCCCTGGTACACTTTTAAAATTTATCAGGAAATAGCTAAAAGGAAATAAGCATGTCCAAACAAGCGAAAGTCTCAATTCTCGTCCCTATCTACAATGTTGAAAAATATCTGCATGAATGCATTGACAGTATTCTTAACCAGGCATTGCAGGACATTGAAATCATCCTGATAAACGACGGCTCGACAGACAGCTCTCCGGCAATCTGTGAAGGATACGCCAAAAAAGACAAGCGCGTCAAAGTCATCAACAAAGCCAATTCCGGCTACGGACACTCAATGAACATGGGGCTGGATGCAGCAAGCGGCGAATATATCGGCATTGTGGAATCTGACGACTATATCCGCCCTGACATGTACGAAAAACAATACAAACTGGCCAAAGAACTGAATTTAGATATCCTCAAAGCTGACTTTCGCAAATTCTACGGCGACGGAAATGAGCGAACCTTTGAATATATGCCGGTCGCCGCGCCGCAGTTCTACAACCGCGTCTTAAAAGCCTCGGATGATGTCACCGTTTTCAAACAGACCAACAATGTCATCTGGACAGGATTGTACAATGCCCGTTTTCTCAAGGAGAACAACATCCGTTTCAACGAAACGCCGGGTGCTTCTTATCAGGATAACGGCTTTTTCTTCCAGACTTATGCCCTGGCCAAAAGAATGTATTTCATTAATGAAGACTTTTACCAGCTGCGCCGCGACAATCCCAACTCATCGGTCAAGTCAAAAGCCAAGGTTTTCTGCATGTGTGACGAATACGCTTTTATCCGCCGCTTCATTGACCAAAACAATTTGCAAGAATTCGTCGGCATCTGCTATGTCCTGATGTACCTGAATTATATGTTCACCTACAACCGCGTGGCCGATGAATTTAAGCCGATGTTTCTGGAACGCTTCCGTGAAGATTTTCTTTTCGGCCAAAAGAACAAAGAACTTGATAAAACGCTTTTCTCCAAAAAAGAATGGGAAAACGTCCGGCTTTTACTGAAAAGCGCTGAAAGCTTTCACAACAAATATGCCGGCCGCAACGCCCTTGCCGATAAAAAGCCTTCATTATGGAAAAGGCTCAAAAACACCCTAAAGCAGGCTTTTTCAAAAGGAAACGCCGCATCCGGCTCAAAAAAAAAGTACTCTAAGGAGGAAATAGAGCGCCTGTATAATTATTATGCCGGCCTCCGCCGGGAGGAATACCCCCAAGCCCTGACAGCCTGGTATAAAGAACTGTCAGGCAAAGACTTAAATCTTGACGCACCGGTAACATTTAACGAAAAAATCCAATGGCTGAAGCTATACGATTCGACGCCTCTCAAAACCCGTCTTGCCGACAAATACCTGGTCAGAGAATGGATTAAGGAAAAAATCGGCGAAAAATATCTCATCCCGCTTTTAGGCGTCTATGACTCTTTTGATGAAATAGATTTCAGCAAACTGCCTCAACAGTTTGTCATCAAATGCAGCCACGGTTCCGGCTGGAACATCATTGTCCGGGACAAAAACAAGCTCAATCTCGCCAAAGCCAAAAGAAAAATAGATAACTGGCTGAAAACGGATTATGCCTTTGTCGCCGGGTTTGAATTGCATTATCACAACATCACGCCCAAAATCATCATTGAAGAATATGTCGCCAACGACAATCAGGCTCTATACGATTACAAATTCTGGTGTTTTAACGGCGAAGTCAAATACATGCAGTTCCGCGATGACTATTCCGCCAACCTGAAAATGGCATTTTATGATTTGGATTGGAAAAAACAAAATTTCTGCTACGACCACCCCTTGTATACAAAGGATTTGCCCAAACCGGAAAACTTTGATGACATGGTAAAGATTGCCGCGCAGCTCTGCCGGGGATTTGCTTTTGTCTGTGTTGACCTGTACCGCCTCAACAACGGCGATATCAAATTCGGCGAAATGACCTTCACCCGGACATCCGGATTGGGACAATGGAACGACGAAACCATAAACCTGAAGCTTGGAGAGATGATAACGCTCCCCGCACCGTCGCCCATTCCTTAATCCTTAAAACAAAGCTCCAAATCATTTTGGAGCTTTGTTGTCGTTACGAACGATAACTAAAGTACTCCGCTTCCTGATAAATCACAATACGCGCGCAACCGCGGAATAACAACTGCTTATTGCCGTATGCGATAATGCCGTCCGGCTGGGGCAGTTTGCCGTTGCGCAGCTGATATTCGCGAACATCGGCCATGCTCATCACTAAACCGTTGTCAAATCTGACGCTCCAGCCATAAGCGGACTTGCCGATTTTCAAATAAATCGAGTTGCGCTCCGGCGTTGCTTCAAACTCGCCGCCCAAACTTGCGGCACTGTATCGACCGTAATTGTCAGCCAGGCTTCCGCTGTATCTCTTGGCAATGCGTTTCAGATTGTCTTGCAACATTTTTTTGACGCTCTGCGCGGCCGGAATCACAATTTTAACCACCCCGGCAAAATACAGCAGCGCGCCGTCCGGCCCCGTCAGCAAACCGGCTCGCGACCGATTGAAGTTTAATTCCCTGCCTTCAAAATTCTGCAAACGCTGCACGGTAAAATCATTTATCATAAGCGCTTTGTCGCTGTTCAAACCGGAGATAATCTTGCCGTTTACCATGCTCAGCGCATTACCGAGCGTTTCAAAACCGAAATTTTCCTGATCATACAGTCTGAGCGGCAGCATCCCCTGCTGAATAACCTCTGCCACCCGGAAAGACGCCTGCTTCATCGGAACCGTAATTTCCGCGGTATCATGGGGAACTTCCTGCCAAGTGTTTTCAATAAACAGCAAATTCCAGCTTTTCAGCTCATTTTTCTCATAATCCAAATCATTAAGGACAATAACTCCGTTACGCTCTTCCGCCACAAATTTTTGGATACCGCTCTGCCGGTTAAAATTATAAATTTTCTCACCGGCTCCCGGCGATTGCAACGCTTCCTCCGCCGGAACGGAAACCGCCGCGGCAACAGGCTGCGCTGCGGTCTGCAAAACAGCAGGCGTTTCCTCCGGCACAACCGAAGCCGTCGTTGTTTCCTCTTGCGAAAGAACTGCAGGTACTGTGACATCAGGCACAACCCTTGCCGCTTCCGGCTCATCTTGCGGAGCGCCTGACACTTCCGGCTCTTCCGCTAAAACAGCCACAGCTTCTTCCGCTACCGGCTGCCATTGCGTTTCAGGCTCAGCTTCTGGTTCCGGCACAACAACCGAAGATACTTCTTCAGGTACGTCAACACTCTCCGGCAACAAAACTTCTTCCATCTCATCAACGGCACTGACAACCGTTTCATCGCCTTCCGCCAGCAAATCGTCATTTTGCCACAATCCGGAAACGTCCTCCGCCTGCGGCTCTTCGGAAACAGCCGGAATTATTTCCGCCGGCGGTTCTGTTACATCTTCCGCCTCTGCCGATTCTTCCACAGCGACAACACTCTCAACTGGCGGCGCAGTTTCTTCCCGCATTTCCGGCATCTCGTCCGCCTCTTCCTCCGGCGCTGTTTCCGGCACAAAATCATCGCTGACAAAACGCTCTAATGGCGATTCGTCAGCGTCAACATCCAGGCTCACGTCATCAGCCGCAAGCGCCTCGCCGGTATCTTCCATATCCAAAACTTTTCCCAACAGAGCCTCCGGCGTTTCGTCATCATCATCAGACCAGCCATGCAGAAAACTGGGCGTTTCTTCCTCAACAGCAACAGGCTCTTCCTCAGCCGCAGCTTCCGGCATCACACTTTCCGCAACACTTTCTTCTGCCGGTTCAGGCAATGGCACATGCGCCGCTTCCGCGGCTGTTTCCGGTATCGGCTCTTCCGGCGCTGCCGCTTCTGTTTCAACCTCTTCCGCAACGGCAGCCATATCCGGTTCTGTCGTTTCTTCGGCAACTTCTGCCACAACTTCAACCGTCGGCGCGGCGTTTTCTTCTTCCGAAAGCGCTTCTTCCGCTTGTCCCGCCGCCGGCATATTCTCAACATCCGTAATCACGACGGCCGCCGCGTCTATCTCGCCGTTGCCGTTATCCTCGCCGAAATTTTCATTCAGCACATCCACGCCGACCCCTTGCGGCTTGACATACAGCGGCTTGATTTCCAGCTCGGCATTGCGATGCCCGGCTGCCTGCGGCGGAATAGTCAGCGCAACGCCGTCCGCATCGGCCTGTGCTTCCTCAAACACCAGCTCGGGCAAATCCGGCTTTACAAAAACTTCCGCTTCCGGCACCGTTTTTTTCTCCTCAATCACGGGAGGGGTGTAAACAATCTTCTGCGGAACGGACAACTCAACTTCTCCGGGATTAAGTGCATAATCCGCGGTAACTTCTTCTTTTCCCATCATATCAGCATACTGCTGCGCAGACTGTTCATTTTGAGGCGCCGAACCTCCCTGTTGCTGATAGTCATCCATTGAGCAATACTCCAAAACGATAATACCTTAAAGCAATTATAAGGACATTTTATTAATATGCTTTTAACAAAATCCCGGCTTCGGACAGAAACCGGGATTTTTATCAAAATAACGAAAAGCGGCGTATAACCGTGCTATAAGGGAATACTGATGAGTACCCTCAAGCCTCCCATCTCGCTGTCCTGCATTTCGATTTTGCCGCCGTGAGATGTAATAACATCCTTGGCAATAGACAATCCCAGACCGACGCCGCCGGTTTCCTTGTTGCGGGAACCTTCCAGACGGTAAAACGCCTTAAACACTTCCTCGCGCTTGTCTTTGGGAATACCCGGACCGTCATCGTCGATTGTCACCTGCAGATTGTTGTTATTGCTCTCCAGCGCCACGGCCACCGTTTTGCCGTAATCAAACGCATTGGAAATAACATTGGTCAAAGCGCGTTTCAAAGCCTGTTCCCGTCCCTGAATGGCGCTCACCTGATCATTGGTCGAGTAACGGATAAGCGCATTTTTGTTGCGGAATTTGTTCAAAATGCTCAAAATCAACTCGTTCATATCAATGAAGATAGACTTTTCCCCGCCTTCGCCGCTGACAAAATCAAGGTAGCCGTCAAGCATTTTTTCCATCTCGGTAATATCCTGAATAAAGTCGTTTTTATCCTCTCCGGCCGGCATCATTTCCGCCTGCAGTTTCATCCGTGTCAGCGGCGTGCGCAAATCATGCGAAACCCCTGCCAGCATCTGCGTCCGTTCGCTGATTTGGCGTTGGATTCTCTCTTTCATTTTAATAAACGCCAAACCGGCTTTGCGCACCTCGGAAGACCCATACGGCTTAAAGTCTTTGTTGTCGATACCCTTTCCGAAATCCTCGGAAAAACGCGCTAAATCGGCAATGGAACGAACCTGAATTCTCAGGAACAAAACCGCCACCAGAAACAGCAAAATCGACGTTCCGACCATCCAGGCCAAAAAGCTGAACATCGCCGTGCTGAAAATATTCTTCCCGGCGGTCGTGAACTGATACATTCCTTCCGGCGTATCCACAAAAATCCACAACAAATCGCGCTTGGGACTCATATAAACATTAGTCGCATACTCAGGAAAAGTCTTCTGCAAAGATTCTTCCAAAAATCCGGTAATCATTTTGTTGTTTTTGTTCGCTTTGCTCAAAACAACGTTCTTCTCGTCGTTGGAATAATATTTAACCGTTAAATCCCAATTTTTATAAGCAAGGTTTTCCAGTTCCTTCACCCGGACAGGATCATCTTTTGTACTCTGAATAATAAAGGCCATATCCGACGTCAGGTTATCGGAAAGCTTTTTGCCCATTCTGGCCCAGTTGCCGTCAAAAAAAGCCACAATCAAAACAACCTGTACCACAATCAGCGGTATAAAAATCAACAGCATTGTCCGAAAGAACAAAGTCTTCGGCAAAAGCTTCAGCTTCAAATACCTTAAAGTGCTGTCCACTTTTTTTGGAAATTTAACATGCATTATCGTTTCTCCTCTGAATTAACTGCCTTGATAGTAGAATCAAAACAAAATAAATTCCAGTAAAATAAACTAACAAAAGATTACAAAATATTTTCATCTCCGGCGCCGGCTCAAAATCTTCTTTACCTCCTCCTCCATCTCCCCGAATGTCATGCTGAGCTCGTTTGTCCCAGACAAGCTCGTTCGCACCCAAAGGCTCTGTCTGCGCTGACACTTGCCAATCGCCAACTATCTATTTGAACGTCATCCTGAAAGCCGCACCGTTTACTTCTCCCCTCGAAGAAGGGGAGCAAGTTTTGCCCGAGTTCCACTCGGCTGCAAAACTGTGGGGTTTACGCTGCGGCATGTTCAGGATCTCAACCGGCATCTAAAACTCTCAACAAAAACATACCCCCCGTCACCCCAAAGAACGTCATCCCCGGGCAAGCGCAGTGCGACCCGGGGATCCAGGTGAAGCTATAGAATCTTTTCCCAACCTGGATGTCCGGATCACACTCTCAGAGTGACATCCGAACATGACATTCAGATTCTTATTTTGTTTCACACCCCACCTAACCTCCCCTACCTTAGGGGAGGAATAATTTGATTTGTTATTTTTTATTATCTCTAAACAAGTACAATCTAGTCCCTCCCCTAAGGTAGGGGAGGTTAGGTGGGGTGTGAAACAGCGTAAAGTATTAAATTATTTTCACTTCTCCCAGACCACAAAAACAACTTGCCAACAACATCCCCCTGTGCTGCCTTTAACCTTAAGCGGCAGAGTTTGCCGCCCAGGGCGTAGTAACCCTTCACCAATATAGTCGTCAAGCATAATTGCGACTTTAAATAAGAATATGCTGACGTCTGTCTACGTGCTAGAGGCGGATGTCAGCGTTATAAGGCATAGCACGAAAGCGCTGAGCCGTTTTAGACCTAAAATATCCCCTTACAGCCATATTCA
>JAUNPO010000045.1 GCA_030536665.1 Pseudomonadota bacterium
TAAACATGAATATTAACTTTAAATTTTTACTTTTAGGGACAAGCCTGTCCTTAATCCCAAACCTTTTATATGCCCAATGCGCGGAAACCGACTGTCTAAAACTTGGATATACAAAACTTGAAAAATGCGACAACGGCTTAAAATGTCCATTTGGTGAATATTGGGCTTGCCCCAAGGTTGAAGAAAAGGCCGTTCTCGGAGAATGTACCGGCTACGCCAAAAACTGCAAAATCGCCGACATTTTAAACAGTGACGGCACCTGTACCACCGATAAAATCAGTGGCAAAAGCCCAATTGGCGTGGTTATTGCCATCAAAGATAATTGCGGCTGGGCAATGACGGCATCCCCTATAGAATCATATATTAAGTGGTCTACAAAGCTCGTAGAAACCGGTATCGGCACAACAACAAACCTAAATACGGCAATTAAAAATTTTGATGCTTGCATCAATACACAGAAAATTACTAAGCTTGGTGATAGTAGTCAATATCCTGCAGCGTGGGCAGCAGTCAATTATGCACCAAATTTATCTCCCACCACTAAAGGCAAATGGTGTCTGCCGGCACCGGGGATATTAAACAGCCTGTATAAAAATATGAAAGCAATCAGCAATACCATATCCAAACTCGGCGGCACACAAATGTCAAACTTTGATAAACGTTATTACGAACGAATCTGGTCATCATCCGAGTATGACGCCGACAGTGCATGGGGGCTCGACAACATTACATCCTCAAAGATAAGCGCCAGCCGTAAAGATTTTGCCGGAGGCGATATCGCCGTCGTCGTTCGTCCGGTAATCACATTCTAAAATTTCAAAACAGTTATACATACCATCCTCTCTACCCCTTTTCCGGGTAGAGAGGATATGAAGCAAAACATCAATTTTCATATATAACACCGGCAGCCCCTATCTAAGCAACGCGCCTCTTGACGCACCATCAACCCACAGCTAACTTGCCGCTCAGGCCGCGCCTGTGAAGCTGCCTCAGCTTCCAGCGGCAAACTTGCGCCCGCGGGGGCTCCCCGCCGCTCAGACCTTGATAAAAATCCGGCCGTTTTCAAGCTTGGCCGTCCCGCCGACCGGCAGCGTCAAAAGCGGCGTGCTGTGCCCAAAATCAACATTGGCAATCACCGGCATATTATCCAGCCGCAGCGCCTTAACCACATACTCAAGCTGTGCGCGTGTCACTTCGGAACCTTTCTGAAAACGTCCGATAAGCAGCCCTTTGACATTGTGAAAATCAGGCTGATAGGTCAACGCCGTCAGATTGCGCATAAAATCCGTAATATCCGAACCGGCAGTATCCTCAACCATCAACACCGTATCCGCCTCAAAAGCCGGCCGGTAAGAAGTGCCAAGCAGCAGATTAAACGTACCGAGATTACCGCCGATGAGCGTTCCCTCTGCCGTTCCGCCGGACAATTCCCAATAACCGTCATTCTTGATAAACTCGCGTTTTTCCTGATCCAAAAACCACAAATCATCGCTCCACTCGGCTGACGGCGCAACCGTGTTTTCGCCACTAATCATAAGCATCTTCGCCATATTTTCCAGCGTGTAATCACAACCTTTAAGCATACCGAGAGAACTCAAATGCGGCCCCATAAAAGTCACCAACCCGATCTTGGCATAAATCGCGTCAAGCAAAGCCGTAATATCGGAAAAGCCGCACAAAATCTTCGGATTCGCAGCAATCACGTCATAATCGAGATAAGGCAAAAGCTGATTGGAGTTAAACCCGCCGATAATGGTAAAAACCGCCTTCACCCTCGGGTCAAGAAAAGCCTCGGTAATATCATCCACCCGGTCCTTAACGGCGGAAGTCCCCAGCATATCCCAGCTTTCATCAGTCGTGTTGCGGGCATAAGTCACCTTCAGCCCCAGCTCCGACAAACGCTGCTCAGCCAAGGCGCGCACTTCCTTGCCGATGATTTTCAGCCCGCGCGACGGCGCCACAATCCGCACTTCGTCGCCTTTTTTCAGCCGCTCAGGAACAATTTTCCTCATCTTTCCTCCTTAAATTCAAAAATTTTATTCACTATAACGCAAACTTTATTAAATTTTTCTTGCAATTTTCATAACGCCTGCTATATTAAAGAACAAAATAAGAACATTAAAGGAGAAAACAATGTCTTTCGGCTCTCCCGCAGCTGACTTTGCCGAAGTCGGCCTGGATTTAAATCAGGCGCTCATCCGCCACCGCAGCAGCACCTATTTTGCCCGCATGGCAGGCAGCGCGCTGAGCGGCATGGGCATTCTTGATGGCGATATTTTAATTGTCGACCGCGCCCTCGCCGCCCGTTCCGAAAATCTGGTCGTCTGCACCCTCAACGGCGAAATGCTGGCGCGCCGCTACCGCTTGAAAAACGATGCCGCCTGGCTTGTGACGGAAGAAAAAGAACCCACCGCCCGCCGCATCCGCGCAGAAGACGAATTCAGCGTCTGGGGCGTAATAACCGCCGTCATCCGCCCATTGGAAACTCTGCCGTGTATGTGCTGATTGACTGCGATAATTTCTTTGTTTCCTGCGAACGCGCATTTCAGCCCAAACTGAACAACCGTCCGGTTGTCGTCCTGTCCAACAACGACGGCTGCGTTGTCGCCCGTTCCGCCGAAGCCAAAACGCTGGGCATTCCCATGGGCTGCCCCTACTTCAAAATCGCCGATTTGTTCCGCGAAAAACACGGCGCCGTCCTCTCGTCCAACTACGAACTTTATGCCGACATGTCGCACCGCGTTATGAACATCATCCGCAGCCGCTTGCAAAATATTGAGATTTATTCGGTTGACGAAGCCTTTGCCGAAATCGCCTTTATCCCTGAAACGGAAGCGGAAATCCGCACCCTGCGACAAGATATCCTGCGCCAAACCGGCATCTCCGTTTCAATCGGCATCGCCCCGACCAAAACGCTGTGCAAAATCGCCGGCGATACCGCCAAAAAGATGAGCGGGAACAAAATCTGCCTGTTAAAAGACGCCGCAGCAGCCGCGCCTTTACTGCCGCAAACAGACATCGGCGATGTCTGGGGCGTCGGCCGAAAACTAAAACCCCGCCTCAATTTTCTGGGACTGTTTACCGCCGCCGATTTAGCCAAGGCGCAAAGCGGACTCATCCGCAGCCACTTCGGCATTCACCTCGAAAAAACCGTACTGGAACTCAACGGCACCCCCTGCCTGCCCCGCGAACAAAACGACTGTCAAAAAAGCATCATCTGCTCCCGCAGCTTTGAACATGAAGTCACCGGCCCGGAAGAATTGCGCAAAATCCTGGCCGAATTTACGGACAGCGCCTGCCAACGCCTGCGTCGGCAAAATTCCGAAGCCCGCGGCATCATCACTTATATATGTACCAACCGTTTCAACCCCGCCCAGCCTTTTTATCAAAATTCCTCTCTGACCGCACTGCCGGAAGCAACGGCACTCACTTCAAAATTCCTCAAAGCCATGGAACAAGGATTGAAACAAATCTTCCGCCCGGGGCTGTCTTATAAACGCGCCGGAATTACCTTAACCGACATTAACGCGGCAAACAGCGGCCAACAAAATTTCTTTGACAACAATGCTGCACGACAAAAGGAACAACAACTGATGCAGACAGTGGACGAACTCAACCGCCGCCTCGGCAAAAAAACAATCCGTTTTGGCAGCCAAACGGCTGGCGTCAGCCATTTCATCCGCCGCGACCATAAAAGCCGCTCCTACACCACCTCTTGGAAAGAACTCCTTACCGTCCGCTGATTTTTCCCCAACCAACCATCCTACAAAAAATGTCATGCCGAACTTGTTTCGGCATCTAAATCAAGCAACAATAACGTCCCCCCGCCACCCCAAAAGAACGTCATCCCCGAAACACATTCTCAGAGTAACGTCCGAACAGAACAATTAGGATTCTTATTTCTGGTTCCCCCCCTAACCTCCCCTACCTCAGGGGAGGGACTAGATTGTGCTTGTTTAGAGAATTTAAAAACAAAAAAATCAGATTATTCCTCCCCTGAGGTAGGGGAGGTTAGGTGGGGTGTGAAAAACTATCGGTAGGCACAAGGCGCACGCAGTGCTTCCTTATGCACCATCAACCCACAGCTAACTTGCCGCTCAGGCCGCGCCTGCACAATCAACCAGCGGCAAACTTGCGCCCGCGGGGGCTCCCCGCGGTTATGATTTTATTAATTTTTTTAGTTTAAATTTGAGAAAAAGAGAATATTTATTTCCCTGAAACGACTGGAGAAAAAGAACATGAACTTAAACCTGCTGCTGGGTGTCGCCGGAATTTTGATGCTGTTTTGCGTTTTTGCCAACCGCCTGTCGGACCGTTACGGCATCCCGGCCTTATTGTTGTTTCTGGGACTTGGCATGCTGGCCGGATCGGACGGCGTGGGGCAAATCCAGTTTTATGACGCCAAACTCTCCAACCACATCGGTACCGTCGCTTTGATTTTCATTTTGTTCACCGGCGGTTTGGAAACCCGCTGGAGCGAAGTCAGACCGACCCTCTTCCGCGGCACATTGTTGTCAACGGTCGGCGTTGCCCTGACCGCCCTGTTCCTGTACCTCTGTATCCATTATATCCTGCGCATTCCGCATGACATCGCCATGCTCCTGAGCGTTATTGTGTCTTCAACCGACGCGCCGGCCGTCTTCAGCATTCTCCGTACGCAAAAAGGAGAACTCAAATCAGACCTGAAACCCCTGCTCGAATTTGAATCCGGCAGCAACGACCCGATGGCCATCCTCCTCTCCATGGGCGTTATTGAAATCTTGTCGGCGCCGGTATTCAACGGCAGCCGCCTGGCCGTCGACTTCATCCTGCAAATGCTGCTTGGCGTCACTTTCGGCATAATCATGGGCAAAGCCGCCATTTACGTTCTTTCCAAACTCAAACTGGCCTATATCGGCCTGTACCCGGTATTCGGCGTCGGCCTGGTCATGGTCACGTTCAGCATCACGCAGATTGCCTACGGCAACGGCTTTTTGGCTGTCTACCTCTGCGGCATTATCCTCGGCAACGCCGGTTTTATGTACCGCCGCCACCTGCTGCGCTTTCATGACTCGCTGGGCTGGATTATGCAAATCGGCATGTTCTTGATTTTGGGGCTGCTGGTTAATCCCAGCGACCTCGGCTCAGTCTTTCTGCCCAGCTTCGGCTGCTCGGTGTTTCTGGTTTTCATCGCCCGCCCGCTGGCCGTTTTCATCTGCCTGTACAAGAGTAAATATACGCTTAATGAAAAAATCTTCATCAGTTGGGCGGGGTTGAAAGGCGCCGTGCCGATTATCCTGGCCACTTATCCGCTGATGATAAACTTCCCCAACTCACAGTTTTTGTTCAATACGATTTTCTTCATGGTTATCTTGTCGGTTCTCGGCCAGGGACAAACCCTGCCGCTGCTGGCAAAAAAACTTAAATTATATAAGAGGTAAGAAAAATGACTTTTCAGGATATTCTGCAAAAAACCAAAAACATAATCAGAGTGCCGCTGCCGGGCGGGCGCTCGCCGGCACTTGGACGCACATTTTTCAAGAACCTGAATTTGTGCTTTTTCGTCGGGCTGGTGCTGCTGTCCCTCCACCACAAAATCATCTTGTACAACCTGCCGGACATCTCGGAAGAATTGCTTTATTATGTCGGGATTCCGCTGGTCAACGGCCTGCTGACGGGAATAATCTGCCTCGGCCTGAACTACTACTTCGCCAAAAAGCACTTTACGCAATATACCTTTAACACCGAAAACAAACCGGCCCTGTTTTTAACCGGCTTCATCGCCGGCATTGCCTGCATTTACATTGTGCTGGATGAATTGACAACCTACGCCATCACCGCGCTGATTGTCTATGCAGCCTATATCAACATCAAAAGCTTCGCCGGCAAACTCTCCGGTCTGCTGGCGCCGGACGAACGCGCCTCCACGCGGGACTTGTCGGAGTTTACCAGCTTTTTCATCAACCTGTTGATTACCTTCAGCGTCATAAACCTGTCCTTAAACACCATCCACATCAGCTTAGGCACACAAATCGCCTTTAACTTTTCAGAAGGGGTGCAGGGTATTCTTGACGCGATTTACTTTGGGTTGATTACCATGACAACGGTAGGCTACGGCGACATCTATCCGCATTCGTCGGTTGCCCGCGCCGTCGTCGGCCTGGAATGCCTGACCAGCTATGTCCTCTTGGGCATCATGATCGGCATTGTCAGCCGCGGCGTCGACTTCGGCTCCAAAACCTCAAAATAACAAAAGGTTATTCTCTTGACTATTGCACAATTTTAGCCATTAGCCGTTATAAAAGTGTGATATGTGAGTCATATAATAAGAAACCAGTGAAAATGTGAGGGAGTGTACATAAGTAGTACATGACCGAACATTTTGCACGCAGTTTCTGTATTAGATGACCACAGAGCACGCTTTTACAGGAGGAAATGCCACTTCACCCTCTTCTCCCACCACCCCAAACAGCGGGCCTGGCGCAAAACGCGCTGATAAATTTTGCGAATGGCTTTCTTCTTCCAGAAAACGGAGGTATTTTGATAGGCGGAACTCATAACGGCAAACAGCTTGCGAAATTCATCCTCGCTAAGACAGTATTTCTTATCCTGATAAAGCCGCGCAAAAATTTCGCGAATTTCCGGCGCCGCACATTCCCAAAGCGCCTGCACCGCGTTCAACCGCACTTTGAAAGCACTCTCGGCCTGCGCGCTCCCGGCCGTCACCGAAGCATTGCCGCCAAACCAGCGGTAACGAAACAAATATTCGGGAATATTATGAAACTTCGTCTTGTCCAGCAAATCAACCCATAACTGATAATCTTCGGCATAGCGGTATTCGTCATGATAAGTAATGCCGTTGTCCAACAAAACGCTCTTGCGTATCATCGCCGCGGGATGACAGATGGCCGCCCCTTCGGTCACGGTGCGGATTTTAATGCCGTCATCTTCAATCGGCAGCCGCACATCCTGCCCCTTGGGAAATACCTTGAAAAAACACCCGCATACGCCGACTTCCGGATGCGCGTCCAAAAACTTCACCTGCTCGTAAAAACGCCCCGGTTCGGAAATATCATCATGATCCTGCCGCGCAATGTACTCCCCTTTCGCCAGCTGCAAACCTTTGTTGGACGTGCGTGAAATACCGAGATTCTGCTCGTTTTCAATATAAACGATGCGCGGATCGTCATAGGAGAGAATAATGTCCCGCACATTGGTCGTCGAAGCGTCATTGATGATTAAAAACTCAAAATCGCGGTAAGTCTGGTTCAATACCGCCTCAATCGTTTCGCGCAGAAATTCTTCCTTCGTGTTATAAACCGGCATCAGGACGCTGACTTTAGGCACTTTCATTCTCCCATAAAAAACAAATTTGCTTACAATATGCCCCGGAAAGCGCATTTTTTCAACCGCTGTATACACTTTGTGAACAATCAATTCTCTTGACTTGTAAAAAAGTTAAAATAAACTAAGATGACGTTATCAAAATTTTTTTTCAAAGGCGGTAAAAGATGAATGAAAGCATGATAAAACTGGCCAGCAGATTCATTCCCGGCAAAAAAAAACGCCGCGAATTCAAGGAGAAGCACCTGCAAAAGCTCCATGCCGAACAGGCCGGCGCCTATAAAAAGATGAAGCTGATTATGACGCTTGTCTGTAAAGATGAAATCGACATCATCGAAAAACACCTGCTGTTTCATCACCACATGGGCGTTGACGGCTATATCGTCACCGATAACAATTCCACTGACGGCACCCGCGAACTTCTGGAAAAATACAAAGAAAAAGGCATCGTCCTTGACATTATCGACGAACCCTGCCCCACGCATATGCACGGCGTCTGGGTACACCGCATGGTCGAACTGGCCATCAAGAAACACCGCGCCGATTGGATTATCAATTCCGACGCCGACGAATTCTGGTATGCCAATTCCGAAGACCTGAAATATGATATTGCCAAATGCGGCAAGGCCAATATCCTCAACCTCTACTTCCGCAACTTTGTGCCGCCGGCCGATGATGTCGACTACTTCCAAACCTCCCTGTTCTGCAACCGCCTGCTCCCGGAGTATGAATCCAAGGCGCTCGGTATTGACAACGAACTCTATGTCGACACCAAGCCCTACCCCAAGGTCATCCACCAAACCAAGGGTTATATCCGTATTCTTGACGGCAACCACGGCGTCCGCATCAAAAACCCGGACAGCGTCGAACCCGGCAACATCCGCCTCTATCATTACTACATCCGCAACTTCAAACATTTTGAAAGCAAGGTCATTAAAGGATACGCCAGCGTCAAGGATCACCCGCAAAAAGGCATCGGCACGGAATGGCGCCGCTGGTATGAGCAGTTTTATGCCCAAGGCAAACTCTATGAAGCCTACGAGCTGAAATTCGGCTTCAAAAAGATGCCGCTCCTCAAGGAAATCGGCTGCGTCGTCAACGATCCTTCCATTGTTAATTTCATGAAACACAAAAACCTTTTGTAAGAGAGCCCTCTGATGACACCCAAAGTTTATGACATCGTTTACAGTATCGGTTATGACTGTACCGCCGCCCGTTATATGGGCAAATATTTTCTACGCAGTTATGCCGGCCCTTTTGACTGGATTACCCTTTGCGATTTTCCCACCCGCATGGAATACATCCTCAACGACTTTGAAAACTTCATGAACAAAGAAGACATGGTCTTCATCAATCGCCCGCCCGAGCATGATTATCTCAATCCCAAAATGATTGACTATCGCAACACCCGCGATAATTATCACTTTTATCACGACTTTCCCAAAGGCGTTGACTTTGACGTTTCTTTCCCGACGATAAAAACCAAATACAACCGCAGAATCAAACGCTTTGACGAGATGCTGAAAACGAAAGAAAACGTGTTGCTGATTAATCTTTCGCATGATGAAAAACTCGATAACGCCGCCATCCTCAAATATTGCAACGCCATCATGCAAAAATACGGCCGGACATTCGACTTCATCTTTATCGAAAACGACCAAAGCAAAGAAAAAGGCGAAATCGAAAAAATCGAGCTTTCCGAAAACATAATCAAATATAAAGTCCGCACCGTCGACCCGAAAGTCAAGGGCAAAATCCCGTTGACCGCCGAAGCCTGCGACACAATTTTCAAAAATCTGCATTCCAAAGGCCAGAGCAAACGCCGCTGGCTGCGCCTGTGGCACAAGTTCTGGGTCAAAACGGTTTCACTGTTCATTTTCTACCGCCCTTGGCGTAAAGAATTCAAACTCAGACACATGAAAGTATAGAAATTTTCCGGCATTTTTCAACCTCCGACATCAATCGGAGGTTTTTCTTTGACAGCTCATTGTGAAAAAAGCAACAGTATGCCTTGTAAAAAAGTATAAATATACTAAACTTACAATACAAAAAACATAAAGGAAGAAATGATGAGCCATTTTCTAAAGAAACTGTTGCGCAAACTCCGTATCCGCGACCACGGCAAAAACAATACGGTCAAACTGCCGCAAAAATTCAAATGCAACAACGCCCTCATCAGCATCAAGGGCGATAACAACATTGTTGAAATTGAAGAAAATTTTGCCTGCCGCGAAAAACTCAGCCTGCGCATTGAAGGAAATAACAACCGGGTGCACATCGGCAAAAACTTTTATTGTCACACCAACTGCGACCTGACTTTTTACGCCAACAACAGCCTGTTGAATTTCCGTGATGACATCCATGTCTATATCAGTATCGAGGTCGAAAGTTTCGGCGGCAAAGACAACCTGACCATTGACGTCGGCAACCGCACCACGTTTATGAACACGCATATCACCTGCTTTGAAGACAACAGCTCTGTGATTATCGGCGAAGACTGCATTTTCTCCTATGATACGGTTCTGTATAACACGGACGGCCACCCGATTTATGCCATCGACGGTGACGAACCATTAAACCGCGCCAGCCACATCAAACTCGGCAACCATTTGTGGATTGCCCATAGCGCCGTCATTTTGAAAAACGTTGAACTGGCTGACAATATCATCATCGGCCGCAATGCTCTTGTCACCAAGAGCTGTATGCAGAAAAACTGCGTTTTGGCAGGCCTCCCCGCCAAAATCGTCAAGGAAAACGTCCGTTGGGAACTGCAATTCCCCAAACCGGGACAAAAATCAAAATACAAAGGCCAGGAGCGTGAACCAATCCCGGCTCTGCGCGTAAAAGACACGCCTTCAGCCGCTGCCTGATTAACCTCCCCTTCCCGTTAATCCTCCCTTATTCTAAAGGGAGGATTAATATTATCCCCCTCCATTCCTCCTGTCATCTTTTCCCCAACCATCCATCCGATTGTCCCCTGAAAGCCGCCACCCCGACTATCTCTCAATGTCATGTTGAACTTGTTTCAACATCTAAAACTCTCAACAAAGACGAGCCTCAACCAAGCAAAAGAACGTCATCCTCGGAAGCACTCTCAGAGTGACGCTCGCGACCCGGAAGAGCCAGGTAAAAATATAGAATCTTTTCCTACCCCGGATTGTCGGGTCACTCTCTCAGAGTGACGTCCGACCATAACAGTTAGGCAGGCACAATCTAAGCAACGCGCTTCATTATGCACAGGACAACCAACAGCAAACTTGCGCCCGCGGGGGCTCCCCGCCTGCGCCGATGCACTCAGGCACTGTTTTCCCCTTGCAATTACCCTCTTGACAAAATGACAAATTACGCTTAGATATAAGCTGAAAATTATAAGTATCTCTATTATTAACCTTTAAAAATTTTAAAGCTTATGAAACTGCCAAAAGGATTTTCAAGCAAGTACCTGAGCCAAAAAAACGCCACAGAGCTTCTTTTGGCCGGCGCAAAGAAATGGGGTATAGAACTTAACAGCCAAATCGCAACAGATGTCGGCATTAAGTTCAAACACGACATGAAATTTTTCAACCGCGACAACATCTATCCGATGTGGATTATGCAAGGATTGAAATGCGACGAAGTCTCAAACCGTATTGAAGAAATTGTCCTTTATTGCGACATGGAACGCGGTTTGTGTTATTACATGAATGTCAACGACTGCACAATTTTCCGTCTTCCGCAGCCGTTGTTAATCAAAAGCGTAACGCTGGAAAGAAAAGAAAAATCAAACAACGTAATCTATGACCCCAAAAAAAGTTAATCATTATGACTAAACGCCTGTCTTCGATTTTAACGAACCAGGCGTTTTAATTTATTGTCTTTTTTTTCAAATAATCCCGTATTGACGCCAAACATTCAATGGCTTCCCTCAAAACATCATTCCAACACTGTTCTTCCTTATAAGAAGACATCTCCCTTTCCAAAACCTTAGCCTCGCAACTTATCAATGTAGCCCCATCCATAAATCCCAAAACCCTCCGTCCAATACATTCACATTTCATATCACTGACTGTACCGTCCGAATATGCCACCGGATATTGATAACGAGATTTACGCTGCAAGAACCAATAATACTGAATTTGTTGAAAAAAAATTTCGCTTTACCGCAATGCTCGTCTCTGTATACTCTTTACACAAACAAGGCGCGTCTTTCACAATCTCATGCATAATTATAAGTATTTGTGGTTAATAATATATTTTCCTCTTTTTTATACCATATTTTAGACAAAAAAAACAACAAAAAAGCCCCAGATATAATCTGAAGCTCTAACTATTAAACAGACACCTTTGACATATCCAACACCGGACGAACAACATAGCCGCTATAATTACTGTTCTTCAGGTTAACGTCAATACCTCTTAAAACGCATAAAAAAATCCAGGCATCAACATAATCATATTCAGACTCTGACCAGCGCCACTTACTTCCCAATACTTTGCCGCCAAGTTTAACCAGCAAAGTATCAAGATCCCTCTGCTCATTTGATTCTAAATTAACTACTTTTTCCCAAAAATCAATATGGCCGCCATCACATTCATGCCCCAGAACCTGAAGACTTCTGCAATAAGCCATAGCTTCATTCCAAAGCATTTTCGTCGGAGAATCTTCCAGCGTAATCAAATGATTCTCAAAAATAACACCTAACGGCACACGTCCAATTCTATCACATTTTAACCTGCTGACCATTCCGTCCGCATACATCACCGGATAAGCATAACGGCTCTTCCGAAAACGATACCACTTGTAAAGAATTTCTTGCAAAAAATTCCGCTTTACACCAATGTCTTTCAAACCATTTTCTTCATAATGTCTTTCCATAATTATAAGTATTTGTGGTTAATAATATATTTTCCTCTTTTTTATACCATATTCTAGACAAAAGTCAACAAAAAAAGTCCTGAGCCAAAACCCAGAGCCTTTTTTTCATCAAAATTATTGCGGCAGCCGGACAACCGGACGAACCCGAGCCGGAGGATACCCTTTGCTGTAACCGGTGTATCCGCAACGTAAATAAGTCCATCCCCAAACACAACCGCCGACAACATAATCTTTAAAGGTCGACGACCAGTAACGCTCAGTCAAGAACAAAGGTTTTCCGCCAAGATACACGGCCAAAGCATTAAACTTCTCGCCCAAATCCTCATGACGAAATTTCGCCCACAAACGGTCCTCACCGGGAGTAGCGCAATCATGCTCCACACGAATTGCGGCGCAATACTCCATGGCGGCAGCCCACAAAAGCGGTGAAGGCGCATCTTCCAAGGCAATTAAAAAACCTTCATAAACAATCCATAACGGTTTCTTGTCCGGCAGCGGCTGGCGGGATAAAATATTCCCCTCGTACATCACTTCAAAAAAGAAGCAGCCCTGCGCATCAAAAACCAAACTCAAATCAACGGCATCCGCTGACTGATTCGCTGAATTTAAAACGTTCTCTTTCATAATAATATGCGTTTTAGTTAATAATAAAGTTTACCCTTATTGCTTTAACAGGAATTTTAAAAAGAATCAAGCATTAAACACAACAAAGATTAGAAGAAGACGAAACACCCTTAGCCGTTATAAGAGTTAGCCCCCGGAACACACTTCACTCAAGGCGCTGCAAAAGTTGGAAAACACGCAGAACGCCCTTCGCTCATGGCACTGTAAAAGTTCGGCACCGTACTCCCCCTGAGTAGGGGGAGATAGAGGGGGTATGTTTCACCCCAACCCCTCCCCTTAGCCGCTGTAAAATTCCGATATATGAGGTTAGTAATAAGAAAAAAATCTTTTA
>JAUNPO010000209.1:0-230 GCA_030536665.1 Pseudomonadota bacterium
TTTACTGCGCCGAAAATATTAGGGGTAAAGGAAAATGAGCCTGAAAACTTTGAAAAAATAAACAAAATTATGCTTCCGAAGGACTATATAGCATATCGTATGACAGGTATACATTCAACAGACGTTTCCGACGCGTCGGGAACATTGCTGTTTGATGTTAAAAATCGCTGTTGGTCAAAAGAAATGCTTGATCTGTGCGGTATAGGTGAAGAAGTACTCCCGAAAATTTA
>JAUNPO010000209.1:240-1852 GCA_030536665.1 Pseudomonadota bacterium
GGAGGTCATAGGAACTCTTACGACAGAAGCTGCTAAAGAACTTGGTCTGAGCACGGGTGTGAAAGTGATTGCGGGGGCGGGAGACAATGCTGCTGCCGCGATTGGCACCGGAACAATAGGAGAGGGTAAATGCAATATTTCACTTGGAACTTCGGGAACGGTTTTTATTTCGCGTGAAAGGTTTGACGTGGACGAAAACAATGCGCTTCATTCATTTGCTCACTCGGACGGTAAATATCATCTTATGGGCTGTATGCTTTCTGCTGCGTCCTGCAATAAGTGGTGGCTGGAAGAAATACTTGGCACAAATGACTATGAAGAAAGTCAGAAAGATATCAAAACGCTTGGAGAGAACAACGTGTTCTTTATGCCCTATCTTATGGGCGAGCGTTCGCCGCATAATGATGCGAATGTACGTTCAATGTTTATTGGCATGAGTATGGATACAACAAGAAGCGATATGACGCAGGCAGTTTTGGAAGGCGTAGCCTTTGCGCTGCGTGACAGCCTTGAGGTGGCAAAAAATCTTGGTATAGAGATAAAGAGTTCTACAATTTGCGGAGGGGGCGCAAAAAGTGAGCTTTGGTGCAAAATCACAGCGAATGTGCTGAATATGGAAATAGTAACGCTTGAAAAGGAGGAAGGACCGGCATTTGGCGCAGCGATACTTGCCTCTGTTGGATGCGGTGAATATACAAACCTGCATGAAGCGGCGGACAGATTGATAAAACCGCGGAATATATATACTCCCGATGCTGATACGGTATTGAGGTATGAAGCTAAATACAGAAAGTTTAAAAGATTGTATCCGGCGGTAAAAGGTTTATTTGAATAAATAGAAGAACAGCTGCAGACATTAAAAATACGGCTTTGCCGGTATAGACTTAAGGCGGTATCGAGCAGCTTGAGCCTGTTGAGCCAACCGGGCAATGTTGGGATTACCCTATTTATGATGTTTTTATGGCAGGATTTAACAAAGTTGTTTTTACTGTAAGAAAGGATATAAAAAGAATTTAAAGAGATAATAGGAGAAAGAATTTTAAAGATTTTTGCAGTTGATTATGCTTATCAAGAGCTTGACAACATACCTGACGGTTAAAAAAAACCTAAAGACAAAACCAAACCGGGGGACAGGACAGGCAATTCTTTCAAGTATAACCTAAGCAAAGATGCCTCCGCTCCGCCGGGAGGCGGATCTGATTTAAAATGAAGGCGGCATTAAAGCTGAGTTTCCTGTCCGGAAATTATTATGGCAGATGAAAGCGGCAATCTTGTAATCGACAGAACAATGGCGCCGTGGGAAATATTGCTTATAAAGGAGATTTAAAAAAAATAACGGACATTTTTCATAAATGTTCCGTTATTTTTTTATTTAATTATTCATATTGCGGTGAAGTTTTCTGTACTGCTCCGGCGTGTAGCCGGTATGTTTCTTAAATGAAGTGTAAAAATAGCTTCCGGAATTCAATCCTAAATTTTTGCCGATTTCCTGTGCGGTCATATTTGTTTCTCTAAGCAGGCGGCATACTTCATCAAAACGTTTTTTTGCAATGTAATCGGAAATTGATATTCCTTGGCCCTGCTTGAACATGCTTCTTGTATAGTTTGCGCT
>JAUNPO010000046.1 GCA_030536665.1 Pseudomonadota bacterium
AAATAAGCATACGGTTGACAACAGTATCACCTTGGAAAGCTTCATCTCTACATCCTCCTTTTCTCGTCATCACAAATCTATTTTAACATATATTATTGTAATGTTCAACCATTATTTTGGCCGTGAAAAGGAAAAATTCGACGAAGTTTTTGGGGAGGAAATATTGTGTGAATTGGATAAAAAAATACCCTTTTGATATTTCAAAAGGGTATTAGTTGGGAAGGAGCTTATTTGTTAGTAAAGTCATTTATGGCTTCGATTACTCTGTTGACGGTATTGTCGACGGCTTCGTCTTTGGTTTCGACAATAATATCCGCTTCGGAATAATAGGGGTATTCTTCCTTAATATAAGCCTCAAGTTTGTTTTTCAAGTGGGAATCGCAGCCCTCCAGAAAAGGACGGTGTTTTCTGCCGGCGGTACGGTTGTAGAGCGTGTCAATGTCAGCTTTTAACCAAATGGTAACAGCATGTTCTTTGGCTAGTTTTCTGGTTTGTTCGGCAACGAAAGATCCGCCGCCGGAGGCTAAAATGCAAGGCGGTCCCTGTAGGAGCCGTTTCATGACGCGTTCTTCTCCGGCGCGATATTCTTCAGCTCCAAAGCATTTTAAAACATCTATCAGCGATAAGCCTGCCGCTTTTTCAATTTCCTGATCTCCGTCGACGAAAGGCAGGTTCAGCTTTTTGGCCAGACGTTTGCCGACGCTGGTTTTTCCGCTGCCCATGAGGCCGACGAGCAAAATTATTTTATCTGTTTTTTTTATCATTGTTATCTGTATTTTTTTAATGGTTCTTTCAAATTATTATGCTAAATATATAAATAGTTTATATTTTTAGCAATATACTTTTTTAAAGGTGGGAACTATGAGGCAAAAAAATTCTAATTTATGGCTGGTTATCGGTGTAATTGTACTTATTGCGCTGGTTTTGTTTGTTGCTTCCCGTGAAGTGCCCTTACGGCAGGAGCAGGTGGAACAGACTTTGGATAACGAATTTTTAAGCAGATAATGGAAAATCGTCTGCTTATAAATGACTTTTTAGAGATGTTGTCCGCCGAGCGCGGCGCTTCTCCCAATACTATTGACGCTTATCGGCGGGATGTTGAGCAGTTTTGGGCAGAATGCAAAAAAGCGGTTCCGGCGGCAGTGGTCCGGAGCGATATTTCTGATTTTATCGCTTTTTTGAATAAAGAGAATTATACGACCAAGAGTATTGCCCGGAAAATTTCGTCTTTGCGGGAATATTTTAAGTTTTTGTATTCGGAAAAAGAAATTAAGGATAATCCGACGGTTAATATTTTGACGCCGAAGCTTGAAAAACCGCTGCCGAAGTTTTTGACGACGGATGAAATTCAACGCTTGATAGCAGCAGCAGAAGGGCATAAGAATGTCCGTTATAAACGTATGGCGGTTATGCTGACTTTGATGTATGCCTGCGGTCTTCGGGTTTCGGAGCTTGTTGAACTGCCAGAAAACTGTATTAATTATGACAAGCGGCAAATATTGGTTCGCGGTAAGGGAAACAAGGAACGGTTGCTTCCAATTGCGGAAAAGGCAATAGATGAGGTTAGAGATTATCTGGAGTACAGAGATTGTTTTTTGAAAAAGGGGAGGAGGTCAATGTGGCTGTTTCCGTCTTTTTCTTCTTCCGGGCATATTACCCGTGTTGCTTTTTTTATGGATATTAAGGAGCTGGCCGCGCAGGCGGGAATTTCTCCGGCTAAGGTTTCGCCGCATGTTTTACGCCATTCTTTTGCAACGCATCTTCTGAATAACAATGCCGATTTAAGGTCGGTTCAGCAAATGCTCGGGCATTCCAGTATTGCGACGACCGAAATATACACGCATATTGTGACGGATAAGCTGGCAGATACAGTTCGGCGTTTGCATCCTTTAAGCCAAAAATAAAAGAGAGGATTGTAATCCTCTCTTTTATTTTTTTAGTTATTCGGCAAAGAAATCAATTAAGTCGCCGATAGTGTGATTTTCAATCAGGCTGTTATCAAATTCTTTATCAAAGAACGATTCCAGCCAGTAGATGACAACAAAGTGACTTTGGTTTCCGCATTCTCCGATGTTGGGAACAAGGGAGGTAATCGGTGCCTGTTCATTGACTTTGTCGTACGAAATTCCGCAAGAATCGGCCAGGTAGCTTTTTACTGTTTCTCTGGAAGCTTTTACTTTTTCGGCAAGGGCAATTAATAAATCTATTTTGCCGCAGCGTCCGGAAAAGTAGTTGGCAAAATCACCGATTGTGATTTTTTCGTTTGAGCTTTTGGGACCGTTTTGTTTGATTTGAGCGAGCTTTTCACAGGCATCTTCCAGGTATCTTAACGGTGCATTACAGTCACGGGTCAGTTTTTTGCCAGTGTAATTCTCCAAGGCGTAAACAATTTCGAGCAGGACTTCACGCGTGATTCTGCCGCCGGAAATATTGTCTTTTTTGTTGACGCAGGCTTCTTTTTCAAACAAGCGGAGCACCTGGCTTTTTCTGATAACCGGGAATTTTTTGATTGTTTCTTCCAATTCTCCGAAAGTGATTCCTCTTTTGACAGCGATGATTTTTTGCGCCGTTTGCGGGGGACAGATTGGTGAAAGCAAAGCAGTTAATTCGTTGTTACTCAATGTTGCCAGAATTTCTTTTTGATTAAAATCTTTCAGTTCCATAATTATATAAAAATTTTTAATAGTGAATAAAAATATGTTTTCACGGATTAAGATAACATAATTTTTTTATTTGGCAACAATTTTTTTGGATAGTATTTTGACAAAAAATTAAAGTTCGTCAGCAAGCTGCAGGTATTGTTCCGGGGTAATGTTTTCAGCGCGGGCGGTTTCGGGAATCCCGAGCTTTTCTAATTTTTCGCCGAGATTGGGAATGAGCTTGAGGCTTTGGCGTATCATTTTGCGGCGCTGGCCAAAAGCCAGAGTTGTCAAGTGTTCTATATTTTTCAGCTGCTTATCGGTTAATTCCCTTTCCAAAGGTCTGAAAAGCAGAACGCTGGACCATATTTTCGGAGCTGGGGTAAAACAGTTTGGATTTAAGTCCAGCAGCTTGTCTATCTTGCAGGTTAACTGAGAGAGAATGGATATCCGTCCGTAGTCTTTGCTGTTTATCGGCGCCATAATTCTTTCCGCGACTTCTTTCTGAAACATCAGGGTCAAACTTTGGTAACTGTGAATCGTTTTCAGCCAGTTGACCAGAAGCGGAACGGAAATATTATACGGGAGGTTGCTGACAATATGCCGCGGCGCTGAATCCATAGCGGCGAAATTTTGCTGTAAGGCATCGCCGTTGATAATGTGCAGCTTGTCACCGACTTTGCTTTTTATGTCTTCCATAATGGCGATACAACGCTCATCCATTTCAACAACAGTCAGTTTTTGCGGATTGCGGCTTAAAACGGCTCGGGTCAGCCCGCCGGGGCCGGGACCGACTTCGTAGACGTTATCTTTGTCGTAGCCGGTCTTTTCTTGCTTTTGAAGCGAGAGGTTAATGATTTTATCAGTGATATTTCCATCGAGTAAAAAGTTTTGTCCCAGGGCTTTTTTAGCCATCAGTCCGTGAGCCTCGACAGTGAGGCTCAGGCTGGGCAATGTTGCAATTATTTCTTTTATCGGCAGAGTCATTTTATCCTCTGAACTCTATGACGGCTCTTTGGCGCAGGCTTTGGATGTATTGTGTGGCAAAGATGTCGGTTTTCTGGTTCTCGAGGAAACGGCGGATGTCTTCGTCCGTCGGTTTGGTGACTTTGTCTTTTTTCGGGTCAAAAGACTGTTCCAACTTGATTATGTAGTAGTCATCGCCGACTTTTACAGGGGAGGAAATTTCTCCATTTTTCATTGTTGCCAGTTTTTCGGCAAGCGGTGCCGGAAGGGATTCTTTATTAATCCATCCCAGTTTTCCGCCGTTAGCTGCGGTGGGGCTTTCGGAAAAACGGAAAGCGTATAGTTCAAAACGGGGATCTTTTTGCAAAATGCTAACAAGAGAATCGAGATTTTTAGCATTTTCTTTTTTTATCATGATTTCGGAAACCATGAATTTTGGGGTTGCAAAATCCTTAAGCGCGTTTTTCATTTCCAAATCGACGTCTTTTTGCGTAATTTCGCCGGTTAAGCGGCTTTTTTGGCGGATGAGCCGCAGCCAGGCGATGTCTGAAGCCATTTGTTCGCGGAAGGCTCTTTCGCTGATACCGTTTTTGCGGAGCAATGAGGGGATGTTTTTCAGCGGGATTTTATTGACTTCGGCGAAACTGGCGATTGAAGCGTCAATGTCTTTGTCCGAAACTTCAATCTTGTTGCGTTTGGCTTCCTGCATTTTTAGTTTTTCATCTATTGTTGCTGTCAGGACTTTTTGATAAATCATGCCTTTGGTTTCTTCATTCATCGGAATTTGCGTTGTCATGACAAAAGCATTGATACGGTTGTCAATGTCTTCGGTTGAGATGATTTCGCCATTGACGACAACGACGATTTTAACCGTACTGCTGCGGAGCGGAATGACCTGTGGCTGGGGAGCCTGCGTTTCAGGAGATTTTTTTTGAAAGACGGAAGATTTGCGGACAGATGCCCGGGGTTGTTCTTCCGTTTGTTCATTATTTTGCCCGTTATCAGCCAAACGCGGATCAATGGCCGAAAAATCAAGGGCGCGCGCCGGTACCGCCAAGACCAGGCCGAGCAGAAACATGACTAATGTTTTTTTGTTCATTGTTTTCTCCTTTATCTTTATTCGGAACCGATTGTTCCAAGAGTTTTGAGCATGACAGTTGCCGTAAATTCAAAGTCTCCGTTATAGTCCGGGTCTGTGTAATTATAGCGGCGGATGTCCAGGATAAATCTCAGACATTCGTCATCATAGGTGACAGATCCGCCGTTTTCCAAGGAACGGTCGATGTTGGCCAAATCCTGACGGTTGTAAATGGAAATGGACCAGTCTTTGGTCAGTTTCATCTTGATTGAGGTATATAATTCTTTTCTTTCGTCATATCCCTGGATGATGGAGTTGGTGTTGCTTTTGAGGAATATGTAAGAAACATAAGCTTTTAACATTTCCGGGCCGAATGTGGCGGAAAGCTCGCTGTATTTAAAATCAAGCGAGTTTTTATCAAGAGAAAAACGGTAATTTAAATCCAGATATTGGTTTGGCGTTGCATTGACACGGCCGACATAATCGCTGAAACGGCTGTTTTGGTCAAGGTTGCTTCCAAAGCCTTCATCTTTTTTGAAGCGATAACTTTGCGCAATGAATGCGGATGTGTGGCCAAAGGTATCTCCGTAAGAGCTCCAGTTTAAGCCATAGCTGACGCGGCTGCCGGTATCATTGCGGTCATAACCGGCATAACGGTCAAGGCTGAGAACATTGGTGTCGTCAAACTCAATATCCTGGCTGTCTTCGTTTGGAATTTTATCGGCCTTATTTCCTCCGTCCGGCGCGGCAACGGCAACGATGACCGGTTCCAATATCTGGCGGCTGGATTCCGAAGCTCTGATGAACGGTAAGCGCCACTCTAAGCCAACCTGCGGGAAAACGCGGGCGACAGCGCCGGAAAAGGTTTCATTATCATTGTTTGTATAATTGTCGATATAATACAAGTCTGATTTTAAAGATGCCGTCAAACGATATTTTTCACCGTATGGGCTGGTATAAGGCAGGTTCCATGAATTAATCATGGTCAAGCGCTGGGAGCTGGAAGCTTCATCTCTCAATACGGAAGCGAAGTCAAAGTTTGTCTGCGTATAGGCGCCGTATTTGTTTGATTCTCCGATATTTTCGTAGCTGAACATCGGCAGGACAAGCGGTTTTTCGGTGGCGCGCGGAAGGTCATAGTAAGTGACGAGCTTATAGTAATAAGCTTCGATACTGGCGTAGTTTCTGTTATCGAATCCCTGGGCATTAATTGTTGATGTCAGCCAGGTATAGTCTTTTTCCGGCAGGGAAATGTCTTTCAGGTAAAATCTGTCGGATACATATTTGATATCTGCGTTTCCGACCCAATAATCGTTAAATTCGTAACGGCCTCTTAAGAACAAATTGCCGCGGTTTTTATCGTCGCTGTCGTAGTGGACTTCTTCATAGTTGGGTTGTGTTTCCCGCGGTCCGTAGATGTAAGTGCCGCTGGCAAACAGTTCTCCGCGTTCGGAATATTTATTATAATTGGCACCCCAGAGGATACCCCGGTCAGAGGTTATCATGGGAGAAAATGTTAAATCTTCATTATCGGAGATTGCCCAAAAATAATTTGTTTTAATTGACGAGCCCAGATATTTGGTGCTGGTCAGGCTGGGAAACAAAAAGCCGGAACGGCGTTTTACCGAGGGATCCGGGTGGGAAAAATACGGCGTATAAAGAACCGGAATGCCTTTTACTTCCAAAAAAGCGTCATTGTAAACAACATTTTGTTCTTCGGCATAGTGTTTGACTTTGCGCGCTTTTACCTGCCACAGAGGATTTTCGTTTTGGCAGACGTCGCAAGGGGAATAAACAACTTTGTCCATGACTTTGTTGTCTTTATCCAGACGGCGAAATCTTTTGGCCGCAACACGGCTTTCGTCAGCCATGACGACCTTTACGTCATCCATGGAGCCTTGAGACATTTTATCTGTCAGGCGGACATAGTCCGAAAAAATAACGTTACCGTCTTTTTCAACCATAATGACATTGCCGATAGCCGTTACGACATCGTCTTTTTGGTCGTAGACGACTTTGTCGGCAATGACGGTCGTGTCATTTCTGATAATGTTGACGTTGCCGGTTGCCGTGATTGTCTGCATCTGGTCGTTGTTTATCATTTCATCGGCGCTGAAATAAATGTCAGTCGGCTCGTTGTTATCCGGCTGAGCCGGCGCTGAAAAAATGTCGGTTATATTGGTTTGTTCTATCTTGGCGCCGGAAATGAGATTTTTTTCTTTGCTGATATCGTCGCTGTCGACAACCTGACCGGCAACATAACCTTCAGCAAAGGCGCAAAGCGGGAATAATGATATGCAGGAGCCGAGCAGAAGGCTCAGATGTTTATTGTTCATATAACAATTCTCCCGCGGTTTTGCGACGCCTTAAAAAGGCCGGATTGTAGAATAACAGCAGGTAAATGCAAATTCCCAACGGGAGCAGCAGGTTGGCGTAAAGCAGGAAAAGCAGGCTGATATGCTTTGCCGCCAGATTTTCAAATACCAGTTCCAGAGATTGGACAATAACCATTGCCAGAATGGAAAGGCTGATGATTTTGCTTTGTCCGCGGCGGTTGAAGTTGCCGACAATCAAACCAACACAGCCAAGCAAAACAAACAACAGATTGTAAAAAGGGTTTACCAGGCGTTTGTGACCTTCAACGATATAGCGGTCGGCTTGTTTTTCGGTCAGCGTTTTGTCGCTGCGGGCGTTTAAAAGTTCAAACAGGTTTTTTTCCCGCACGCCTTCTTCTTTTTCCTGCTGATAATTATTGCCGCCAAAGTCAACGGAATAGCGGTCAAAAGCCAGAGAGGAAAACTGCTTGGTTCCAGGGTTGATTTCCTGTCTGATGCCATTGACAAGGATGATACGCGGGCCTTTTTCCGTGTATACGACACGCCCTTTTTCTGAAGTAATGGTCGTTTTGCTTGCGGGATTGCGTTCATCGTTTAATAAAATTCCGCTCATGGAACCGTCTTTTTCATGTTCCGTAATGAAAACGGTCAGGCCGTATTGTACCTGCGTGAATTGCCCTTCCTTAAACATCAGGTGCGAAACGTCATTTTTGACCTGCCATTCCAGTTCGCTGAAAGCGGCTTCGGCCTGAGGAATTCCCAGATTGACCATATATATGCCGAAAAAAGACATTATGATGCCGAAATATGTTGCGGGCAGGGCGTTTTTCCATGGGCTGATGCCGGCTGATTTCATAACGACCAGCTCGCGGTCGGACAGCATACGGTTATATACGAACAGGGAAGCCGAAAACATGGCGATGGGCGACAGCAGGGCGAACAACCGGGGCATGAGGAGGGAGGTCATTTCGATAAACAGCCCCAAGGGGAGGCCTTTGTTGGTGACCAGCTGCACAAAACGCAAAGACTGAGTCAGCCACAGAATCGCCATCAGCGAAAATGTGACCAGGGCAAAGCCCACAAAAATTTGCTTAAGTATGTATGAATTGAGTTTTTTCATAATAAGCAAAATTCAGCTTTTTAAGCGGTAAAAAGCTAAAGTGCAAATCCTCCCTGATTAATTTGTACTTGCGCAATTTGATACGATGTTAACATTATGGATTTGTAGGTGAATTTCTTGCAAAAGTCAACAGGAGATATGATTCGGGGTTTTAAAGATAAGGATAACTCAGGATGTTTTGAAAAAATTTTTTAATACGGCGTTTGCTTTGAGAAAAAGAATCGAAAAAAGCAATGTGCAGCGAATCGAACAATAAAAAAACCGGAGCTTGAAAACTCCGGTTCTTTTACTTTTAACGTCGAGCGTTAAATCATGGCCATACCGCCGTTGATGTTGATTGTCTGGCCGGTGATGTATTGAGCTTCATCACTGGCAAGAAAAGCGACAACATTGGCAATATCCTGAGCTTCACCGAGTTTTCCGGCCGGAATGCGAGCCATTAACTTGGCTTTGACATCATCAGCCAAAACATCGGTCATCGGCGTTCTGATGAAGCCCGGAGCGATGGAGTTAACCGTAACGCCGCGGGAAGCAACTTCCTGAGCCAAGCTTTTGTTCATGGCAATCATGCCGCCTTTGGATGCAGCATAGTTGGCCTGACCGGCATTGCCCATAACGCCGACAACGGAAGCGATACCGATGATGCGGCCAAAACGGCGTTTCATCATACCGCGGATAGCGGCGCGCGCCAGTTTGAAACCGGCGGTCAGATTTACGTCCAAAACCAGCTGCCATTCTTCGTCGCTCATACGCATAAACAGATTGTCACGGGTTAAACCGGCGTTGTTGACCAAAATGTCGATACGGCCGAGTTTGGCTTCAACATCGTCAACCAGTGTTTTTACAGCTTCGGCGTTTGTCAGGTTGGCGGTGAAAACTTCAACTCTGTCACCTAATTCCGCTTTTAATTTTTCCATCGGTTCTGCGCGCATATCCGTCAGAGCCAAAGTTGCGCCCTGAGCGTGCAGCGTGCGGGCGATTTTGTCACCAAGACCACCGGCGGCACCGGTGATGAGGGCTACTTTACCTGTTAAGTCAAACATATTTGAATTCCTTGTTTTAGGGTTATAAATTTTTTGCCAGTTCTTCAATTTCAGCAGCGGAGCCTACTGAATAAGCATGAATGTCCGGCTGGCTTCTTTTAATAATATTGGACAGGACTTTTCCCGCGCCGATTTCAACAGCGTCGGTTACGCCTTCTTCCTGCATAAAGGTAACGCTTTCGCGCCAACGGACAGTGCCGGTTACCTGAGAGATCAGGTTTTTGATGATTTCTTTCTTATCCGTTTCCGTATAAGCGGTAACATTGGCAATCAGCGGGATTTCCGCGTTGTGAGATTCAACGTCCATCAAGGCGTGTGCCATAACTTCCGCCGCCGGCTGCATTAACGGGCTGTGGAAAGGGGCGCTGACCGGAAGTTTGACACATCTTTTGGCGCCGAATTCGGAAGCGATTTCCACAGCCTTTTCAATGGCGGCCATATGACCGGACAGAACAACCTGTCCGTCAGAATTGTCGTTGGCGGCAACGCAGAGCGCGTCTTCGCTGTTGCAGGCTTCGACAAGGGCGTTAATGTCCTTGAAAGAAACGCCGAGAACCGCGGCCATTCCGCCGACACCCAAAGGAACGGCTTTTTGCATGGCATCGCCGCGAATGCGGAGAAGACGGGCCGTATCTGCCAGGGAAAATACGCCGGCGGCGCAAGCTGCCGAATATTCACCCAGTGAATGGCCGGCAACATATGAAATTTTCTCTTTGAGTTTAATGCCGAATTCATTCTCAAGAATTCTGATGACGGCCATGGAATTAGCCATCAAAGCCGGTTGCGTATTAGCCGTTAAGGTTAATTCGCTTTCCGGTCCTTCAACCATTATTTTGAATAAATCCTGAGATAACGCGTCATTAACTTCCTGAAATACTTCTTTGGCGGATTTGAAATTTTCTGCCAATTCTTTTCCCATGCCGACGAACTGAGAGCCCTGGCCGGGAAATACAAATGCATATTTCATCTAAATATCCTAAGTTTTTAGTTAATATCGGGGTTTAGCTTTAGCTAAATTCAGGCAAAAGTCAAGTTTTAAAACCGTTTTAGTCAGAGGCGTTTTTTGCTGCCGTTAAGACAATATTGAGGTTTTGGCGTTATAATACGGCTGTTTTTTGAGATTTTCGGGATGTAAAAATGGCCAAGAAGAAGAAACAGACATTATGGAAAAGATTTTTGCAACGGTTGAGCGGAGCGCTGCTGACAGCAACCGGCGTGTTTTTGATTGCCGGCAGTCTGGCTTTGCATATTTATGGCGCGGCAGTCGATGTTGCCTCTGACGTGAAGCCGCTGCATCCGATGATTATGCAGGGATTGAGCGCTGCCCGCGGCCTTTATGAGTTTTGGGGCGTTTTGATGCCGCTGTTTTTAATTGCGCCGGTTCTTTGGGGATATGATTTGCTGCGCCTTCGGGAAGTTGCTCATCCGGTGTCGCGGTTTTTTTCCTGGATTTTCGGAATAATTTTCGGGGCGACGTTTATGGCCAATCTGCCCGGCACCTGGGGCAACAAAAATCTGGGCGGCAATGTTGGCCGGGTTCAGGCAGAAGGGCTGAACACTTTGTTGAATGATTTGTTCAGCAATGCGTACAGCAGTTATATTGCCGGTGTTTTTTTGTTGGTTATGACGGTTTTCTTTTTTGATTTTGCCGTGGGGATTACCTATAAGGACTGGTGGCGCTGGCTGAAAATTTTCACTCTACAGGTTTATCGTTTTGTCAGCATTTGGAGCCTGTATATATATAAAGGCATCAGGTGGCTGGGACGGTTCAGGCTGCCGCGGCTCAGAAGAGACGAAGGCGGTGAAGATGAAACCGTTGAAATTAAGGCGGAATCCAAGAAGGCGGTTAAACTCCGGAAAGAACCCAAAGTCAGCGATGATGACAACTCTATTGCCATAGAAAGCAAGCCGGCGGAGAAGAAAGCGGCTAAAAACGAAGTTAAAAAAGAGTCTAAAAAGACAAAAAGCGCAGATGACGGGTATCAGTTTCCGGATACTGCTTTATTGTCGCGTCCTTCAGATAAAGGCGGCAATACAATCAGTGAAAAAGAACTGGAAAGCATTGCCCGCGATTTGGAAGGTGTTTTGGAAGAGTTCGGCGTGCATGGCAAGATTGTAAAAGTCCGGCCGGGACCGGTGGTTACTTTGTATGAACTTGAACCGGCGCCGGGAACCAAAACGGCGCGGGTTATCGGTCTGGCGGATGATATTGCCCGGTCAATGTCGGCGGTTTCCGTTCGTATTGCCGTTGTTCCGGGGTCGAATACAATCGGTATTGAAATGCCGAACAAAAACCGGGAAACGGTTTGGCTGCGCGATTTGTTTGACGATCCGCAATTCCGCAACAGCAAAAATGAACTGAACGTGGTTTTGGGCAAGGATATCGGCGGGCGGAACGTTTATGCCGATTTGGCAAGAATGCCGCATTTGCTGGTGGCAGGTACAACCGGTTCAGGTAAATCAGTCGGTGTCAACTCTATGATTTTGTCCCTGTTGTTCAAAATGCGCCCGGATGAGTGCAAGCTTATCATGATTGATCCGAAAATGCTTGAATTTTCGATGTATAACGGTATTCCGCATTTGCTGACGCCGGTTATTACCGATCCGTCAAAGGCGGTTATCGGCCTGAAATGGGCGGTTAAGGAAATGGAAGACCGTTACCGGGCGATGGCGCAGATTAATGTTCGCAATATTATGGGGTATAACCAGAAATTGAGAGAACTGAAAGCCAGCGGCGAGGTTATTAAACGTACCGTGCAAACCGGTTTTGACATGGAAACGGGCAAGCCGATTTATGAAGAGCAGGAGCTTGATTTGACACCGCTGCCGTATATTGTGATTGTGGTTGATGAAATGGCGGATTTAATGCTGGTGGCCGGAAAAGAGGTTGAAGCGGCGATTCAGCGTTTGGCGCAAATGGCGCGCGCTGCCGGGTTGCATTTGATTATGTCGACGCAACGTCCGTCCGTGGATGTTATTACCGGTACGATTAAGGCCAATTTCCCGACCCGAATCAGCTATCAGGTTACTTCTAAAATCGACAGCCGGACAATTCTCGGCGAGCAGGGGGCGGAGCAGCTTCTCGGCCGCGGCGATATGCTTTATATGCCGGCGGGGCAGCGGCCGCAACGTGTTCACGGTGGTTTTGCGCCCGATGCCGAGATTGAGAAGGTTGTAGAATTTATCAAAACGCAAAAAGAGCCGGAATATGTCGAAGGCGTTACCGAGGGAGAACTGAGTTCTGACAAAAAAGGCGGCGGTGCGGTCTTTGACAAAGGCGACATGGGCGGCGGCGACAGCGATGAGGATTTATATTCTCAGGCGGTGGCGATTGTTCAGGCAGATAAAAAGGCCTCTATCAGTTATGTTCAACGGCGGCTGCGAATCGGTTATAACCGTGCGGCCTCCCTGATTGACAGAATGGAGGAAGAGGGTGTTATATCGGCACCGGATCATGTCGGGCGCCGCGAAGTCTTGTAAAAAGTTCGTATTTTGGGCACCTAATACAGAATTTTGAAAAAAATGCTCGGTCATGTACTTCTATGTACACTCCCTCGTATTTTTTCAACATTCTTATTATCTGCCGCAAACTCCAAACTTTTTACAGCGGCTAAGGATGGTGCTTGGGTTTGTTGCTGCGTATTTTGGGCACTTAATACAGAATTTTTTACAATAGCCAAGGATAAAGGTCGGATTAGCGGTCGTGCAGGCGGGTGAATGCTTTAGATGCTTTTTGTTGACTTTTGTCTAATTTATGGTAGAGTGAGAGAGAATAGAGTATTATTAATTTTTAAAAATATAATTATGGAAAGAGAGGAATTTTTACAAAGTATTAAAGACAGTTTAG
>JAUNPO010000210.1 GCA_030536665.1 Pseudomonadota bacterium
ATATAAATCCTCTCCGTATATAATTTCGGGAACAAAACGAAGCGCGCCGATGCATTTTCTGCGAAACATTTTGGTCCACAAGTTGTGACTGAACGGCCCTCTGTATGTCAGAAAACTGTCAAACGGACAATCAATGCGTGTCAATGTCGGATGCTGCGGCCGGGAAAAGGCAAAGCCGTAACCCCTGGTTTCGGCATAGTCGCAACAGATGCAGTCAGGTTCTTCCCGGACAATCAATTGCTTTGCCAGTTCAAAAAAATAAGGGGAAACATAGTCGTCCACATCCATAAAATACACATAGTCTCCTTGGGCGGCATCAAGTCCGGCATTGCGTGCCGCGCTTACCCCCCCCCTAGCTTTCCGCGGGATTGCGAGGATTCGCAAATCTTTTATTGCATATTCTTTTAAGATTTCCGACGAATTGTCCGAGCTTCCGTCATCAATGCAGATGGCTTCCCAGTTCGGATAGGTCTGAGCCAAAATGCTGTCCAGACATTTTCTTAAATATTTTTCGGCATTATAAATCGGAACAATGATACTGATGAGCGGTTCTTTCATGCTTTCTCGCCTCCCGAAACAATGCGGAGAACGGCGTTTCTGAGTTTTGCGCCGGCCTGGCTTGCAATGTATCTGGCATTAACCAGTTGGTATCCGTTCCGTGCCATATCTTCGGCCAGGGAGGTATCTGCCAGCACCATCTTTAATTGTTCCGCCAGCCGTGCGGGACTTTCTCGGGGGTAAAGCAGAGCCGCCTTGGTGCCGGAAAAAATCTCGGCGGGGCCTTCCGCGTCCGAGCTGACAATCGGCTTGGAGTGCATCATGGCTTCCAAAAGGACAATGCCGAACGGTTCCGATACCGACGGCAGCACAAAAATGTCGATCATCTCGAAAAACTTGTTTTTGTCTTTAATCCATCCCGGAAAAAAGATGTCGTCTTCCAGAGCAAAGCTTTTTGTTTTCTGCTTTATTCGCGCTTTCTCTCCGGCATAAGAACCGTCGTCGTCGCCGCCGATAACCGCCCGAAAAGCGATTCCCTCTTTTTTCAAAATGCTCAGCGCTTCAATCAGGTGCGGAAAACCTTTCATCGGATCAAAACGCCCCATCGTGCCGATAACCGGCGGTTTTTTGTAAGGAAGGGGCGGCCGGTAGGGAAGACGTTCCTCAATCATGTTCGGAACGACAAAAATTTTTTCTTTGGCAATGCCCTGAGCGGCAAAAAGCCGTTTCTGGCATTCGGTGATTGAAATGATTGCATCGCACTGGTCCAGACGTTTGGGTTTGGGGTTGTGGGCAACGCCTGCAACTTTTATGTTCAGCCGTCGGGCGGCTTTCCGTACCAGCGGGATGGCTTTTTTGTTGTGGACGATAATCAGATCCGGTCGGTAAGACTTAAACTTGCGATACAACAGATACGCCAGAAAATAATTAATCTGATTAAAGTGGATTTTATATTGTTCAAGGTTTTTATGGCAGCCGAGCTTTTCTCCGGCCTGTCCCCGGATGTCCGTAACGGCCAGCACTTCAAAACCGTTTTCCAGCAGCGCGTTGTTATAATCCAGAAACGCCTGTTCGATTCCTCCCCAGGTTTTGCTGATCATCAAATTAACTATTTTCATATTTCTTCAAACGCCTTTCGGTGCCGGTTTTGTCATATTCTGTAAAACAACCGTCAATAGTATATTATAATTTTTGATAAGTTAAACAACTAAATTGCGTTTGCTTAATTAAAAATTTTCCGAATGATATTTTTAATTTCAATATCTCCGTAAATTTCACTTGCTAATTGATTTTATTTATCATAGGCTAAAACCAGTCAGAAAACATATTTCTGATCAGTG
>JAUNPO010000047.1 GCA_030536665.1 Pseudomonadota bacterium
CAGCTTGCTTTTTTCCTCATCGGAAAGGCTCGGAACAAAAGCATTATGAGCGCCGTCTTTGTCAATAATGGTTGGCAGGGACAGACAAACGTCCTTAATTCCCTCAACATCTTTGTGCCGGGTTGATACCGTTAAAATTTCTTTGGTATTATGAGCAATCGCCGTAATGATTTTGACCAGAGAGCTGGCGATGCCGTAATAAGTGGCTTTTTTGCCGCGATAAATTTTAAAGCCGGCATCAATAACGTCATGAGCGATTTTTTCTTTGTCTTTTGCACTGAGCTTTTTATTGAAAGATTTTTCAAAATCTTCGATTCTGGCGCCGCCGACATCGGCTGTCGACCAGGAAACCAGAGAAGAATTGCCGTGCTCGCCCAAAACGTAGGCATGAATGGATTTTGGCGAGATATTGCCCAGCTGTTCTGCCAAAATTTCTCTGAACCGGGCGGTGTCAAGTACCGTCCCTGAGCCGATAACCCGGTTTGCCGGAAATTTTGAAAGCTCCAGAACCACGCGGGTAATGACATCAACCGGATTCGTGGCGATAAGAATAATGGATTTGGGAGCATATTTGACGATTCCCGGCACAACCTCTTTCATAATTTTGGTGTTGCTTTCCAAAAGAGCCAAACGGTCGCCGTTTAAAGATTTTTGAGAGTCGACGGTAATGACAACAACGTCGGCATGAGCCAAATCGGCATAATCACCAAACGTAATGTCACAGCCGCAGTTCATGGCCGCTGCGTGTAAAATGTCCAATGCTTCGGCTTCAGCTTTGGTCTGGTTAATGTCAATCATGACAATTTGCTGAACCAAATCCTTGACCGCCAGGGTGTAAGCCGTTGTTGAACCGACAAAACCGGCGCCGATAATCCCTACTTTCATCTTTTTTAGCTCCTTAAAATATTATTGATATTACATATTTAATATCAGTCAGCAAATTTGTTAAGTACTTTTGTTGTTTTTTATCTTTATTTATGCTAACGGAACAGATAAAGTAATTCAGGATAAAGTTTAAAGGAGCGGAAATGACGGATAAAGTTTTTGGATTTTTGTGGAAATACCTGTCCCGGTTAAAGTTTTTGTTTTTATGCGTCCTCTGTTCGGTTGTACTGGGCGAAGCTTTTGTCCGCGTGGCTTTGTATTACGGTTCTCAGATTGTGGAAACATTGTCTTCTTCGCTGCCGCGGGAAGATATTCTGCGCCAAACGCTGTTTTTGGCCGGCCTGACGGCTGTGTTCCTGTTTTTGAAAGGGATTTTGCTTAATGCCGTTTTGTTTGTCGAAGCTCGTTTTATTCCCAAATACAATACGTTGATTGCTAAAGATCTGTTCAACTACGCGCACCAGCATTCAACGGCGTTTTTTGCCGAAGAAATGGCCGGCAATATTTCAGCCAAAATCAAAACCATTTTGGACAACTGCAATATGATTTATTACAATCTTTTGTGGGGTTTTATTTCTCCGGCAATCGGCATTATCATAAGTTTTGCCTTTATCCTGGATATTAATATTGAGTTGGGAGCAATCCTGATCGTGCTTAACCTGTTCCTGATTGCTGCAATTTATTGGCTCAGCCAAAGGATTGCGCCGTATTCGGAAAAACGTTCAAAGCTGATGTCGGAAGCGAACGGCGTGTTGGTTGACAGTATTTCCAATGCCGCTTTGGTTAAAAATTTCAGTAATTATGTTTATGAAAAAAGGTATTACTTTCGCGAAATGAAAAAGGCAGCGCTGGCAGATCGTGCGGAAACCAACCAATACGGGATTTTGTTTGTCAGTCAGGGCGTGTTGCGCGCCTTGATGGAAGCTGTTTCTTATGCGCTGCCGATATGGTATTGGTATATCGGCGAAATCAATGTCGGGCAGTTTGTTTTAATCCAGTCGTTGGTGGCAACTTTAAACAATATTTATAATATGCTGTCGTTTAACTTTATGAATTTCTTCAAACTCTACGGGGGTATCCGCGATGGTTTGAAGTTACTGTCCCGCCCGCGGGAAGTTGTGGATGTTCCGGGCGCAGCGGTATTTAACGGAGATTCTGCGGCCATAGAGTTCAAAGACGTAACCTATCATTACAAGGGAGCCGAACCGCTCTTCAAAGACTTTAATTTGAAAATTAAAGACGGCGAGAAAGTGGGGCTGGTTGGCCGTTCGGGCTCCGGAAAATCAACCCTGATTAAATTAATCTGCCGTTATTATGATATTCAAAGCGGAGAAATAAGCTTAGGCGAACAAAATATCGCTGCGTTAAAGCAGGATTCTCTGCGCCGCAATATTGCTCTGATTCCGCAGGAACCCAGTCTTTTTAATCGTTCGATAATGGATAATATCCGCTATGGCAATTTAAAAGCCTCTGACGAAGAAGTCTTTGCCGCCGCCAAAAAAGCCTTTTGTCATGACTTTATCATGGCCTTGCCTGAAGGTTATAACAGCCGTGTCGGCGACCGCGGCGTTATGCTCTCCGGCGGTGAGCGGCAGCGCATTGCCATTGCCCGCGCCATTCTCAAAAATGCGCCGGTACTGATTTTGGACGAGGCGACGTCGGCTTTGGACAGCGAAAGCGAAAAATATATTCAGGATTCGTTACAAAACCTGATGAAAGGCAAAACGGTGATTGCTATTGCCCACCGTTTGTCAACTTTGAAAGAAATGGATACGATTGTCGTTATGGATAAAGGCGTTATTGCCGAACAGGGCTCTCATCAGAACCTTGTTCGCAAAAAGGGCGTTTATTATAATTTTTATAATATGCAGTCGTCCGGTTTTCTTAAAGAAGCCTAAACCGCAAACGGGTCGCCTTCATTCTCAAAAAATGTCGAAACCTCAGACATAAAAGCTTCCTGATATGTATAAGGATTGAAATTATACAGATAAGGGAGCTTTTGATATTTGGTCAGGCGTCCGTTTTCGACATATTGAAACACAACAGTCAAAGGCATTGTCAAGTTATAATTTTCGGCAAAATTGTAGTTGCCGTTTTCTTCCTGACTTTCATAGTTTATAAGATAGAAGTCATAAATCCCCTGATAATTCTCATTATAAACCTGTTCTATCAGCTCAATGGCTTCTCCGCAGCTGGGGCAATCATCATTGTTGTAGAAGACAAAGATAATCGGTTTGCCGTCATATTCAAAGCTTTGATTGTCCGGTCCCGTTTCGCCGTAGTATCCGGAATAAGGGGAAAACTGCGCTGCTGCGGAAAATGCATATAAAAAGGCAGCCGCTGCCAATAACCATAATTTTTTCATGTGTCAGCCTTTCAGTATTAAAGTTGATATAAAAATAAGCCTTAAAAAACAAAAATCAATATCCGCCAAAAACAATCTCACAAGTTGCAATCCCTCGTTGACTCAAAGGCGCTCTCCTGATAACACTGTAAAATATAAGCAAATAAAATTTTTTACAAAGGTTTGAGTGATGTTTCAAAGGATAGATGCCTGGCTTGCCAATATTGCCGTCTTTATTGCGCCCTTGTTTAAGTTGTTTGAGCCGTTGTATATAAAATTGAAGCCTCTTCAGGATAAAATCGTTGCCAGATTTTATAAGTATTTCAAAAAATACCTGAAAATATCGCCTTGTGACAAAGAACGGATTAATTCCGGGAATATTGTTAAGATTTTTCGGTTCTATGCGGTTTTGGCCGTTGTCTTTCGGATTTTGTTTTCTGTAATTATTGCCGGCGGCAGCATGTTGATTGTCTGGAGTACGCTGGTTGTTAATCTTCCGCTTGTTTATCTGGTTTGTAAAGGATATCGTCTGGCTTACCTTTTGCTGATTTTGAGCAATACGGTCTATTCTGTTCTGACTTTGGTGCAGGATCCGAAAAGCATATTGTTTATCGGTATTTGGTGGTTTATTGCCTGTTCGGTTTATTTCTTTGGCTTCCGTTTTGAAAATGCCCGTGTTGAAATGGCGCGAAACGGCGAAACCAAACCCTTGTTCTACCATCTGCAAAAAGACATTGTCGCCGTTATTCTGATTGTGATACTGACGTCTCTTTTGTCCCGTCTGGTATCTTATGTCAGTATGCCGGACATGCCGGCCAGTCATTCTGATTTAAGGATGAACCAGCAGCTTAATTATAAAGCCGGCATTATTTCCCGCAGTCTTTATGCCTATTCTGACTTTTGCCGGGAACAGGGATATGAGCTGAAAGTTTACCCGAAGATTTTTGCTAAACGTTTTGCCCGGGAAATTGAAGAAGTTGAAAACGAGTTGGAACAGCGTGATTCAAGCTTGTCTGATTATTACAACAATGCCAAACGCATTTATGGGCGCCGCCTGAGTGAAAGCATTGGCAGTGAGTTGGATATCCTGCGCCGTCAGGCAACGATTGATTGGGTCGCGCAGAATAAGAATATCCGGGCATCCCAGATTAAATGGACGCAGGATATGGACAACTACATCAGCATGGTTGAAGCCTGTACCCTTTTTGATGACATTGCCCAAAACACAGTGGAAATTGCCGGACAGAAACTGCTTTCCGTACCGCCGTCCGCTCCGAAAAATAATTAGAGGGTTGAATGCTGAACATTCTCTGGGCCGGATTTTTTCTTGTTGCTTTTTTGGCGGCATTGGGGCAAACGTTTAACGGAACGCCTGAGATATGGAATGAATTGGTTGCCGTTCTTTTCTCTTCATCCAAAACGGCATTTTCAATAGCCCTTAATTTAACCGGCATTCTTTGCCTGTGGATGGGGCTTTTGAAAATTGCCGAACTGTCTGGACTGACGCTGGTGCTGGCAAAACTGCTGCGTCCGTTGTTTCGCCGCATTTTTCCTGAAGTTCCGTCGGACTCTCCTGCTTTTGGTTCAATAATTATGAATATTGCCGCCAATTTTTTAGGCTTGGATAACGCGGCGACGCCGATGGGGTTAAAAGCAATGGAACAGCTTCAGGAGTTGAATCCTAGAAAAGATACGGCAAGTAATGCGCAGATTTTGTTTATGGTCATTAATTCTTCGGCCGTAACTTTGATTCCCATAACGATTCTCATGTACCGTTCAGAGCTTGGCTCCGCCAATCCGAGCGCTGTTTTTCTGCCGATTTTGTTTGCAACGTCAGCTTCGACGCTGGTTGGTTTTTTCAGCGTTGCTTTCGTGCAAAAGCTCAATATTTTTAACCGTGTGGTTATGGGGTATCTGTTGGCGTTTCTGGTGGTTGTACTGTCTGCCGCCTGGTATTTCAGCGCGTTGCCGGATACGTTGCGCCTGCGTTATTCCTCAATATTCAGTAATGCTTTGTTGTTTGGCATTGTCACCCTGTTTATTGTTTTTGGCTTAATAAAGCGTCTGAATGTTTATGAAGCTTTCATCAGCGGTGCCAAAGAGGGATTTGAGGTTGCGGTGCGGATTATTCCCTATTTGGTTGCCATGCTGGTCGGCATAGCCGTTTTCAGGGCTTCCGGCGCCTTAACTTACATCATAGAACTTCTGGCCTCCTGTTTTGCCTGGCTTGGAATGGACACCGGGTTTGTTCCGGCTTTGCCGACAGCCCTGTTAAAACCGCTGTCCGGCAGCGGCGCGCGGGCAATGATGATTGAAACAATGACGACTTACGGCGCCGACAGTTTTCCGGCATTCGTTTCCTGCATTGTCCAGGGATCGACGGAAACGACATTCTATGTGTTGGCCGTTTATTTTGGTGCGGTCAAAGTAACAAAAACCCGGTCGGCTTTGCCTTGCGCCTTATTGGCTGACGCCGCCGGAATAAGCGCGGCAATTTATTGCGCTTATCTGTTTTATTAAAACCACCTGAGCTTCTTCATCAGGTAAACCAGTAAGATTGTAATGCCAAGCATTATCAGGCAGACAAATGCAAAAGCATAATCGTTTTCAGCATAAGGAATGCCTTGAACATTGACGCCGAGCAGGCCGGTTAAAACCGTGAGCGGCGTGAAGATGACTGTTACAATGGAAATAATATACATGATTTTCGTCATACTGATTGTCATCTTGCTTTGCAGTTCTTCATGAAAAACCGCCAGATGATCTCGGCTGTAATCAAGGTCTTCAACCGCTTTGGTGATGTCATTATAAATTTCGCGTATGTCGCTGCGGTCATCTTGCGTCAGCAAGTCCCACCTGTCGTTTTGCAGACTGATGAATATTTCTTTCTGTGGTGCTGTATAGCGGCGGATTGAGATAATGCGGCGGCGTAAATCGCTTATCTCGTCGCGCAGGGAAAAATTGCCGAGCGAGTCCGTATCAATCACTTTTTCCTCAAGGACGGAAGTCGCTTCAGTAATATCGATAATGGCGTCATTGATTTCATCAACCATTTTCTGAGCCAGAGTCAGAAAAAATTGCATGCTTGTGTCCGGCGCTTGATTCTTTTCAAGCATTTGCCGCATCATGTTGGTAATTTTTAAACGGCGGTGGGAAAGCGTGATTATTTTGTCTTTGTCAAGCCAGACGCGTATGGAAACCATGTCTTCCGGATCGCTTCCCTGATTATAATTTATGCCGCGCATAATCAGAACAATTCCTTCGCCGTATCTGAAATACCGCGGCCGGGTGCTTTCATCGCAAAGAGCTTCCGCCACTTCTTCGGAAAGATTGTATTTCTGTGTCAGAATCTCGTAAGTGTCAGCGTCCTGATAATCCAGATTCAGCCACAGATAAGCCCCTTTTTTCTGTAAAGAGATTTTGCTTTTGACATCTTTGAAAGATGTACTGCCGTTTGGGCTGACTAAAGCTGCATAGGGAATGGCGTAAATTTCGCAGCTGGATACTTCGTCCATTATTCTTTCTCCCGGCTATTTGTTAAGTTTGATAAAGTTGCACTTTGCTTCCAAAATCTTGTCATTTTGAAAATCAACGGTTCCTTTAGATATAATCTCAATAACGCGTTTGTCATTGTCATATTCCGTATGAGCCGCGACCGGATTGACAACGCCGACGCCGAATGCGGAAATAATGTCGGCAATGTTAATGTCTACGTTGGTAACGGACGGACATATTCTGGAATCAATATAATTGTCCACAAAATCCTGGGTTATGCCGTAACTGAGCAAATCGTTTGGATCTGAAAAGGCAATAATTTTGACTTGTTTGAAAACGCGTGATTTGTACATTTTGCTTTTAGGCGAACAATAAGCGTCTATTTTGTTGGTAACGGACGGCTTCGGACGGCCGATTTGCAGCAGAGGAAGCTGGTTGGCCAGCATAAATACCGTAATTTCTTTGTTCTTCAATATTTCCAGGATTCGCTGAACTTCTTCCGCATTGTCAGCCTGCGGGTCAAAATAGAGGTTGGAAACCTGATCAGCCACATCTATAACGCTGTCCAGCAGGATTCGGCTCCCCAGACTGTGTGTAATATAAACAATGTTTTCATGGCTCAGGTTTTTAATCTGATCATAAGAAGATACCCGGCAGACGGCGCGTTGTTTGTATTTTAAATCTTTCCAGTTCTTGCTGAGCATCCAGCAGGTCGACTGTTTGGCCGCGTTAAGAATCAAATTGTTTTTGTCGACCAGATAAATCATCGGGTCAGGAACCGTATCATTTAAAAAGGCTTTCATCGAATTGTTAAAAGCAGCGCGTTTATAAGAATATGTCCCGGAATTGTCATAAAGCAGAATTTGTTTTTCCTTTGAGGTAATACCCGACCAGGTAAGTTCATAAAACAACATGGTTTTGCTCAAATCTTCGTTTTGCATTCTGGTAATAACCAGCGTGCCGATGTCTGTCTTTTCATCATCGGGATTAACCAAGGTAATTTGTTTGGATTTGTTTGACCAAACAGTCAGGTTCAGGGCTTTGGCCAGATTTTCCCGGATTCTGGTCGAGTACCCGGGCGTATGGGTGCCGACCCCGTGAATCATCATAACCTTGACCGTGTTGTTTTGAGCCAGATAGCCGTCAATTCCGATAATAGAGTCGCCGACAATTTCACATTTCCGATTGTCTTTGGCTTCTTCTTTTTCCAAAAATGCCTGCGCAACGCCTTTCCCGAAAGATTCGCATCCGCCCAGCAAAAAAACAATCCCGGCCAACGCCCAAAACTTTTTCATATTTTTATAGTTCCTTAAATTATTTTCAATATAATTATGTTTAAGCAACATAGTAAGTTATAACAATTTCAAATTCAACAGAATTAACAAATTTGGTTGAAAACAGGGAATGTAAATTATGAAGGCACTGGTGCAAAGAGTCAGGCAGGCGTCTGTAACTATAGAAAATAAAATCTATTCCGAAATAAAACAGGGTTTTTTGGTCTTGCTCGGCGTTGAAAAGAATGACAGCGAGGCCGAAGCCGTGTATTTGGCCAATAAAGTTGCGGCGCTTCGTGTTTTTGAAGACGAGCAGGGGAAAATGAACTTGTCTGTCAGGGATATTGGCGGAAGCCTGCTGGTTGTTTCACAGTTTACGCTTGCCGGAGATACCAGCCGCGGCAACCGTCCCGGTTTTGAAACGGCCGCCCGCCCGGAGACGGCGCTGCCGTTATATGAGTTTTTTGTGCAGGAACTGAAGAATAAAGGGCTTCCCGTTGCTACCGGTGTTTTTCAGGCGGATATGCAGGTGGCTTTGGTTAATGACGGGCCTGTAACGTTTATGCTGGAGAAACATTGTGGATAATATCGGCTATCAGGAACCTGTTTCCCGCTTGGAGGATACGCTTCTGCTCCGGCGCCTGAAAAAAATTTCGGCAGCTGATACAGCCGGGATTTTGGCTTTGGAACAGGAGATTTATGAAGGGATTAAACAGAAGCCGGATAACGTCAATTATCGGATTTTGTTGCTTTATATCCAGCTTATGCAGGGTAACCGCGAGCGGGCCAAAGCGTTAAGCTATGCCGTTTGGGAGGAGGGCGGCGCAACGGAATATGACATCCGGTTGCTTTATGCGCGCTGTCTGACCGGATTGGGACTGCTGGAAATGGCAAAAATGCTGTTGCTTCCTCAGTTGGCGTCAATGTCGGAAATCTCATTTGAAGAGGGATTGCCCTTTATCGAATATGCCCTGGCTGCCGGAGATGAAGTCCTGCTGGGGCAGGCCGCGGCTTTGCTGAAAGACGAAAACATCTATATGGCTCTGCATAGTTTTAATGATTTTTACAAAAGCCGCAGCTATTGGGCGCATTACCGCAAGTTTCAGGAGATAATTTTTGAGGCGTTAAAAGACACGCTGTGCCGTTATATTTGCCGGATTGAAAATGACCGCGGCTTTACGGATATTATTGCCGAATTTTATCTCACGCTTTCCGAAGAAGAATGCGCGGAACGCGAAGATGAAATTAATCAGAAAATCATAGATTATTGCGCGGCGCAGGAAATAAAAAAGTACTACAACTACACAATCAGTCTTAAAAATGTCAAAAGTCTTCCGGCTCTTGCTAATTCAGGCCTGCCGGCGTAATGACCGGCGGCAGTGTTGAAATATTTCCGTTTTGCCGTTCTTCTTTCTGCATATAGACTTCCAATTGCTCGCAGGCATTATATAATAATTTTTTCAAAAGCTTATTTGCTGCCGTCTGCTCGTCTTCCGTATTGTCAAAAAGCACAAATCTGTTTTGGTGAACGGTCTTGCTGTCTTTTCCGTCGGCAAATGACAATTCGACGGATACAACCATTTGCAGCCTGTTGGATGTGTTGTTAATCGCGTCAATTTTCGCACGCAGAATTTTGCTGTGAATGGAATAGGCCGCTTCCGAAGGATTTTCGGTCGTTTCAAAATTGCCGGTGTGCTCAAACCATTCCGCAATAATTTTGGCATGCTCGGGAGATTGCGTGTTATTGAAAAATGCAACGGGCGCAACATAAACACGGCTGCGGTGTTTTGCCGCCGGTTCTTCAGTGCCGTTCTCCGCAGAAACCGGAGCAGCGGGTGCCGTAACCTCACTTAAAGCTGTTTCCGACATTTCATTTTGCAAATGCTCCGTAATGTCAGCTGATAATTCTGCGGCGGTTTCGGTTGCCCTGTCATCGGAAACGGTTTCCTCGCCGGCCTGTTGCTGCAGAAAAGCCTCAACAACTCTGTTAACGTTTTGCGGCATAACGTAACCGTTGATTTGAACGCAGATTTTGTTATCGGTTTGTTCGGTTGTCTTAACAGACAAATCTTCAATATAATCATCGACGATGCCGTAAACCATAACGTTAAAATCATGACTGTCCAACTGCTCTTTATAATCTTTGAGTTGGGAAAGGCCGCTGACGGCATTGAACGAAGCCTTGTCCGTCACCCGGACTCTGGCTGTCGATTTTGCTTCGTCATCTTTAATCGTTTCGCAGGCATAACCGCTTATGGCTAGGACACCGTCATCGGCCCGCGCCGGACAGGATATATTCACAAGCGCGCCAAAAGCAAATATACAGAATGTCAACAGTCTGAATTTCATTGTTTTCCAGCTCAAAACCTCTTATAAGGCAAGTATAGAACGATAAAAATAAATCTCACTTATATTTTTGCACTTATTCACTAATTGCATTTATTTATTTATATGCTAAATTACCAAAAGCTTTGACGGAAAATGGAGCTTAATAAAAATGGTAATTGCTTTTTCTGTAATTTTAATCGGGCTTTTGCTTTTGATTAAACCGCTTCAGCGAAATACGTTTTACGTTTTGCACTGTGCAATCGTAATTCTTTCCGCTTATTATGTTGAAACGCATTATTTCCGGATTCCGCCTTTGCTGAAAAATTATTCTTTTATCTTGTATTACAAAACTTTTCTGCTGTTTTTGGTTTTTCATTTTGTTTCCATAAACATTGTGACTGTTTTGGCCTATTGGAAAGATAAACGCGCGGCGGTAAACGGCAGTTGGCGCGTTCCCGAAATCCAGCTGCATACGCTTGAGCTTCTCGGCGGTTGGAGCGGCGCTTTCCTGGCTCAGAAAATGTTTCGCCATAAAACCAAAAAGAAAAGTTTCCGCGCCGTATTTTGGCTGATGCTGGTCTTCCAGCTGATTGTCTTGTATGCGATATTGACATATCTGCGCTTAATTTAAGGATTCGAATTTTATGATTGAAGAAGAATTACTGTCTGCCCCGCAAATTAAATTTACGGAACACTACAAAAAGATGTGGCCGTACGTCAAACCTTATTGGTTCCGGGCGTTGTTGGCCGTTTTGATAAGTGTTCCCATCGGCGCGCTGGATGCGGTTGTCGCCTTGGCCTTGAAGCCATATATGGACATTGTCTTGATTGACAAATCGCATGAATCTCCGGTTTATATTCCGTTGCTGATTGTGGCCTTCACATCGCTTCAGGGGTTTTTGAATTATTTTGCCACTTATTTAAATACTTGGGTCGGCACAAAAATCGACCAGGATTTGAAACGCAATTTATATCGCAAACTGCTGTTTCTTGAACCGTCTTATTTCGACAAGCACAGTTCAGGTTATGTTTTGCAGCGCTTTGGCAACGATTCTTCCGTTGCCTGCAGCGGTCTGCTTGATAATCTGAAACTTTTTGTTTCCCGCTTTTTCTCTTCGGTATCTCTGATTTGTGTTTTGATTTATAATTCCTGGCAACTGTCAATTATTGCGATTCTGGTGCTGTTTTTCGCGCTTTTGCCGCTGGCATCCGTCCGCCGCCGGATTAAAAATCTGGTTTTAAAAAGCGTTGCGGAAAACTCCAAAATTTTTACTAATTATAACGAAGCCTATTCCGGCAATAAAACAATTGCCGCCTATAATATGCAAGAACATGAGTTCAGCCGCTTTGACACGGTCCTGACCAAGATTTTCAAAATCACCATAAAGATGGTACAAAAAGTCGGCTGGATGACACCGATGATGCATATTATCGTTTCAATCGGTATCGGCGGTGTCATTGGCTACGGCAGCTACCTGATTGTCAACGGGGATATCACCAGCGGTAACTTTGTGTCATTTATCACGGCTTTGGTCATGCTTTATAATCCGATAAAAAGCCTTGGTAAAAACTTCCAGGCTGTGCAGGTCTCTTTTCTGGCGATTGAGCGTGTGGCCGAAATTCTGGAAGTCGAACCGGCAATCGGAGACAAACCCGGCGCCAAAGAACTTCCTGCGGTCAAAAAGTCCATTGAATATAAAAATGTCAATTTTGAATATACCCCGGGAGTCCCGGTGCTTAAAAATGTCAGTTTCAGCGTCAAACCGGGCATGAGAGTTGCTTTTGTCGGTAACTCAGGCGGCGGTAAAAGTACGCTAGTGAATCTTTTGCCGCGTTTTTATGAAGTTACCGGTGGCGGAATCAGCATAGACAGTATTGATATTCGCGATTATAAACTGCATTCTCTGCGCGATAATATTGCCGTTGTCTTTCAGGACAATTTCCTTTTTGCCGGAACGATTCGCGACAATATTATGATTGGCAAGGCTGATGCAACGGACGAAGAAGTCAGGCGTGCCGTGAAAATGGCATATCTTGATGATTTCATCAATGATTTGGAAAAAGGGCTTGATACGGACATCGGCGAGCGCGGCGCATTGCTCTCCGGCGGACAGCGCCAGCGTTTGGCAATAGCCCGTGCCTTTCTCAAAAATTCTCAAATTGTTGTTTTGGACGAGGCGACCTCGGCGCTGGATAATAAGGCGGAAGCCGTGGTGCAGAAAGCGATTGACAACCTGATGCAGGATCGAACGGTGTTTGTGATTGCACACCGCCTGTCAACGGTGCAGAATGCCGATTTGATTATGGTGGTGAATGACGGAGAAATTGTTGAAAGCGGCCGCCATGAAGAGTTGCTGCAAATAGAAAACGGGGCTTATAAAGCTTTGTACAACGCCCAGTTTAAAAACAAGCACAAATAAGAAAATC
>JAUNPO010000001.1:0-5325 GCA_030536665.1 Pseudomonadota bacterium
TATGTCAAAAAGAAATGTACAACATTAGAGGGAGCTACCGTCAATTATTTTGGAAACTGCAACGGAACAAAGGATTGTGAAGGAAATGACGCACCTTGCAAAGGAAAAACTAGGTGTGATAGTGGTACAGTCGCAGTTGATCCTTGCACTTGCGGTGGCGTGACCTATGGAAGCTCATGCGTCATCAAATGTCCGTATGAACAAACCGCGGCGGACTGTAAAGCGGGGCAAACATTTACCCAGCGTTGTAAAGACAACAGCGGAACCTGGTTCGGTGAGTGTAAGTAATATAAATTCTTGCCAAACACTAAAAAAATCCCTTTCTTAAAAAAGAAAGGGATTTTTTCTTTATCTGGCACCAACCAGCGAAATAGAAGAAATTGTATCTCCCATCCCCACCAGAGTAACCGGTTTCTCAACCAAAATCGTCGGAACAGCAATCAAATCATAACCGTCAACTTCACCAATACCTGTTTCTGCCAGCTTGTCATCTTTCAAATGCTCAGCCAAATCCTTGAGTTCATTCAACCCAACGTCAGAAACTTCCTGTCCCTGCGCCCATAACAGATTTTCCTTAACGTTAATCGTGCCGGTACCGGCTTTGCCGGCAGCCACCGTAGCAGCCAGCATCATACCGCGCAGGTTCTCTTCAGGCGTTATTTTATAATTTTTATCCTGCAAAGTCAGATATAAACCAAACATATGCAACTGAATACGCGGCGTTTTGATATGTTTTTTAATATTCAAAATTGCCTCAAACATATTAACGCTGTGCGTATCATTATTGCATTTTTCCGCCAAATCTTCAAAACCGGTAACTTCAAGAATATCAATGGCCTCACGCTCATTAATACCGACAGAGTCAACGATTGGCGCAATTTTTTTAATAATGGCTTTGCGAACGGCAATATCCTGAGTTGAAGCGATTTCCAAATGAATCAAATCTCCCTGGTCTTTCCAGGACTGGATAATCGGCAGCGCGTCATCCTGCAGTTTCACACCGTTATTACGCTCGGTCAGAGCATGAAAACCGGACAAAACAACATAATCAACTTTCTCGCCGCTCATTTTTCTCACAAAATGCTCATCCATAACCAAATGAAGGTTAAGAGGATCATAAGTTGCAATAAAACGGTTCGATTTCGGACAAACAAACGTTTCACCGTCAAGTTCAACCTTATCCCCCTTATCAAATTCCAAAATCCAGTGAATGAGTGGAATATCCGTTTCCCGGTTAATCTTATGCGCCGGCGTTTCTTCTCCCGCCGCATCAAAAGATAACAGATTATCCAGTTTAAGAAACTGGTTTGCCTGCAATTCCGGCAGAGAATTCGTATGGGCATAAACTTTTTTAACGCCGGTAACAGCCAAAGCGTTCGCCACGATTCCGCCTTGTCCGCCCATTTGCAGACGGTCATATCCCAAATTGTCGACCATCCAATCATAAACCAGCTTGTCTTCCGTCAGCCATTCTTCGGCAATACCGCGCTTAAAACATCTGAACAACCCCTTAAGCACATCAGACGGCTCGTCAAGCTTAGTCCGCTGGATGTCATTCAAATCATTCAAAGACATATTCAGCTTTCCGGCCAGCTCGGCAATTTTGCTGCCTTTGACTTTCAAAACTGCATCAACATTGGTGTTAAAAGCCGTTGCCACAGAATTGACTTCCTGCATTTTTTTCAAATTAGCCGGCACAACGCTAAACTTGTCCAGCCATATTTTTTTTAATTCTTGATTATTCATGTTACCCTCTTAGTTTTTTAAAAATTTTCTCAATCTTCTCGCTCTGCTCAAACAACGGTTTTTAAAATTAAAACGCTTGGGACAATCCGGTTTTTCAAGTAAATAGCCAAAACGTGTCATCAAAATCAGACGCCTGAAAATACGATTAACAAAATCAACTACCGCCACGGCTATCAAAACCAAAAGCATGGCATCGGGAACCGTCAGCACGCTGTGATATCCCCGCCAATCGACAATAACCCTGCTCTGCTTGTCCAAGTTCCAAACAACCAAAGTAAAAATCAGCCCAAGAAAAATAAAAGTCGAAATTTTTCTACTCATCAACAGCATCCTTTTTCACAAAATTCAGCTTCATCAGAGCCAACGACTGCGCTGAAATACGGGATACGGCATCATAAAACTTAACTCTGGCCTCAACATCATCGCGCCAGTCTTTCAAAGACGGATAATCAGTCAAAACAAACTGATTTTCAGGCTTGTTTAAAATTTCCAAAGCCAAATCAAACTTACCTCCGTCAACAACCGCTTTCAAACGTTCCAAGTCATTTTCGGCTTCCGCCTCTTCTGCCGGATTGTTTTCATTGGTATATTTTACCTTAACATATTCGTTAAGTTTCAGATTAAAACGTTCTTTCCAGTCTTTCCCTTTAAATTGTTTATCTTTTTCAGACTTGACTATACGTTCGTAAATCCCGCCAAATTCTTTTTCCAGCTGCCGGTCTGAAGGAATCTTTTTATTGGCAAAAACCAAAATGTCTGCAACAGGCTCTTGCAAAGAAGCATCTCCGGCTGCCAGCTGCTTCAAGATTTCCGCTTCATATTCAAAACTGCTGCCTCTTGCCGCATTATCTTTAATCAGCATCGTTGTCGTCAAAATCAAAGCGCCCTGATCAGAAATCTTTGCGACCTTGTCCAAGCGTCTTTCAATCTTATCTAACCGTTCCACCAAACCTAAAACAACCGAAGAATCAGCCTTCGCGTTCAAAATTTCCTCATTTTTAGCTTCCAAATCGACAAACTTGCCATTCAGCTTATCCAGCATTGCGGTATCAACAGCATCCGAACGGTTATACTTTCCGATTGCCGCCCCCAAATTCATAACGCTGTTTTTCAGCTCTCTGATTTGCCCCTGAAGTTGCTTAATACTGGGCTGTTCGCTGACGGTTTGTTCTGCCGGAGCCTGTTGAGCCTTAAAATACTGGGTAGAATTATATATTACTTCGGGATTAAGCCACAAACCAAGAAGCACCAAAAGAAAAATAACCCACACAAAAGCCCTGACGGCAAGGCCTGCATAGTTTTTACGCGGCGCTTCCGCTGTTTTTTCTTCCTTAACTTCGGTTTCGGCCGCTGCTTTATTTTTTACCATTTTAAAATCCCTTATGATATTGCTTGGCATATATATTTTTATAGTGTATATAATCTTAAATAATTATAAAAAAACTGCAATAATATATTTGGAATATACCAATGATAGTTTTAGGAATTGAAAGCAGCTGCGACGAAACAGCCGCCGCCATTGTCAATGATAAAAAAGAAATACTGGGGGAGTGCGTTCTTTCTCAGGAAGAACACAAAAGCTACGGCGGCGTTGTACCCGAAATCGCGGCCCGGGCTCACCTTGAGCATATTGATGAAATTATTGAAAAAACGCTGAAAAACGCCAATATAAAATTGTCCGACGTTGACGCCATTGCGGCTTCTTCCGGCCCCGGACTTATCGGCGGCGTCGTTATCGGCGTCATGGCCGGAAAAGCGTTGTCTCTGGCATTAAACAAACCTTTTATCGCCGTCAATCATCTGGAAGGCCATGCCTTAACCGCCCGCCTGACCTCGGATGTCTGCTATCCTTACTTATTGTTGCTGGTTTCCGGCGGACACTGCCAAATCCTGATTGTTAAAAATGTCGGCGATTACGAAAGGCTCGGAACAACGATTGACGACGCTGCCGGCGAAGCCTTTGACAAGGTAGCCAAAATGCTTAACCTCGGTTACCCCGGCGGACCGATGATAGAAAAAATGGCGGCAAAAGGTGATGAAAACCGTTTCACCCTGCCCCACCCACTGTCAAATTCCGGTGATATGAACCTGTCTTTTTCCGGCTTAAAAACCGCCGTGCGCAAAATAATTGAATCATATTCTCCGGACGGAAAACTGGAACACGCCATTCTCAATGACAAAGACACGGCTGATATTTGCGCTTGCTTCCAAAAAACTGCCGCAGAATGTCTGACCATAAAACTGGAAAAAGCCATCCGTTACTTTAAAGCATCTTATCCCAACGGCAAAGACCTCGTTGTCGCCGGCGGCGTAGCAGCCAATACCTATTTGCGGGAAGCCCTGCAAAAACTCGCCGACCGGCATAAACTTCTGTTCTCCGCCCCTCCCGTACGCTTTTGTACGGACAACGGCGTAATGATAGCCTGGGCCGGGCTGGAACGCTTCCAAAACGGCTATGTCAATGATTTGGATTTCAAACCGCGCCCCCGTTGGCCTTTGGATGAAAATGCGCCCAAAGCCGCCGGAGCCGGAGGTGTAAAGGCATAAAACCATGCGTAAAAAATCAGAAATACTCGAAATTATGAAAATCTTCGATGCGATTAATCCTAATCCGCAATGCGAATTAAATTTTCACAACGCCTACACCCTGCTTGTTGCAGTTGTCCTCTCTGCGCAAACAACAGATAAAGGCGTAAACAAAGCAACCGAAAACCTCTTTAAAATTGCCGATACGCCGCAAAAAATGCTTGATTTGGGAATTGACAAGCTCAAACAACACATAAAAAGCATCGGCCTCTATAACAACAAAGCCAAAAATATCATGCTTCTCAGTCAGGATCTGATAAACCACTTTAACGGCGAAGTTCCAAACAACCGGGAAGCTCTGGAAAGCCTTGCCGGGGTCGGCCGAAAAACGGCAAACGTTGTGCTTAATGTCTGGTTTGGCCTGCCGACTTTAGCGGTTGACACCCATGTCATGCGCCTGTCGCACCGCCTGGATTTCAGCCAGGGAAAAACGCCTCTCGCCGTTGAGCTTGATTTATTAAAAGTCCTTCCTGAAGAATATGTCAAAAAAGCCAACCATTGGCTTGTCCTTTTCGGACGTTACACCTGCAAAGCCCAGCGCCCGGATTGCCTGAACTGCCCGATAAGCTCATATTGCCATTCAAAAGACAAAAAAATAGAGAGGTAAAAACCTCTCTGTTTTTTTTACTTGCTTTCAGCCTGTTTGCGGTTTTGGTACATTGCCACAAAATCTATCGGATTAAGCATAAACGGCGGCAATCCTCCCTCAACAAGGGTATTTGTCACAATACTCCGTGCAAATGGGAAAATCATGCGCGGAATTTCCACCAACAACACCGGCTCAACATGTTCCTCGGGAACATTTAAACCGACAACGGCAGCATATTTCAATTCCAGAATAAACAGTTTCTTGCCGTTAACATCGCCGTCCATTTCCATAGTCAGCTCAACATTAAAGAAATTTTCTTCCAAATGCTTGGCGTTGACATCAACATTTATTTTAACGTCGGGAGCCTGGTTCAATTCTCTGAAAATCTCGGGAGCATTGGGAAT
>JAUNPO010000001.1:5335-57054 GCA_030536665.1 Pseudomonadota bacterium
TATATACTGCGTATTGATGACAATCGGCGGCATCTGCGGCTGCGCATTATCCTGCCCGCTGTTGTCATTGGCTGTCTGCTTATTGCTGTTTTCTTCTGTCATAAAACATCTCCTTATTAACAATTGTCTTAGAATATAATTCAATTCTGTTGATAATCAAAGCAAAAAACGCTATATATTAAATGTAAAACAACAAATTTCAGAGGACGGTTATGGGATCTGCAGTAGAATTAATCTTATTATTGGCGGCAGTAGCTTATATCATTGTAAAATATATCAATATTATCAACAATGATACCAAAATTGAAAATCAAAAAATTACGGAAGAAAAAGCATCTCAGCTCTTTAATCTGATTGTTAAGGAAGCTGAAAAAAAAGGCTTAAAAATCGAACCGGATAATAGCACATCCTCAAACGCGGACGAATTAAGCGAAACAGACCAGGTCCTGCAAAAAATCCCTAACTTCAGCAAAGAAAAATTTATAGAAAGCGCTAAAAAGGCTTTTGAACTAATTCTCGATTCTTTCAGCAAAGGCGATACGGAAACGCTTGAAAAACTGGTATCTAAAAATGTCGCAAAAAAATTCCAGGAAATATTAAACCAACGGCAATCTGAAGGCATCACCTCTGAAACAGACTTGATTTCCTTCGATTCGGCTGAAATTACCAACGCCAAAATCACCAAAAACGATTTGGTAAAAATCACCGTTAAATTTATTTCAGAACAAGTCAACCTCCTCAAAAACAAAGACGGGGAAATCATTGAAGGCGATGAACAATATATCCAAAACATCACCGACATATGGACTTTTGAAAGAAGCATCACTTCCGCCAGCCCGAACTGGTTACTGACATCTACGAAAAAATCATGAAAAAAACCATCGTCATTATCGGATTATGTTTCATTTGCTTTCTCATCATCTTCAAAAAAAATGAGAAAGAAACTGACATTATACCCTCTCACCCTCATGAAGAAAGAGCAACCCCCCCGCAAATCGTTTTGAAAAAGGCCGCTTTCTCAGATTTGAAAAACTGGAACAACGACAATCTGGCGTTAACGCTGAGCGGTTTTAACAATTCCTGCATAAAAATACTTTCCGAAAACACGACCTACCTTTCCAATGCGGAAATAAAGCTGCCGACAGCGTCTTATCGGGAAATATGCCGTCAATTTATTGCGTCCCAACCGGAAAATACAACTGAATTCAAAAACTTTCTGGAAAAAAATTTCACGCCTTTTCTGGTAACGGACAATGGCAACGAAGAAGGCAAATTTACGTCCTATTTTGAATCTTCACTAAACGCTTCCTACACCAAAAGCGAAAAATACAAATACCCCATATACGGAAAACCTTACGATTTAATTGAACTTAACACGCGGGATTTCAATCCGGATCAGCCAAATCACAGATTCGTCGGCAGAATAGAAAATCAAAAACTGGTTCCCTATTTCACCCGCAAAGAAATTGAACAGAACAATATCAATGCTCCGGTCATCTTATGGGGTGACAGCAATATTGACATAAATATCATGCAAATCCAAGGATCTGCCGTCGCCAAACTGGATGACGGCCGGGAAGTCCGCGTCGGTTACGCCGACAATAACGGCCACCCGTTTAAAGGCATCGGCTCGATTCTCCTGTCCAAAGGCCTGGTAAAACCCGGACAGGCATCCATGTCCCATATAAAACAATGGCTGAAACAAAATCCGCAGTTAGCCGAAGAAAACCTCTATGAGAACAACCGTTATATTTTCCACCGCCTTGTTAATGCGGACGGTCCCATCGGCGCTCACGGCGTGCCGCTTCATGCCGGACGCAGCCTGGCTGTCGATAAAAAATACATCCCCCTCGGTTCGCTGATATGGCTTGAAACAACCGGACCCGATAAAGAAAAAATAGAAAAACTGGTTGTTGCTCAGGATATCGGCAGCGCCATAAAAGGAATAGTCAGAGGCGACTATTTTTGGGGATCCGGGGCTGATGAAATCTTGGATAAAGCCGGAAAAATGAATTCATCGGGAAAATATTATATTTTAATTCCCAAAAACGCGGAGCAGAATTATGAACACTTCTAAAAAGAAACCCAACAAAGCCGACTTACTGGTTTACAAAGCACTCAACCGCGCCATAGAAGCCGATAAGCTTCGCATCTACCTTGACTATGGCAAAATAAACCGTCCGGGTTCACCCGTTTATGACCCTTGGGAAACTCTCCTGCCCATTTTGGTACCCACGGTCATCGGAATGCTCTTAATCCTTTCTGACCGCGTTTTGTTCGGCCTGGTGTTCATCATTGCAATGATTTTGATTTACAGCCATTATTTTAAGAAAAAAGTATACCGCCTGATAATCGAACGGGCTAAACAGTATTTTACCAAAGACTACGACCATTGTCAGGAACTTTGGGACTTTGGCGGCTTGGTTCTGGTTAATGCTGAAAATAAAAAATCCGGATGCGTTTCGCCGGACGGTGACTGGAAAGAATTCGTTATTCAGAATTTTGCTGATTATATGGTTGAAAAAACGGATAAGAAAACAGATGAAGCAACAAATGAAAAATCTGAACAGGAAATCGGAATCTCAGCCTGAGATTGATGAAAAAGAATGGGAAGAAGCCGTCAAAGATGTTAAAAAGCTTCCGCAGCCGCCGGAACTTCCCAATGACAAAGCCGTAACCATAGAAATAAAACCGGTAGTCAATGTTTTTGAAGCCTACGGGGGAGAAACCTTGTCGAACCTTGAAGCCGACTTTTATGCCGGCATAGACAAACAAACACTGAAAAAATTCAAAAGAGAAGAATATCCTGTTGAAGCCGTATTGGATTTGCACGGACAAACAGAAAAAAACGCGCATGCCCTCGTCTGCAATTTCATACAAAAGGCATATGCGGAACAAAAACGCTGCGTTATCATCATTACCGGCAAAGGAAATATGCATAAAGAACAGGAAGAAGATATCTTTGCTTCCCGCGGTATATTGAAAAACAGCGTCCCCAACTGGCTAAACGCGCCGGAACTTAGACCGCTGATATTATCTTACAAATACCCCTCTGAAGCCAAAGGCGGAAAAGGCGCGCTCTACATATTGCTGCGCCGCCGCAGAAAAAATTAACTCAGCCACAAAGCATTACTGATTTTATTCGCCAAAAATTCCTCATGCGCTTTGATTTCTTCTTCGCTTAAAGGAAAAGGCCGCGGTTCGCGAAACTGCTTTTTTATTTGAGAAAAGTCAACGGTAGCCGCAAATTGCTGCGTCTTTTTCTCATCGCCGAGCATTGATGGTTCCTGCCCGCCAAGCAGTTCCAGATATACTTCAGCCAGCAACTGGGCGTCAAGCAAAGCGCCGTGCAGCGTACGGCTGGTATTGTCAACGCCGAAACGGCGACACAAAGCGTCCAAATTAACCCTTGACCCGGGAAACAAACGCCGCGCAATTTCCAGCGTATCAACAACTCTGTCCCAGGACAATTCATCATATCCCAACCCCTTCAGCTCAAAATTGATAAACTTCATATCAAATGAAGCGTTATGAGCCACCAGTTTGGCATCGCCGACAAAATCAAGCCATTCCTTGGCAACATCTTTGAACGTCGGGAAATCTTTCAAATAATCATAACTCAGCCCGTGCACTTTAAAAGCGTCTTCGGGAACTTCTCTTTCCGGGTTAATATATTGATGATATTGCACGCCGGTCGGAATATGGTTAAGCAGCTCCACCGCGCCGATTTCAACCAGTTTATCCCCCTCTTCCGGATGAAATCCGGTTGTTTCCGTATCAAAAACAATCTCTCTTAACATTGCTTAATCCTGTCAATCACATAAACCAGTTCCGCCCGCAGGACATTACATGGTTTATCCGTATCAATCACAACATCCGCCAGCATTTTCTTATATTTATTATCCATTTGCACAATATTGATTTTTTCAAAATCTTCAGCGGAAACTTTGTCTCGTTCCATCACCCGCCGTTTCTGAATTTCATAATCAACATCGGCAACGATAATATAATCGCAATACCTGTGCCACCCCATTTCAAAAAGCAAAGCCACATCCAAAAACAACAAAGCGTCAGTTCTGGCATTCTTAAGGATTAACTCGCGCAGCTTCATCTTCAAGAACGGGTGAATCAACCCCTCAAGCTTTTTTAACTCTTCATTGTTATCAAAAACAATCTGGCGCAGCTTTCTTTTGTTAACTCTTCCCGATTCCATAACCGACGGAAAATTCTCCCCGATTACCTTAATAAAAGCTTTTTTGTTATACAGTCTTCTGACCCAGCCGTCGACATCATAGACAGGATAACCCAAAGATTTTACTTCTTTGGCCAAGGTCGTTTTTCCACATCCGATAGACCCGGTAATAGCTGCTAATTTCATTATTTTTTCCTTTAAACAAAGGCTTACAGAGTTATGCACAAAACCTGTTGATTCTGTGTATAACTCAGTGCTTTCTAATATTTATACAAAGTAATCCTCATAATGTAAAATTTATTCTACAATTTTACCCACAATCGGCTCTCAGATTCGTTTTTCAACCAAGAAATTTATTTAAATTTAATGTAAATAATTAACTTTACAAACTATGACTCGATAAAAACATTAAGATTCTGTTAACTTTTAAAAAGTCAGGGCTTTTCGATTCGTTAACAATTTATTAACAATACTTTTAAAAGCGCCCCAAAAACTTATCCACATAATGCACAGGCATATACAAACCACTACATAAATTTTAAAAATAATTAGTTAGGGCTTTCGGCTTGTGCATAACCTTTTTTCAAAACAAACATTTGACAGTTGAACATTTAAATCATATAAACAAGTCAACGTTAAGCACATTCCTGCTTACTATTTCCCTCCTACTGCTACTACATACATAAGGTTACATAATGCACTTACAAGAATTAAAGCAAAAATCTCCTAAAGAGTTGTTAACTCAGGCAGAAGAGCTTGGCATTGAAGACGCTTCTTCCATGCGTGTCCAGGATTTGATTTTTGCCATCCTGAAAAAGGTTGCCTCTGACGACGAAATTATTTACGGTACCGGAACAATAGAAGTCCTCCCTGACGGATTTGGCTTCTTGCGGTCAATAGAATCAAATTATTTAGCCAGCCCGGATGATATCTATGTTTCTCCGGCTCAGGTCAAAAAATTCGGCTTGCGGACAGGCGATACTGTCGAAGGCGAAATTCGCTCGCCCAAGGACAACGAACGTTATTTTGCGTTAACTAAAGTTAATAAAATCAATTATGAAGACCCTGAAAAATCAAAACTGCGCGTTAACTTTGACAATCTGACACCGCTATATCCGACAAAGAAATTAAATTTTGACATTATCTGCGGTGAAAAAGATTATACAACGCGCGTTATTGACCTGGTTGCGCCTCAGGGCAAAGGTCAGCGCGGTCTGATTGTGGCGCCGCCCCGCACCGGTAAAACAGTCATGCTGCAAAACATAGCGCACGCCATTGCCGAAAACCACCCGGAAGTTTACCTGATGGTTCTGCTTATTGACGAGCGCCCGGAAGAAGTGACGGATATGACCCGCTCTGTTAAAGGCGAAGTTATTTCATCCACGTTTGATGAACCGGCCAGCCGTCATGTTCAGGTTGCCGAAATGGTTGTTGAAAAAGCCAAGCGCTTGGTTGAAACCAAAAAGGATGTTGTAATCCTGCTCGATTCCATTACCCGCCTTGGCCGCGCTTATAATGCGGTTATCCCCTCCTCCGGTAAGGTCTTAACCGGAGGTGTTGACGCCAATGCCCTGCAGCGTCCGAAACGTTTGCTTGGCGCTGCTCGCAACGTTGAAGAAGGAGGTTCTTTGACAATCATTGCAACCGCGTTGGTTGATACCGGCTCCCGTATGGATGAAGTTATTTTTGAAGAATTCAAAGGAACCGGCAATTCTGAAATCATCCTTGACCGTAAATTGGTTGATAAACGCCTCTTCCCGACGATTGACATCACCCGGTCCGGAACGCGTAAGGAAGAGCTTCTTGTTGACCGCCAGACGCTTTCCAAGATGTGGGTTCTGCGCCGTGTATTAATGCAAATGGGTATGACTGACGGTATGGAATTTCTGCTTGATAAACTGAAAGTGTCAAAAGACAACAATGATTTCTTCAATAATATGAACAGTTAAACAAAAAAAGAGAGGTTTTAACCTCTCTTTTCTTCATAAAAATTTACAATCTTCTTTACCCAGTCGTTTCTGTAAATATTTGAATCCATTGTCAGATATTCCAAAGTTTTGGAAATCATGTCAGGATATATTTCCCTAAACATGCCTAAAGATGAGAAAAAAGCAATAGCTCTTTCCTTGTCGACATCGTTTGTTGGATCCAGATGCAGTGCCAGAGAATAAACCATCGTTTGAAAATCAGATGATTTTTTTTCCATGGCAAAACCCCTGATGTGATTCTGCGATAAAATCATATAAGCTTCCGGCCAACACCATGAAAACATTGTTCCGTTCGCCGAGGTTAAATTCGGTTCTACGGCAAGCTTGACTAAGCGAAAAAAACAATCCTCGCAACCGATAATCATTTCCGGATACTCGCTTAAATTTTTAAAAAACGAACTCAGTTTTTCTCCGTTATAGTTTTTTATTTCTCGCGGAAATTCCTTCTGAAAAAGGTCTAAAGAATTTTTAATGATTATTTCAGCCGCATCCAGCATAGCGTGATAATCGGCAAATTCTTTTGCGCGTTCCGAAGGTTTGTTTGTTTTAATAATGCCGTTAACTTTCTGTTCTGCGATTCTCTTTGCAGTTAAACCACTTTTGTACAGTTCAAAAATTTGTGTATCCATAATTGTATAATTAATAATAAATTTAATGTATCAAAAATAGCGAATTAATTATTTTTGTCAAATGTTAATTTTATAAAATCATATAAATCTCGCATGTTATAAAAGATGTTTTCAATTCCGAGAGATTTTACTTTGTCTATATACGCCTGATTTTGATAAATTTCGCTGCCGAGAAAAGCGGCAACTTTCATGCCCGCTCTCAGTCCGGCAGTCATTCCCGCGATAGAATCTTCAATAACCAGACACTGCTCCGGTTTTTCTTCCATCTGTTTAGCGGCGTAAAGGAATAAATCCGGCTCGGGTTTTCCCCTTTCCACAAAGTCAACGGTAAAAACTTTTTCATCAGGTATATACTTGTTGAGGCCGATAATATCTGTTTTAAATTTTGTTTTGTATTTTGTGCCGCCGGTTGCAACACATTGCTTGAGCGTTTGGTCTTGAAGAATGTTGTCAACGCCGGACATTTTTTCGATTCCGAATTTTTTCATATAAGCGACGTCTGTTTCCAAAATTTCATTCCAGAATTTATCGTCAGTCTTAAAACCCAGTTTTTCTAAGACTTGTCTTTTGGTCTTGTCCGCCATTCCGCCGAAGTATTTGTTAACTGTATCAAAATCCCAGTTAACGCCGAGATGGTCGTTAAAATATGCCATTCGGTTTTTCAGCCAGATTTTTTCGGAATCAGCAATAACCCCGTCAAAATCCCAGATAATTAGTTTTAATTTGTTATCCATGTTATTAATCAATCTTTAGTTTAAAAATATCGAGTCCGTATAAAGCCCGTACAGAAGAATTTTGACGATTCTATGACATCTTGGTTAAAGAAACCTGAAAAAGCGCTGTAGAGTCCCTAAAAACGGGATTTTTAAAACTTGCATAAAAATTTGAATTTTAATATACCATTATTACAATATTTTTTTTATCAGGAAACCGCCATGGACAATAAAACAATTTATGCCTTGTCAACCGTATTGGGAAAATCCGGCGTTGCCGTAATCCGTATTTCCGGAAAAGAGGCTTTGCAGGTTGTCCGGCTGATGACAAATCTTAATCCGGATAAAATAAAAGTGCGTTATGCCTATTTCACGGATTTAAAAGATTTGAGCAAAAGCCATACTTTGGATAAATGCCTGTTGTTATATTTTAAGGCGCCTAATTCTTTTACCGGCGAGGATATTGTCGAATTGCAGATACACGGTTCTCGCGCGGTGATTGCCAGTGTTCTGAACAATTTGAGCCGGATTCCCGAATTTCGCATGGCTGAGCCGGGAGAATTTTCCAAACGTGCCTTTTATAATCAAAAAATGGATTTGACGGAAGCGGAAGGTTTGGCTGATTTGATTGATGCTGAAACCGAAGCTCAGCAAAAATATGCTTTGCGCCAAATGGAAGGCAGCCTTAAAAATCTTTATGATGACTGGCGGACGCAGCTTGTAACAATTATGGCTCACCTTGAAGCTTATATCGATTTCCCTGATGAAGAAATTCCGGAATCCGTTGTCAATAACCTTAATAACACTGTATTTAAACTACGTGAAGCTATAAATAAACATTTGTCAGGCGATAATATCGGCGAACGTCTGCGTGAAGGGTTTCGCGTTGTCATTGTTGGCCGCCCTAATGCCGGGAAATCAAGTCTGTTGAATGCCTTTGCACAAAGGGATGTTGTTATTGTTTCCGATATAGCCGGCACAACGCGCGACGCTGTTGATATTCATCTTGATTTGAACGGCTATCCGGTCATTATTACGGATACGGCCGGAATTCGCGAAACCGAAGAAGCTATAGAGAAACAGGGGGTTGAAATCGCATATCGCAAAATTAATGATGCTGATTTGCTTATTTGTTTGTTTGACGCTTCTCAAGACACTGTTCAGGTCTTTGATAATATTGCGAAAACCTATGGTGATAAAATGGTTTATGTTGCCAATAAAGCCGATAATCTCACACCAGAACAATGTTCAAATATTGAAAAACAGAATATTCTTCTTATTTCGGCCAAACACCATCAGGGAATAGATGTGCTTCTAGATAAAATTTCAAAGGTTATTGAAGACAAGTTTACGTCAAATTCTAATCTTTTGATAACGCGGGCACGCTATAGGGAGGCGCTTTCCCAAGCGTTGCAGTCACTTGACTTGTTTAATCTTGATAAGGAAATAGAGCTTTCTGCCGAAGATATCCGTCTGGCCGCTCGGGAAATAGGCAAAATTACCGGCCGTATTGAAATTGATGAAATCCTTGATAAAATTTTCGGCAGCTTCTGTATCGGTAAATAACACTGTATTTAAAGCCTGTTGTCGCAATTTTGTTGACTCGTCATCTGTTCTGCAGATTCAATGCGATTTTTATTTGAAAAAATTATTGAGAATGGATTGTTTCACGATTTAATCTAATTTTAATAAAGAAGGAGCTCTGCTCTCTTTTTATTTTTGCCGATAAATAAAATGCAAAAAATAGCCTTTTCAAGCTATTACCCTCTTGTCAAAAAATATAACCTGTTGTAAACCTTAGGCAATATAAAATTAAGGAATAAAAATGAATAAAATACAGGAATTTGATGTTATTGTCGTTGGCGGCGGTCATGCCGGTTGTGAGGCTTGTGCCGCAGCCGCGCGCATGGGCGCCAAAACCGCACTGATTACTCATAAGATTTCTACCATAGGCGAAATGTCCTGCAATCCGGCTATTGGCGGTCTTGGCAAAGGCCACCTGGTTCGAGAAATTGACGCGCTGGACGGATTAATGGGGCGTGTTATTGATAAAGCCGGTATTCAGTTCCGCATGCTTAATGCTTCCAAAGGACCTGCTGTCCGCGGTCCCAGAGCGCAGGCTGACCGTGATTTGTATAAAAAATTCATGCTTGAAGCTTTGCAGAAGCAGGAAAATTTGACAATTATCGAAGCTCCGGTCGAAGGGTTATATTTCACAGGTGATAAACTCAGCGGTGTTAAATTGGCCGATGAGAGTATCGTTAAATCAAAAGCCGTTATTTTAACATCAGGCACTTTTTTGAATGGCGTTATGTTTACCGGCCATCAAGCAACGGTTGGCGGTCGTGTCGATGATGTTTCATGCGCCGGTATAACACCGTATTTAAACGCTTGTGGTTTGAAAGTCGGTCGCTTAAAAACCGGAACCCCTGCCCGTCTAGATATAAAGACAATTAATTGGGATATGCTTCCCAAGCAGGATGGTGATGAAAATCCTGTTCCCTTTTCTTTTCTGACAAAAGAGATTTCTCAGCCGCAAATTCAATGTGCAATTACGCGCACCAACGAAAGAACTCACCAAATTATTCGTGATAACTTTGAAAAATGCGCCCTCTTTTCTGGATTGATAAAAGGAATTGGCCCCCGCTATTGTCCCAGTATTGAAGATAAACTTGTCAAGTTTCCTGACCGTGACAGTCACCAGATTTTTTTGGAACCGGAAGGATACAAAACAAATGTTGTTTATCCCAACGGCATATCGACATCTCTGCCGGCGGATGTGCAGGAGCAATTTATTCATACCATGGAAGGACTGGAAAATGTCAAAATTCTCCGTTATGCTTACGCGATTGAATATGACTTTGTCGATCCTCAGGAATTAAATCGCAGATTGGAAGTCAAAAAAGTTCCGGGACTGTTTTTAGCCGGACAAATTAACGGAACAACCGGCTACGAAGAAGCTGCCGCTCAGGGAGTCATCGCCGGTATTAATGCGGCCTTGAGTGCAAAAAATCCCGGAGAAGAGTTTACCGTTGACCGCAGCGAGGCCTATATCGGCGTTATGATTGACGACCTTATAACAAAAGGCGTTGATGAACCATATCGTATGTTTACGTCCCGTTCTGAATATCGTTTGTTGCTGCGTGCCGATAATGCCGATTTGCGTTTGACGGAAAAGGGCTGGCAAGCTGGTTGTGTTAGTAAAGACAGATACACTGTATTTAAACAAAAACAGGAAAATATTAAGACTTGCCGGGAGTTATGCGAAACTTTGATAACCAAAACGCCAGAACTTGAAAAATATGGTATTAAGGTTAAGCAGGATGGCACGCGCAGAACTGCATATAATATAATGTCTTATGATAATGTTTCACGTGAAACAATCAACGCCATTTGGCCGGAATTGATATCTATACCGGACGATACTTATGAACAGTTGGAAATTGAAGCCAGATATGCCGGATATATCAAACGTCAGGAAGCAGATATTGATGTTTTTAAAAAGGATGAAAAACTAAAAATACGCGAAGACATTGATTATTCACAGGTCGGTGGCTTATCGCGCGAAATGGTTCAAAAACTGACTAAAGTAAAACCGGCAACAATTGGCGAAGCCTCTCGTATTCCCGGTGTTACGCCGGCTGCGATTATGGCTGTTTTGGGGTATTTGAAAAAATAATAACGCTGTATTTAAACATGAAAAAATATCCAAACATCAGAAATGCCGAAAAAATCTGGAAAGAAGGAATTGCGTACCGTCTGGCAAACTATCCCTTTCCTGAAAAGGATGAGTATATCTTTCACTCGCGTGGTGTCGGACGTTGCTGCCGCATTATTGCAGAACATACCCAAGACTTGAATCCCGAAAAAGCATATGTTCTCGGTTTGCTGCATGACTGCGGTAAACGGGTTAATGAGCGTTTATCAGGACGCTTCCACGTCCGGGAAGGCTATGATTTAATGGAAGCCATGGATTATACGGATGTTGCCAGAGTTTGCCTGACTCATAGTTTTTATTCTCCCGACTTTGATGAAAAGTTCTATCCGTCTTATCGTCCCGAATGGTTGGCATGGGCGAAAGATAAAATGCGCGGCATTACTTTTAACGATTATGATCGTCTTGTCCAGCTCTGCGATTTGTTCTTTGAAGGATTGGAAAAAGTTTGCTTGAAAAAACGTTTTGAAGGATTAATCAGACGCTATAATCTCCAATGGCCACTATTGCAAAGTTTGTATCAACATGCTCTGGATAATAAAAAGTTTTTTGATGAAAAATGCGGCTGCTGCATTTATGATTTGCTGGAAATAAAAAATGAAGATTAACACTGTATTTAAAGGATGAAACATGAGCTTTCCCTCCCGCCAAGAAGCTGAACGGCTTTTAGAAAAAGTAATTGAAATCAGAAATGCCACATTATATCCTTTTACGGATAAAATGGAGATAACTTTCCGCGCACATAGTCGGACTGTTGCTAAAATAGCAGAAATACTGGCTAAAAAAACAGCGTATTTAAACATTGATAAAGCTTATGTCTGTGGGTTGTTGCATGATTGCGGTCGTATGCTGGATGAATGGAATGAGCGCGTCTTTCATGGTCTGGTCGGATATCAGTATATGATGTCTTTGGGCTATGACGATGTCGCTAAAATTTGCCTGACACATAATTTTTATTCAGAAAATTTTCAAGATGAGGATTATCTGCAATTTGCCGAATTTATTCCTGAATGCCGCAGTATAATGAAAAACTTTTATTATGATGAATATGATAAGCTGATTGCCCTGTCCGATATGTTGAATGATATGGGAAAAACCTGCTCTTTGGAATATCGGCTGAACAGCATTTCTACACGTTATAAAACAGAGCCTGAGCAGTTAGAACGTCTTAAAAAAGATTTGTATAATCTCAAATCTTTTTTTGATGAAAAATGCCATAATGACGTTTATAAAATTTTAGCGATTAAATGATACAATCCTCCGCATAAGGAGGATTTATGCAGCATTTTTCATATCATACTCATACCAATACTTTTGGTGTTTACGACGGTCATTATTCAATAGAAGAAATGATTAAAGCCGCCGAACAAGCCGGATACACCGAGCTTGGCATTTCTAATCATTTTATATATCACCCCAACATTTTTAAGGGATGTCAAGCCTCAGCAAACGATAAAATGTTTCATAGCGATTATGCCGAAGCGCTGGACATTTATAAAAGAACCATTGATGAAATCCGACGCATTGCAGCAAAAAGTAAGATTAAGGTCTATGCCGGTTTTGAAGTGGATTTTTTTCCGTCTTCTCAATGGCGGGATGTCTTTGAGAAAATGATTGCTGAAATCAAACCTGATTATCTAATAGGTTCAACCCATTACCTGCGAACCGCAGACGAAACTATGATGTGCAATATGTACTACCTATCGCAAACTGACATGACACATCAACAGGCGGAAGAATTACTGATAAATTACTGGCAAAATATAATTGAAGCCATAAAAAGCGGCTATTTTGCCTTTATAGCCCACCTTGATGTTTGTAAACTTTTTAATCTTGGCGTTGATCCGGTCTGGGATGAATGGAAGCGAAAGGTGATAAATGCTCTCAGTGAATATAATCATCCTTTCGAACTAAACACCAGCGGCTGGACGAAGGTTGGTGAGCAACATCCGCATCTCTGGATGTTGGAAGAACTCGCCCAAAGACAAGTACCTGTTGTTATAAGTGATGACGCCCATAAGATTGAACATATTGCCCAACATTTTGAACAGGCAGAGAATCTGCTTAAAAGTATAAACTACACAAATCGCTGGAAACTGAATAAATAATGCAAAATTATACCTATCATAGTCACACAAACAGTTTAGGAATTTTTGACGGTGCCGATTCTGCCGATAAAATGATAAGCCGCGCAGAAGAGCTTGGATTCTGTGAAATAGGTATCTCCAATCATCTTATTTGTCATCCGGGGCTTTGTGAAATTGATAAAATGCAGGCAATGTATTTTCGCGACTATCAACAGGCTGAGAATATTTATAAAAAGGCCGTTGATGATATACGCGAGGCTGCCGCAAAGCATAAAATAAAAGTTTATGTCGGTTTTGAAGTTGATTATTTTAACGATAAAAATTGGCTGAATTTTTTTGAACAAATTAGAAAATCTCTGGATGTCGATTACTATATCGGTGCCAGCCATTTTATCTATAACAATGATTTCTCTAAAATTCTTAAAATATCTTATCTTAAAAAACGTCCCGACCTTTTGGATGACGAAATCTTGTCTTCAGGTTTAACAAACCATTGGCGTAATCTTATTGCGGCAATAAAAAGCGGCTGGTTTACCTTTATGGCGCATATTGACCAGATAACGGCAAAAGGTTTCTGTACCGATACAACGTGGGATGAATTGAAGTGGCAGATTATCGAAGCCTTTGCATCATCCAAAACCGGCTGTGAACTGAGTACAAAAGGCCTGCGCCAAACAAAAGACTTTTTTCCGGCAGCCTGGATAGTTAAAGAATTAAACAAACGTAATGTGCCTTTGATAATAAGTGATGATGCGCATTCCGCGTCACAGTTGGGAGAGAACTTTGATAAAGCAGAAACTTTCTTGACTGAAATTAATTATAAAAATCGTATAAAATTTTAATGTTTTGAGTCTAAAAACATTGTTTAACCTGTTGATTTAAAATATTTTATTTGTTCTTGCTTTTTATGTGTTTATAACTCGATTAAATGTGTTTTAAATTCCTTTGAAAATTTATATAAATAATCTTATGGAAAATTTAATCGAAAAATATAATGTTTCACGTGAAACATTTTCAAAATTGAAAACTTATGAAGCCTCTCTGAAAGAGTGGCAGGAAAAGTTTAACCTGGTTAGCAAGGCTTCTCTGGATGATGCTTGGAATCGTCATTTTGTTGATTCCTTGCAGTTGCTTCCGCTCATTCCGGAAAAAGCTAAAGTGATGTATGATTTTGGCTCTGGAGCTGGCTTTCCGGGCTTAGTACTGGCAACGGTTTTAAAGGAAAAAACACCGTATTTAAAAATAAAACTGATTGAGAGTATTAAAAAGAAAACACTGTATTTAAACGCGGTTGCTGAAATGCTTAAGCTGGACAATGTTGAAATCCTCAATGACCGTATTGAAAACATCAAAAAAGTTCCGGCTGATGTTATAACATCGCGTGCCATGTGCAACTTAAATGATTTGCTGCGTTATGCTTCCGGTTTTTGCAGCAAAAACACAAAATGCATTTTCCCCAAAGGAAAAAAATATGCGGAAGAAATTTCGGAAGCGCAAAAAAATTGGAACTTCAATTACAAACTGGTTCAAAGCGTATCCAGCGACGAAGGAATGATAATCGTGATAACAGACTTGTCAGGAAAAAGGAGATAATTGATGCCGAGAATAATAGCCATTGCCAATCGTAAAGGCGGGGTCGGAAAAACAACGACAACGGTTAACGTTGCCACAGCCATGGCGGCCACGGGAAAAAAAGTTTTGGTTATTGATTTGGATCCGCAGGGAAATGCCACAACGTCAATGGGAATAAATAAAAAAGGGCGTATGGCTTCTTCCTATGAAGTTTTGCTTGGCGAAAGGACTTTGTCCGAAGCGGTTGTCTGGACCGAAATTCCTAATTTTTCTATCGTGCCGTCATCTGCCGATTTGGCCGGAGCTGAGGTTGAGCTGGTTGATATGCCAAACCGTGAATTTGCCTTGAAGAAGGCTATTGTCCAAAGCGCCGTCAATTACGACTATGTTCTGATTGATTGTCCGCCATCTTTGAGTCTGGTAACAATCAATGCTTTGGTGGCTGCTAATGCCGTCATTGTACCCCTGCAATGCGAATTTTTGGCTCTTGAGGGCATCACCGATTTGATTCGCAACATTAATATCATTAAAAAGAAATTTAATCCGGGGTTGGAACTTCAGGGCGTTGTCCTGACAATGTATGACAAACGCAACAATCTCAGCCAAATGGTTGAAGACGACGTCAGAAACTTCTTCGGAAAAAAAGTTTATCAAACCGTTATTCCGAGAAATGTCCGAATTTCCGAAGCGCCTTCGCACGGCAAACCTGTCTTGCTTTATGATTTTAAATGCTCCGGTTCTCAGGCCTACATCAGCTTGACCGGTGAAGTCTTGAAAAGAGAAAAGGAATTGATTGCATGTTAGAAGATAAAATAAATGAATTGGATAAGCTCGCCGAAGGCGAAAATCACGCCAACGCCAAAAGAAAAAGCTTGGGCCGCGGTCTGGGAGCGCTTCTTGGTGACGACGACTTGGATTTAAATGACTTCCCCGGCGAAGAAAAAAAGTCTTCTGACAAACCGGCTGATTTGGTAAATATCAATTTGATAAAGGCCAGCCCGTTTCAGCCGCGTACGGAGTTTGACGAAGAAGCGCTGCGTGCTTTGGCCGATTCGGTCAAGGAAAAAGGCGTCTTGCAGCCTTTGCTTGTCCGTAAAGTCGGCAATGATTATGAATTGATTGCCGGAGAAAGGCGTCTGCGCGCTTCCAAATTGGCCGGTCTGTCTGAAGTTCCGGTTATTGTCCGGGAAATGACCGATCAGGAAGTTCTGGAAGTCGCTCTGGTTGAAAATCTGTTGCGTGAAAATCTGTCTGCAATAGAAGAAGCGGAAGGCTTGCAGCGTTTAATCGACGAATTTTCTCACACGCAGGAAGCCTTGTCCAAAATTATCGGCAAATCTCGCAGCCATATTGCTAATACGCTGCGTCTGCTGACCCTGCCGGAAAGCGTTCAAAATCTGGTTAAGGAAGGCAAATTGTCTGCCGGTCAGGCGCGCAACCTCGTCGGTTTGGAAAATGCGGAAGATTTGGCGCAGCTGATTATCAAAAAAGATTTGAATGTCCGCCAGGTTGAAGAACTGGTGAATAAGCTTAAGAACGCCAAACCGCAGAAAAAAGAACCGGAGGAAATCAGTCAGGATTTGGTTGATATCGAAAAATCCCTGAACAAATCCCTGGGGCTGCGAATTAAAATCAGCCAGGGAAAACAGGGAAGCGGAAAAGTTGTTTTGCAATATTCTTCTGTTGCCGAGCTGGATATGATAATAGACTTGCTAGAACAAAAACGCCGCAATGCCCGTCCCATGATGGTGCCTGCGCCGTCAGCAGGTGGCGGAGAGAAGCCGCAGGAAAAATTTACGATGAAAGTAATTGATTAAAAACTAAGCCGCTGTTAACAGCGGCTTTTTCCGTCTTATTCTCTGCGGCGCGATAACAGATTGACCTCAGTCTTAAATTTTGCTAGAAATAATAATTATTATAACCAAAAAAGAGGTTTTCTGATGAAGAAACATTTAGCCCAGCTTCTCTGCTGTTGGATTCCTTGCAAAAAAGCCCGCAAAAAAGCTATTGCTTCCCTGAAAGAATTTGACACTAAAAAAATCCGCCGTAACTTTATCAAATATGACCATTATTACCTTGATTTTTTGAAACATGATATTCCCGAAAAATCAGTGTTGATTGTTGAACCCAATAATTATCATGGCGAAATTATTCCCGGATTTGTAAAATATTGGCAGAATCTCGGCTATCATGTTGATGTAATCATGAGAGTGGCCAACTATGAGGAAAATCCGTTCGCGCTGTTTGCGCAAGATGAAATGCCGCACATCTACCCGATGCAGAAATGGCGTATTTCCAAAGTGCTGAAAAGCAAAATGATGCGTGAATACGATTTTGTGTTTATATCGTCTTTTGACTATCAGGAAACCAAGGAACGTTATTATGACTACCTTGGTTTTGAGCCGCAAAGCCACTGGGGAAGTCTGTGCATATATCATAACTGCCAGAATATTGAGCCTTATGGTGAGATAAAAAAATATTTGGGCAAACGCCTTTTTGTCCTGAACGAATTTCCCTTGGCCGAGGGAAAAGCCAAACTGCTCTGTCCCATATATTTCGGAAATGTTGCGCCGCATGAAAAAAATCCCAAAACCCGTTTCGTTATGATTGGGCGCTTATCGCCAAACACCAGAAACTGCGCTCAATTATTGGAGTCTATCGAAAAACTGCTTCAGGAAAACATTACTGATTTTGAGGTCTGTGTTATCGGCTCCGGCGGTATGGAAATTCCTGAACATTTGAAAAAACACATAAAGAAACTGGGGCGCTTGAATTTTCATGATATGTATCATCATTGCATGGACAGCGACTTTCTTTTGGCTTTGCTTGACCCGGAAAGTCCGCAGCAGGAAAGCTACAAACACGGAACGACAACCGGTTCTAAACAGCTGTCGTTGGGATTGAACAAACCCATGCTGCTTGAAAAAACATTTGCCGATGTTTATGGTTTTTCTGAAAAAGACACCGTTGTCTATCAAGGAAACAGCCTGTATGAGGCCATGAAGCAGGCTGTTGCCATGGATAAAAAAGCTTATGCCGAAAAATGCAAAGCCCTGCGGCAGCATGCGGAAGAAGTTGCCGCAAAATCGCAGAAAAACCTTACGGAAACAATCGCGTCAATAGAGGGATAATAAATGAAAAACACCATACCTGTTGCTTTTTCCTTTGATGACAATTTTACGCTTCCTGCCTGGGTGGCCGTAAAATCGCTGATAGATAACGCGGCGCGCCAAACCCGTTACCATATCTTTATTATGTATTCTTCATTGAGCGAAGAAAACATTGCGTTGTTTTCGGCTTTGGCAAATGAACACGCGGAAATAACTTTCCTCAAAATTGACAATCGGCGGTTTGATAATGCGCCAAAATCAGCGGCTTGGCCGTACGAGGTCTATTATCGCCTGATTATTCCGGAGCTGATTCCGCAGTATGACAAAGTAATTTACTCTGATGTTGATGTGATGTTTAAAGGCGATTTAAGCGCGCTCTATAACCAGGATTTAAATAATTTTCAGATTGCTGCCGTTGCTGCGGAGCGGACAGACGAACTCAATGGCGTTCACCAGCATTTTCCCGAATACGTTAATGATTTGATTTATTTTTCCGGCTTGATTGTCTTTAACAATAAAAAATGCCGTGAAGACAAAATCGTTGACCGCTTTTTTGAGAATATGCATCGCTATAAAAACCGCCTGAAAATGTTTGACCTTGAGGTAATGAATTTATCCTGCGACAAAATCAAACCCGTTGGTCTGGAATATTGCGTTTTGGAAAACCTTTATTATGAAAAATATCAGACAACGGCGGAATATAAATTTCTGCGCAATGTCTATTCTGACGCGGAAGTAGATGCCGCGGTTGAAAAGCCGGTCATCGTTCACTACGCCGGCGCTATTGTCAAAATGTGGAAAAAAATCAAACCCGCAGCGGATTATTATGCCTACGTCAGCCGCTCGCCTTATTTTGACGACTATAAAAAGAAGCGCTTAAAAAAGAAAATATTGCGTTTGTTTAATCCGATTTGGTATATTTTGAGCCGCGTGACGCCGGTAAAAACTTACCGTAAAAAATTCCGCAATATTTTGCGCGGCAATTACTAAAGGAGGGCAGGGTGTCCGTAAAACTGAAAAAATTTTTAATTAATTTGATTCCGGTAAAATCTTTGCGTAAAAAGCTCCGGAATAAGAATCAGCATTATTTCATGTTCCAGCCGCAGTATCCAAAGTGTTATATCAGCCGGGATGCCCATCTTCATAATCCGGAAAACATCGAAATGGGCGAAAATGTTTTCATCGGCAAAGAGGCGAATATTTATGCCGAGGGAGGACTGGTTTTGCAGGATAATGCCATGCTGGGGGCAAATATCACGGTTTTGACCACAAACCACAATTTCAAACACGCCCGGTCATTGCCTTTTGATAATAAAGGGTTTTTGCAGAAAGTTTATTTTGGCAAAAGCGTATGGGTCGGTGCCGGATGTATGATTCTCGCCGGTGTCAGAATTGATGACGGCGCCATTGTCGCCGCCGGTTCCGTTGTAACCAAATCTGTTCCCGAGTGCGCTATTGTCGGCGGCAACCCGGCGCGAATTATCGGCTGGCGGGATAAGGAAGAATATAAAAAACTTGAGCAAACGAAAAGCTATTTTAAATGTGACGGCATTGACTGGCAAAGGGTTGAAGGGTATAAAAAATACTTGGAAGAATAAGTAACGATATTTTTACAATAAAGAGGTATCTTAATACAAAAAAAGAACCAGAGGTAAATATATATGTTTTTTCTGAAAAAAGTTATATTGGGAATAGCCGCTTTTGTTTTTATCCTGTGGGGCGGCGCCGGAACTCAGAGCAATAACCTTCTGCTTCAGGGCGGCGGCTTCATCGGTCTGATTGTCGGTCTGATTATTTTATATATATTTACCAAAATGGCTTGGCGGGCGATGGGCTGCCTGCCGTCTTTTCTTATCTTCAGCGGCATTGTCTGCTTTGTTGTTTATGCCATCGGCGGTTTCAGCAACGGTTTTACCAATGTCGGCCGGAATATAAGGACTTTTATGGGGCAGAATTCCGCCCCGAAACCGTCAGCGGAAACAAACGGTGCGCTTCTTCTGGTTGAGAAAGAAGATGTTGTTTCCGAAAATTTTGCCGATGGAGAAAATATCGTCGAAGAAACGGAATTTATTGAAGAAGAACCGGCTGAAAGCGGTCCGATACGCAAATGGTTTAATTCGGTAACCGGTCAAGGCAATGAAGCCGCCGCCCCGCTTAATCCCAACAATTTTCCGGCAATTTACGGCAGCGCCAAAGTGATAAACGGCGATACGTTGAAAATCAACGGCTATTATTTCAGGCTCTATGGCATAGACGCGCCGGAAAGCAATCAGACTTGTGCCGGGGCTCAGGGACGGTCTTATCGTTGCGGTGTCGAGGCCGGAAACTGGTTGCGCAGCTGGATACAGGATAATATTTTGGAATGTCACGTTATGCAACAGGATGAAAACGGCAATATGGTCGGAACCTGTTCGCTGGGGCAGTATGATTTAGGGGCGGCAATCGTTAACGCCGGCTGGGCTGTCGCTTATTTGAAATATACCGACATTTATTATCCTTATGAGGAAAATGCCCGCGCTGCCCGCGCCGGTCTGTGGCAGGGACGTTTTTATATGCCTTGGGATTGGCGGGTGATGCAGGCGCAAAAACCAAAAATTAAAATAATAAAACCAAAAGTTCGTAAAAAGAGTTTGTTAGATGGATGATAGGATAGAATTTTACAGCAATTCAGAAGAAGAAACGGCGGATGTCGGCAAAAAGCTTGCCCGTTTTGCCCGTATTGGCGATGGTTTCGCCCTGCATGGAACCCTGGGAATGGGAAAAAGCGTTTTGGCGCGCGGTTTTATTCAGGAACTGACAAATGTAAAAGAAGTTCCCAGCCCGACTTTCACGTTGGTGCAATTATATGATGCCGATAATTTTTCTGTTTATCACTTCGATTTGTACCGCCTCAAATCCCCGGAAGAAATCTTTGAACTGGGAATGGAAGAAGCGATTTACCAGGGAGTAAGCCTCATCGAATGGCCGGACAAAATGGGCGGTTATCTGCCGCAGGGCATTTTTCACGTAACGATTTCCCCGGAAAAAGACGGCCGGAAAATTACCATATCAACTTCTAATGACAGTCAAAGGCTTCGCCTGTTGGAATATTTTAAGCCATGATGAACATCCATACGACATGTATCGCCTTCAACGGCCGGGGCGTTTTGATTTTCGGAGCGCCGGGATCGGGAAAATCTGATTTGGCATTGCGTTGTATTGCCAATAAAAATGCGATTCTTGTTGCTGACGACAGAACCAATATTGATATCAGGGAAGGGCGTATTATCGCTTCCTGTCCGGCGAATATCAAAGGTCTACTGGAAGTCCGCGGCGTCGGCATTCATAAAATGCATTCGCTGGAGTTTTGCGAAATAAAACTGGCGGTGGAACTGGTGAAAAGTTATAAAGATATGGAACGCCTGCCGGAACCGGCATTCTATGAAATCGGCGGGATAAAAATTCCTCTGTTGAAACTTTATCCTTTTGAGGTTTCTGCACCGGACAAGCTTGTTATAAAGTTAGACAGTGCTATTGATTAATTGCCTCTATTGCCTTAATATACAACCAAATTTGTATAGAAAAGGAAACTCATCTCCATGGATAATAAAATTCAAAATTTCTTACGCGTTTTAGGTAAGCCGCTGGTTGCTTTTTTTATGCGGCTCGGCAGCTTGACGACATTTATCGGGCAGTCCTTATACAATTGTGTAACGCCGCCTTTTTATTTTAAGCTGGTTGGCCGTCAGTTTCTTGATATCGGCTTTTATTCTCTGCCGGTTGTCGGCTTGACGACGGTTTTTGCCGGTATGGTTATTGCCTTGCAGAGTTACACCGGCTTTGCCCGTTTTGGTGCCGAAAGTGCCGTAGCTTCCGTTGTTTGGATTTCCGTAACCCGCGAGCTGGCGCCAGTGTTGTCAGGCTTAATGGTTGCCGGGCGTATCGGTGCGGCCATGGCTGCCGAAATCGGAACCATGCGCGTTACCGAACAAATTGACGCTTTGCGCACGCTGTCGACCAATCCTTTCAAGTATCTGGTTGCGCCGCGTATCATTGCCGGCATTATCGTGTTGCCGATGTTGGTTTTCTTTGGCGATATTATCGGAATTTTCGGCGGTTATGTCGTCGGCGTTTACAAGCTGGGCTTCAATCCGGCTAACTATATCAATGCGACCGTACAGAATATGGAAGCGCTGGACATCATCTCCAGCTTGGTCAAAGCGGCGGTTTTTGGTTTTATCATCACATTGATGGGCTGCTATAACGGTTATAAATCCCGCGGCGGCGCTCAGGGCGTTGGTGAAGCAACAACCAATGCCGTTGTTTCCGCCTCTATCCTGATTCTGATTTTCAACTATATCATCACCGAACTGTTTTTTACCAAATAGGGAGAAGATTAAATGAGCGAAGCAAAAATAAAAATCACCAATCTTCACAAAGCTTTTGGTAAAAAAGTTGTTCTTGACGGCGTTGACTTGGAAGTTGAAAAAGGAGAATCTCTGGTTGTTATCGGCGGTTCCGGAACCGGAAAATCTGTTTTGATAAAATGCGTGCAGGGGCTTTTGCAGCCGGACAGCGGCTCTATCCTCATTGACGGGGAAGAAACTGTCGGTGCTGATGAAAAGGAACAAAACCGCCTTCATTCCAAAATGGGAATGCTGTTTCAGGGCGGTGCCTTGTTTGACAGTCTGCGCATCTGGGAAAATGTGGCTTTTGGCCTGATTGAAAACCAGAAGATGCCGAGAAAACAGGCGCGTACCGAAGCTATTCGCATCTTGCGTCAGGTCGGTTTGGCGCCGGATGTTGCCGATTCTTATCCGAGCGAGCTTTCCGGCGGTATGCAGAAACGCGTCAGCTTGGCGCGCGCCATTGCCACCAAGCCTGAAATCATCTTTTTTGACGAGCCGACAACCGGGCTTGACCCGATTATGGCCGACGTCATTAACGATTTGATTATCGAGTCTGCCAAAGGCCTTGGCGCAACGGCTTTAACCATTACCCATGATATGGCTTCGGCGCGTAAAATTGCGGATAAGATTGCCATGCTTTACAAAGGAAAAATCATTTGGCAGGGAACGGTCAAAGAGCTGGATAAAACCGAAAACGAATATGTACGCCAGTTCATTAACGGCAGTTCTCACGGACCGATAAAAGTGGAGATATAATCTTGGCTAAAAAAGGGAACGAATTTGTTTGCCAAAGCTGCGGCGCCGTATATCCCAAGTGGCAGGGAAAATGCGATGCCTGCGGCGAGTGGAATACGATTGTTGAAGAAAAAGTCGGTGGGGAAGGTTTTTCCAATATCACCCCGAAGAAAAAAGGCAAAATGATTGATTTCGTTCCTTTATCAGGGGAAGAACGGGCGCTCGACAGAATAAAAACCAATATCAAGGAGCTTGACCGGGTTTCCGGCGGCGGATTGGTTCCCAGTTCGGTAATTTTGGTCGGCGGCGACCCCGGAATAGGAAAATCGACGCTGTTGCTGCAGGTTTGCGCTAGTATCGCCGGTTCTGCCGGAAACCCGGAATGTTATTATATTTCCGGGGAGGAAGCGATAGACCAAGTGCGGATTCGCGCTAAAAGGCTGCGTCTTGAACAAACCCCGGTTAAATTAGCCAGCGCAACGGAAGTCAAAGATATTATCGCCACGCTTGAAAAATCAAATGCCGCGGTGGTTATCATCGATTCGATTCAAACCATGTATCTGGATGAAGTTGAGTCAACGCCGGGCAGCGTTGCCCAAGTCAGAGCCTGCGCTTATGAATTGATAAAACTGGCCAAACGCAAAGGGTTTGTCTTGTTTTTGGTTGGTCATGTCACCAAACAGGGCTCCATTGCCGGGCCGCGCGTTTTGGAACACATGGTTGATACCGTGCTTTACTTTGAGGGCGAACGCGGTCACCATTTCCGTATTTTAAGAGCGGTAAAAAACCGTTACGGCGCGACGGATGAAATCGGCGTTTTTGAAATGCAGGACCAGGGGCTTGTCGAAGTGGAAAATCCCTCGGCATTGTTTCTGGCCGAACGGCAGGGAAATATTTCTGGCTCATGCGTCTTTGCCGGAATTGAGGGATCGCGTCCGGTCTTGGTGGAAATTCAGGCCTTAGTCTGCCCAACAAGTTATGCCAGTCCCAAAAGGGCGGTCGTTGGTTGGGATTCCAACCGCCTGTCAATGGTCTTGGCTGTTCTGGAAGCGCGTTGCGGTATGAATTTAAGCTCTCAGGATATTTATTTAAACATTGCCGGCGGCTTAAAGATTTCAGAACCGGCGGCTGATTTGGCCGTGGCCATGGCCGTTATTTCATCAATGACCAATAAGCCGCTCCCGGCAGATACGGTCATCTTTGGAGAAATCGGCCTGTCCGGGGAAATCCGTGCCGTCAGCCAGCCTAATTCCCGCTTAAAAGAAGCATATAAGCTTGGGTTTAAAAGCGCAATCATGCCGGCAAATCTGGCCGCCAAAGACAAAAAGAATAACCGCGTTGACATCGCCGTCCATGAAATCGGTAATGTCCAACGCCTTATAAATTGGTTTAATTGAGGAAACTGCCATGCAGCTTAATAATCTTGACGTTATTATTTTAATCGTTGTTGCCATTTCGGCACTAATCGCCTTGAGCCGCGGCTTAATGAAAGAAGTCCTGTCCATTGTCGGCTGGGTTTTGGGCTGTGCGGCAATCGTCTATCTTCTGCCGATTCTCAACCCCATTACACAGATTTACGTCAAAAACGGTACTATGGCCGGAATCCTGACCTCTATCGTTATTTTGATAACTTTTCTGATTTTTTGGATTTTAATGACGGCGCAAGTTGTCAGCAAGGTTCGTTCCAGCAAATTAAGCAACTTGGATAGAATGCTGGGGCTGTTTTTCGGCATTGTCAGAGCCTGTTTTCTGATTATCCTGCTCAATATCCTTATCAGTTGGATTGTGCCGAAAGAAAGCCAGTCAGAAGCCTTTCGCGAGTCCCGCTATTTTAATCTTGCCGGTGATTTTGCCGAACCGATTGAAAACCTCATTCCTAAAGCGACTTTGGATAACATCCGCAGCAAAACGCAAAATTCAGATGTCCTGAAAGAAAAAGATGAAGAAGAGCTTGAAAAGGTTAAAATAGAGAAAAAGGAAAAAACATCGAAAAAAAGCGATGGTGATGAGCTGTTTGAAAAGCTGGCCAAACCGCGGATAGAGAAAGCCAAGAAAAAGCAGCTTGAAAAGGCCAAAGAACAGTTTGAGGGATATAATAATAACGAACGCGCCAACCTCGACCGTTTGATAGATAATATCGAGTAAGCAGTAAACATCCCGGAAATTTGTTTTCCGGGATGTTTTTAATAAAAATATCAAGTTTGTTTAAAATTCTAAAATAGCTCGAACAGTATCATAAACATGAGCTTTTTTATCTTTTGTATCATCACTGACCATATCGAAATATCCATCAGTATTAGCATCAAAAGTCCATGCCAGAGAAGAGCTTCTTTCTGACGATGACCATATATTTTCATAAATTTCTGGAGAACCGCCGAATCCGATTTTTACTCCGCCTAGTTTTTCAATTGTATTATTTACATTAGTAAAATTTTTTGAGTTATTTAGATTATTTAATAGTTCATAAGATGGTAGACACCATTTTTTATTAGGCGGAGTTCCTTGGGGAGAATAATTATATGCCGCATTAGCTGCTGAAAATCTGGTTCCTTTTTTTACAAGCTTTTCTGTATTAGAGCAACTTGCATCAATATTTCTGTCTGAGATACCAGTTTCATATGGAAAACCGGTATCCCATGCAATATCTTTTTCTATATAGCTGATTGACATAATATATCCGCCAATTCCTGAAGTATTTACATAAATTACTACGCCTAAAGGCGTTTTGGTCTTATCTATATTATTAGAACAGGAATTATCAGAATAATAGATCCAACCAACTTGACAAGCAGGGCGAGAATTTTTCTCGCATTTGCCATTGCTCCATTCATAACCGGAAGCACAGTTACAAGAGGCATATTTATTATTGCAGGCCTGCCCGGCACCGGAGGAGTAACCAGTTCCTTTGCAATCATATTTAAAACCGCTTTTAAGACAAGTATCGGAGCAGCAGGCAAAAGTATTTCCGAAAGGACATCTGATGCCTTTTCCGTCAGGACAGGACGTTTCTGTGTAGCCTAGCGAAGCACAATCAGTTGTGGCAACACATTGGGCATTTGTTAAGTTTGGAATTAAGGACAGACTCGTCCCCAAGAGTAAAAATTTAAGATTAATATTCATATTGAACATCCTTTGTTTTTTTTAGGTTAAAACAAAACCCGCTTCAATTAAGAAGGCGGGCGGATGTTCAGAAACCGTAACTTAGTAAACGGCTCGGCTTATTTGGCCGAAACCTTATTCGCCGACATCCGTCCCTAGCACATACCTAGACAGATATCAGCACATACTTATTTTAAGTCGCAATCATGCTTGACGACTACTAAGTTTAAAGGGTTTCTGACGCCCTGAGCAGTTAACACAACTGCCTGTAAACAGAGTAACACAGGAGGATGTTTGTTGCAATCTTTTATTTTTTTAGGACAAAAGCTATAAAAAACCTCCCAAATCATTTTTGGGAGGGAAAATATTAGTTATTGTCGAATTGCTGCGTTGAAATTTGTAATTTCTTGCGAATGGATTTTCTGACTTTTTTTATCGGAATCAAGCAGCACAAGGCGTTGACAACAGTGCGTTTGACGGCAAAAAGCTTTTTATGCAGCAGTGTTTTGGCCAAATCTTTTTGTGACGAAAGCTTTCGGTCTTTCAAAATCGTTTTAAATTCTTCTTTTTTATCAGAATAAAGATCTTTTTTATTGTCAAATTCCAAGCGGACAAAGGTAACGTTTTTATTTAATTCTTTTATTTCCATACCCTTGTAGTCAGCTTTCATATCAACGACAATAACGTCAATATTTTTTCCCGGAAATCTCTGTTGCAGAAGTTTCTGCGCTTCAACGGCATCTTCTTCCCGAACCGGCTCGTTGCTGGTGTTCATGAAAAGGACGTTTTTGGCGCTCTCAACATATTCATAAACGCGTTGAATCCGGCGCTCAAACATCGCTTTGGCTTTTTTGCAAGCTTCGTCAAACGGCAGATCTTTTTCAACGCAATGATAAAACAAATAATGCTCAGGGTACTGCGTATAAGGAAGGTGGTTGCCGTTTTCTCCCTCAACCCGTTTCAGCTGTTCGGCGATAAAATAATTCTTAAATCCGTTGGCAACCAAAGTTGCCGGAATTGTAACATTATCAAAACCAACCCAGTCAAACGGATATGATTCCAATTGCAGATTGTTATGACGCAAATGGAAAGAAGCGGAACAAAAATTCCCGAGGGGAATGGCAACGTCATATTTTCTCATTTATAAAACCTTTCTTGAATTTAAAGCCAGCTGGATAGTGCCTTCATCCATGTAGTCCAGTTCGGCGCCCATCGGGATTCCCTGCGCCAGAGTTGTCACTTTTATATCATAATTTTTCAGTTGTTGTAACAGATAGTTTGTCGTTATCTGCCCGTCAATGGTCGCCGGCAAAGCCAGGATGATTTCTTTGATATTTTCTTTTTCAATTCTGTTGAAAAGCTTATCAATATTTAAATCTTCGGCAGAAATACCGTCAAGAGCGGAAAGGATGCCGCCCAAAACATGATACTTGCCCTTAAACATAGAAACGCGCTCCATCGCCCACAAATCGGCCACATCCTGCACCACGCAGACAACACCGTCTTCCCGGCTCTGAGATGAACAAATAGAGCAGGGGGATTCTGTATCGTAATTTCCGCAGATGTCGCAGGTCTTTACATTGGCGGCAACCTGCTGCATGGCGTCAATCAGCGGCAAAAACAGCGATTCCCGCTTTTTGAGGAGCTGCAGGACGATTCTGCGGGATGAGCGTGTTCCCAAAGCCGGCAGCTTTGCCACCAGCTTGACGAGTTTTTCAATATCTTTTCCGGCCACGGTTTTTTATCTCTTAAAAGGGAAGTTTCAGCCCGGGAATATTCATACCGCCGGTCGCGTCTTTCATGCCGTCGCTCATCATGGCTTCAACTTTATTTTTGGCATCATTGCTGGCGGCAACGATTAAATCTTCCAAAATGTCTGCTTCGTCAGCGACAATAAGCGACTTGTCAAGCTCAACTTTCTTCATTTCAAATTTTCCGCTCATGGTAACTTTTACCATACCGCCGCCGCTGACGCCGATAACTTCCTGCTGCGCCAGTTTCTCCTGCATATCTTCCATTTTTTTCTGCATGGCTTGAGCTTGTTTCATGATTCCTTGAATGTTTAACATATTGTTATTCCTCATCAAAATTTAAATCAGTATAATTAAGTTCATTTTCTTCGCCGCCGAATGAAGATGTTTCGTCATCATCATTTTCCATAATTTTTCGTGTCAGCGTTTCAATTTTTGCTCCTTTGAATTCCGCCATAATTGCCTTGACCAAAGGATATTCCATAATATTGCGTCTTTCTTCTTCTGTCTTGGCGTTTTCTTTCTGTGAAATCGTCTGCCCTAAGGAACCTTTTATGATTTCTATCTTCCAGCTTTTCCCGGTTGCTTCTTCCAAAATTTTATGCAGATTGAGAATATAGTCGGGATTTATTTTCTCTGAAAGCGTTACTTTCATAAACCCGTCTTCAAAATGCTCAACCGACAGGTCGTTTTTAAAAGCATAAAGAACAAGAAGCTTCCGGCTTTCTTCCAAAAGGCGGATAAAATCATCAACTGTTCTTAAAACCTTAAAGCCGTTAGCCGTATTTTCTTGACCGGAATAAGCGCTTTCCGGCTTTGCCGCAGGGGAGTTATTTACATCTTGGGGTTGCCTGGCAAACACCGGTAAAGGGCGTTCCTGCCCTAAATTAGAGTTTTTTTTTACGTCGTTTAAAAGTTCATACGGCGTTGGCAGGCTGGCGGCGTAAGCGATTCTGATTAAAATCATCTCCAAGGCGTCAATTTGCAACGGAGCTATTTGCAGCTCGCTGATGCCCTTAATCATCATCTGCCAGATTTTGGAGAGAATGGCAATGGAAACGCTCACCGACATCCGTTTGGCAAAATCTTTTTCTTCTTCCGAAACCGCCGGGTCGTCAATAGAACCGGGAATAATGCGGGTTTTGGCAACCAAGTGGGTGATGTTGATTAAATCCTGTAAAATAGTAACCGGATTGGCGCCGTTCTTATACTGAAGCTGTAATAATGTAATAACCTTATCGACATTTCCGGCCACCAGATTTTCAAAAAGTTCAAAATTCTGTGTCCGGTCAGCCAATCCGATCATATTTTTGACAACATCGACTTTGACATTGCCGACACCGAGCGATATTGCCTGGTCGAGCAAAGACGTGCCGTCACGGGCAGAACCGTCCGCCGCGCGAGCCAAAAGCTGTAATGCTTCCTCGTCTGCTTTCAGATTTTCAGCACTGATGATTTTATGGAACATTGTCATCAGCTCATCAATCTTCAAGCGCTGCAAATCAAAGCGCTGGCAGCGGGAGAGAATGGTAACCGGAACTTTGCGGATTTCTGTCGTCGCAAAAATAAATTTAACGTGTGACGGTGGTTCTTCCAGTGTTTTCAGCAAGGCGTTAAACGCATTTTTTGACAGCATGTGAACTTCGTCGATGATATAAATTTTATAACGCGCATTGGTCGGTTTATAGCGAACGCCGTCCAAAATTTCCCGGATGTCGTCAACGCCGGTGCGTGACGCCGCGTCAAGCTCCATAACATCAATATGCCGGCCGGCAGTAATTGCTTTGCAGTTTTCGCAAACGCCGCAGGGATGAACCGTTGGGCCGCCTTTGCCATCCAAACCTGTACAGTTAAGCGCCTTGGCGATAATTCTGGCGGTCGAAGTCTTTCCGACGCCGCGGATGCCGGTTAAAATATAAGCATGGTGCAGGCGGTTGTTTTTTATGGCATTGGTTAATGTCTGCACCAAAGCATCCTGCCCCAGCAAATCTTCAAAATTTTGCGGGCGGTACTTGCGAGCCAAAATAACATATTGATTATCTTTGTTTTCTTCTTCTGCCATAAAACCAATCTTTGAAAAAAAGTGAAAAGGCGGAGGAACACTGACCTTAATCGGTTCGTTACGGCTGCTTTCTTCCGAACCTGACCGGGTTGGCGAAAGATTAACCCAATGCCCTCCATTGACAATATCCCTGAAATCTTATTATTTTTCAAGGAAAAAATCAATATTTTACGCGCTATTTTTACTGTGGGATAACGACATTCAATTCTTTCAGCGCTTTACGGATAATTTCCATTTCAGAATCTTGCGGAATCTCATAAACCGGCTGGTTTTCAGCCTCCAAAACCCGACCATAAATGGCAATTTGCGCCGCTTCGGTATTCTTGCCGAATATTTGCGGAGCTTTATAGTCCGGCGTAACATAAACGCTGTTGCCGCTGAAGCCGTATTCCGGAGCCGTATTGAATTTACGGGGAGCCGGACTGACGACTTTGTCGCCGTTTTCCGTAATTTCAACAATATCCAAACTATGCTCGTTCGTGCCGTTTGCAAATAAGCGGAAAACGCCGTTAATGCCGATATAGCCTTCCGGAGCCGTAATGGCGCCGTTCAGGTTTTCATTGCCTTTCTTGGACAGGGAGGCGGCCAGCGCCACGGCGTCATAAGCCAAAGAATAAAGGCTGTGTGGTTTTTCGCCGAACATTTCGCTGTACTTGTTGGCAAAATAAGCGCTGTGTGAACGGGACAATGCCGGATACCATGCGCCCGCCGCCATTGTTTCTTTGCTTAAATCCGTATTTTCCCAAATGGCTGTTCCCAAAAATTTAACTTTGGGGGCATAAACGTCATAATAACCGAACATTGAAAAGGCGGACTTCAACCGGGAACCGGATTCGGGAATAATAACCGCGTCAAAATCAACATCGCCGAGCGCCTGGATTCTTTCCAGTCTTTTCAAAGCCCTTTTGGCGTTCATATTGCCTTTGTTGGCCTGAGCCGTCAACGAACTCCTGATTCTTTTCAGACGGTTGCTGCGAATGTCATAATCCGTCAGGTTTTTGACCGGATCGGCAAAGTTTGTGGTGTTAGCCGGATAAAAGGAAATTTTGCTGATGCTGGCGCCGTTTTGCTGAGCGGCGTTAACCGCTGCCCGGGCGATGGCGATACCTGTCTGGTTGTCCGGCAAAAGCAGTGCAAAACGGGAACGTTTCTGGCTGGCGGCATAACTGATAATGCGGTTAACCTGTTCGTCAACCAGCAGCCCTAAAGTATAAACCTGAGGCTCCAAAACGCTTTCGTTGGTAGAAAATGCAATAACCGGAATATCCTTATATGTTGTTTCGTCTTTAATCGCGTTGACGGAAGAGCTCATTAACGGGCCGATAATCAGGCTGGCATTTTGGGCAATGGCGTTTTCAACGGCAACTCTTGCGCCGCTGGCCGTACTCTGCGTATCGTAAAACTGCAGAATAAGGTTATCGTTCTGCACATCATCCAAAGCCATCAGCGCGGCATTTTTCAAGCCCAGGCCGTATTTAGATGCTTCGCCGCTCAACGGCAAAAGCATACCGACGCGAAAATTTCCGTCATTAATGACATCGCGGTTAATCAGATTAATGCTGTCATAGGAATTTAAATTCTCGTACATAACTGCCGTGTCATATCCGGTAATTGCCGGAGCTGTCCGGGTTGAGCTGCTGCAGCCGGCCAAAATAAAAGCGGCAAAAAGAAAAACATATTTTTTTAACACTTGCATTTTTCCTTAAAAAACATCATTCTGATAAGCGTATATTACAGATTTAGAATAAAAAATACGGATTGTAAAGAATAAACATGAAAAGCGGATTATACATTGTTGCCACGCCAATCGGAAATCTGGGAGATATTTCTCCCCGCGCTGTTGAAACGTTAAGCGAAGCGGACGTCATAGCCTGCGAGGATACCAGAATAAGCAAAAAACTGTTGTCTTTGCTGGGTGTCAGCCTGAACAAAACTTTTCTGACATTGCACGACCATAACGAAAGCGAACGGTTGCAGCAGATAATCTCATTGATAACGGAAGAGGGAAAAAGCATTGCCCTGATTAGCGATGCCGGATCTCCGCTGATTTCCGACCCGGGTTATAAGCTGATTCGCGAATGCCGCCGCCATGGCGTTGCCGTCACAACGCTGCCTGGCTGCTGCGCTTTAATTTGCGCTTTGCAGCTGTCTGGTTTGCCGACTAACCGCTTTATGTTTGCCGGTTTTATCCCGAATAAAGATAAAGCCCGGGCGGAAACTTTTTCTTCGGTAAAAGATATTGATGCGACCATTGTTTTTTATGAAACCGCCAACCGCATTGTCAAGACATTGGCTGTTGCCGCAGAGGTCTTTGGCGGCAGGGAACTGGCCGTTGCCCGCGAAATTACCAAAATGTATGAAGAATGTTTGAACGGAACCGCCGAAGAATTGATAGAACATTTTTCCAAACAGGAACCGCGCGGCGAAATGGTTTTAATGATTTCTCCGCCGGACAAAACTGAAAAAATTTCTGAAACGGACGTTGAAGCCCTGCTGCGCGAGAAGCTGAAAAACATGAGTGTCAAGTCTGCGGTAAGGGATTTGGTCGATAGCTGCGGCCTGAATAAAAACGATGTATATGAACTGGCTTTGAAGATTAAAAATGAACAATAATCTTTCCGGACATCTGGCAGAATTTTTGGCACGGCAGCTGTTTCGCCTCAAGGGCTACCGGATTGTCTGCAAAAATTATGTAACGGGAAGGGGAACGTCTGCCGGAGAAATTGATTTTATTGCCGTTCGCTTCAAAACTATTGTCTTTGTCGAGGTGAAAAAACGCCGGGATAAAGAAACGGCGGCTTATGCCGTCAAGCCGGCTCAACAGAAACGCATTCGTACCGCTGCTGAAAACTTTTTAGCCAAACATTCTGCTTACCGGGATTATGATGTCCGCTTTGATGCCGTTTTGGTTTGTTTTCCCCGTTACTTCCGGCACATTCAAAATGCCTTTTAGCCTTATCCGGCTTTATCTGTTTCTGAAATAATCCCTTTGGCCTGACACATAAGCTCATCAAAGGTCAGCGTGAAGTTGCTGTCAATCCATGCATTCTCCAGCTGCCTTAAAACGTCGCTGATACGGTGGTTGTTCATAATGCCGGCGTCAATGATATTCTTTCCTTTAACCTGAAATACGGGGATTTCCAAAGTGTTAATCCGCTCAATGATTTCAGCAAAGTTTTCAGGTTCCGTTTTGTTAAGCGCGGCAATAATCAAAAACTTGTTGAAACAGAAATCGCATCCGTACAGATACAGCAGTTTTCTAAGGCCTTTTTCCGTCATAAACTCTTCGAGAGAAGGATTATAAACTGACCAGCTGACAAACAATTCCTTGTCCTTTCTGCTTAATTTCAGGCGGCAGGCAAGATTTTCCGCCAGTTTTTCATCCGGCGTATATAAAATAAACAAACGCCGCAGAACTTCCTGTTTTATTTTGTGTTTGTTAACCAAATCAATAAGAAACTGCAGCTTGTCCAGATTAGGGCTGTCCGGCAGAAAATGAATCAGAATTTCATTGTCGAACATAATCTGCAGCGTTTTGACGGCATTGGATGTCATCAGTATTTTTCCGAGCTCGTCACGGATTCGCTCACTGGACAAAGTCTTTATGCCGTCTTTGTTTTCAATGCAGGCTTTCAGCGCTTTGGCGTCAATTTCGCCCTTGCCGAATATGGAATAAAAACGAAAGAAACGCAAAATCCGCAAATAATCTTCTTTGATACGCTGCCCGGCATTGCCGATAAAGCGGACAACGCCGTTTTCCAAATCGTCAATTCCGTTATAATAATCAAAAACGGAGCCTTTTTCGTCGGCATAAATCGCGTTGATTGTCAAATCGCGCCGGGAAGCGTCGCTTTCCCAGTCGGAAGTAAATTCGACAACGGCATGCCGCCCGTCTGTTTTGATATCCTTTCTTAAAGAGGTTACTTCCAGCGTCTGATTGTTCAAAACCACGCCGACAGTTCCGAATTTAATGCCGATGGGAACGGTTTTCAAACCGCTTTCTTCACAGGCTTCGACCAGTTCTTCCGGTGACAAGTCCGTCGCCAGGTCAATGTCAAAATTTTTTATGCCGGCTAATGTGTCCCTGACCGCACCGCCGACAAAGCGCAAAACGCCGCCGTGATTCTCCACGGTTCTGAACAGTTTGAAAATTTTCTTGTCAGTAACAAGCTGGCTTACGTCAATATAATTATCTCTAATCATGGCAAAATCCTAAATCTTTCAAAGAAATTAACATTTTTTATATATTTTTCAAATACTATTATGTAAAAATAACGAGGATTTGTGAGTATATTGGTATGATTAAATTTAATTTTACGTCTTTGGCCGTTTTAGGGGCCTTGCTTTTCAACGTTAACCCGGTTGCCGCTGCCGGCAAGAGCGGTCCGCAGTTGATTGGGGAATATAAAGACTGGGCGGCATATTACTATAATGATCCGCAGGGAATGATTTGCTATATTGCTTCCACCCCGAAAAAAGATGAAGGCAAATATTCAAGCCGCGGCGATATATATGCGGTCGTCACCCATCGCCCGAATGAAAAAAGCTTTGACGTCGTTAATTTCGTCGCCGGTTATACATACAAACCGGGCGCCAAGGTTGTTGTAAAAATCGGCAATACGACGATTGATGACCTGTTCACCGAAGGGGACAAAGCCTGGACGGTAAACGAAACGGCGGATAAAAGATTGGTTGACGCCATGAAAAAAGGCCAGCGGATGATTATTCACGGCACATCGTCAAAAGGAACGGCAACCAAAGACACTTATTCGCTGAATGGTTTTTTGAGCGCGTATAAAGCCATTAATTCTAAGTGTAAGAGATAATATATGGCGGACAAAACAGAACTTATCGGCTTAAGCAAAGAAGAATTGTCGCAAGCCGTTGCCGATATCGGCGAGAAGCCTTTTCGTGCCAAACAGCTGTGGCAGTGGCTGTATTTCCACGGAGAAACGGATTTTGCCAAGATGAGCAACCTCTCCAAAGATTTGAGAGCCAAGCTGGCGGAACATTTCACGATTACCCGGCCGAAAATTGTTGCGGAACAGATTTCCGTTGATAAAACCCACAAATGGCTGCTGGAGTTTGCCGACGGCCAGCGGATTGAAACCGTTTATATTCCGGAAGAAGACCGCGGCGCTGTCTGTATTTCCACGCAAGTCGGCTGTGCGATGGGCTGTAAGTTCTGCCATACCGGCAGCCAGAAAATCACCCGCAATCTGACCGCCGGAGAAATTGTCAGCCAGTTTATGGTTGCCCGTGATGTCTACAAAGAATGGCCAAGCCCGAAAGATGAAACCCGCTATTTGTCGAACATTGTTGTTATGGGAATGGGCGAGCCTTTGCAAAATCTTGATAATGTTATCAAAGCGCTGAATATCATAACGGACGGGGAGGGGATTTCTCTGTCCAAACGCCGCGTAACATTGTCTACTTCGGGAATTGCGCCGAATATTATCCCCTTAGTCAAGGCGACAGGCGTAAAGCTGGCCGTCAGCCTCCATGCGCCGAATAATGAAAAACGGTCGCAGATTATGCCGATTAACAAAAAATATCCGCTGGAAGAAGTTTTACAGGCGTGCCATGATTATCAGCAGTTGGAAGGCAGCCATTTTGTGACTTTTGAATACCTGATGTTGAAAGATTTCAACGATTCTCTTGCCGATGCGCATGAGTTGATGGATTTAATGCGCCGCTTCAAAATCAATGCCAAATTTAATTTGATAGCATTCAATCCCTGGCCCGGCTGCGATTATGAACCGAGTTCCCGCAATAAAATTTTTGCCTTTTCGCGGGAATTGCAAAACAATCGTTTTGCCGCGCCGATACGCGTTGCCCGCGGACAGGATATTTTAGCCGCCTGCGGCCAACTGAAATCTAAAAAAGACGAACAGAAATAATTTTGCCAATCCCCTTCCTGTCCGAGAAGGGGATTGGTCCAGTATCAATCTTTCTACATTTCTTCCTGGCAAAACAACTTCATAAAAACAACTTGCTAAAATAACACCCCTGTGCTACCCTTTATTTTAAGCGGCAGAGTTTGCCGCCGAGGGCGTCGAAACCCTTTGTTCTTAGCGGTCGTCAAGCATAATTGCGACTTTAAATAAGTATATGCTGATATCTGTCCATGTGCTAGAGGCGGATGTCAGCGTTATAAGGCTTTGCACGAAAGCGCTGAGCCGTTTGCTAAGACACGGTTTCGAACATCCGCCCGCCTTTAAAAGCGGGTTTTGTTTTAACTGGAAACAAAGGATGTTCAACATGAATATTAATCTTAAATTTCTACTCTTAGAAACAACACTGTCTTTAATTCCAAATTTCTTATATGCACAATGTTCACCGGCTCAAAATTGTGCTGAACTCGGCTATATAGAAACTTCCAATAAAGGCGGCTGTTTGAAATGTCCGTTTGGTAATGGATGGTATTGCCCAGATTCCAAAGAAGAAAAAGCTATACTCGGCGAGTGTAGCGGCTATGCTAAAAACTGTAAAATCGGCGATATCCTTAACAGCGATGGTACTTGTACAACGGATAAAGCAAGTGGTAAGACACCGATAGGGGTGGTCATTGCCGTCAAAGACGATTGTGGTTGGGCTATAACGGCAAATCCGGTTGCGCAGGGTACACCTTGGTCAACTAAGCCTAATTATACAGTGTTGCCTATAAATTCCGGAAATATAGCAAATGTGTACGATAATTGTGAATATACAAAAATCATCACCGCTGAGGGTAACAATAACGAATTTCCTGCAGCATGGGCTGCAATAAACTATGCGCCGACAGCCGCGCCGGAAACCAAAGGAAAATGGTGTCTTCCTGCTCCGGGAATAATGAATGATTTATTTCCGTACCTCAATGAGGTTAACAATGCAATAGCAAAACTAAGCGGAACGGTTCTCACGGCTCAAATAGGCCCGGAATCATATGTAGACAGAAATGAACACCTCTGGTTATCTGTTGAGGGCGATAATCTGAACGCTTATTATTTTTGCGCAGCCTGTCCAACGTTTATTAGCAATACAGCCAAGAAGAACTATCTTACGACATTTACGGTGCGCCCGGTACTGGCCTTTTAATTCTGTAACAACAACAGGGGCTGAAAAAATCAGCCCCTGTTATTGCAAGTACCATATATTTAAGCAACAAATAAATCCTTAATCCGGTCAAAAAAGCCTTTAGCTTCCGGCTGACAGTTTTCGTCTTTGCTGATTTCTCTGAATTCTTCCAGCAATTCTTTTTGCCGTGCCGAAAGATTCGTCGGTGTTTCGACCCGGAATCTCACAAACAAATCGCCGCGTTTGGCAGAACGGATAATCGTCATTCCCTGGGCGGAAACCTTTTTCTGCTGGTCGGTCTGCGTACCGGCACTGACGTCAACTTCTATCTTTTCGCCGTTTATTCCCGGAATTTCAATCTTTCCGCCAAGGGCGGCACAAGCCATGGATATCGGAACCCTGACATAAAGATTGGCACCGTCGCGAACAAACAGCTTATGTTCTTTAACTGAAATGAAAACATACAAATCGCCGTTAGCGCCGCCGCGGATTCCGCTTTGTCCCTCGTTGGGAACACGCATGCGCGTATTGTCTTCTACCCCGGCGGGAATCTTGATTTTAAGAGTCTTTTCATTGCGAATGACGCCTTCGCCGTGACATTTTTTACAGGCATCTTTAACCAAACGCCCCTCGCCGTGGCAGTGCGGGCAATAAGTTTCAACAATCATAAAACCGCGCTGGCTGCGAATTTTTCCGCTTCCCTGGCAATGTGGGCAGACCGGCGCTTCCTGGCCGTCAGCCGTGCCATGCCCGTGACATTCGTCACATTCTTTGGTTGAGGGGATTTTTATCTCTTTTTCGACACCGGAAAAAGCTTCTTCCAAGGTAATTTCCAGATTATAACGCAAATCTGCGCCGTCTTGCGCGTAAGATTGCTGGGCATTTCTGCGCCCGCCGCCCATAAATTCTGAGAAAACGTCTGAAAAGATATCGGAAAAGCCGCCGCCGAAATTAAAGTCAAATCCGTTGAACGGATTACCGCCGCCCATGCCGCCGTTAGCAAAAGCCTGATGTCCGTAACGATCATATGCGGCGCGTTTTTGCTCGTCTTTCAAAACGTCGTATGCTTCATTAATCTCTTTGAATTTTGATTCTGCCTCTTTGTCGCCGGGGTTTCTGTCCGGATGGTATTTCATTGCCAAACGGCGGTAAGACTTTTTGATTTCCTCGCCGCTGGCACTTTTTGCAACTTCCAAAAGCTCGTAATAATCTTTTTCCGTAGCCATAACTTCACTTCTTAAATTTTATTAGGATTAATCTTACCCTTTATTTAGGAAGTTTTAAGACAAAACGCAAGCGCTATTTTTGAGATTCTTTGTTTAAGCGGACAATTATGTCAGGATATCGGGCAATAATGTTCTTCAACTGCTCGTCGTTTTGGGCCAAACCCAGATTGACGCTGGCCAAAGTTCTGTCTTTGGTCAGCCCCATCTCCCGCTCCGGGCAGACATATTTTATCGGCAGATTGTTCTTGATGACTTGAATCTTTTTCCCGTTTAGGACAAGCATTGCCCAAAACCAGATATCATCAGCCGTCGGTGACAGTTTTTGAAAAAGCTTTTCCTGGCAGACATCTTGATAAAAACACTTGGGCGGGTAAAGAACACCGCCGCCGGTTGTGCAGAAATTTCGATACGACGCGGCGGAAGCGGAAACGCTTTGTTCCCACTCCGTATATTTTTTCAAGCTTCCGTCAGCGTTAAGCTGAATGTAATGAGCGCGGTGACAATGGATAATCTGCGGATTTTCCAAATAAGCGTTATAAAGCTTTTCCAGCCATTCAGGTTCATAAAACAAATCGTCGTCGGCAGTGATGAGAATATCGTGAGGAAACTCTTGCAAAGCCGGAACCAGTTTTTTATAACTTTTCAGGTCGTTGCACCACTTTATCGATAAACCGTTGCGGCACAGGTTTAGCACTTCTTGCGGAATATCTTTTTCCCGTTCGGGAAACTGCTCTTTTGCCAGCCATAACACGACCATATCCGGTTTTAGCGTTTGCGTCAGAAGCGAATACAGCGTATATTTTATTTCCGCCATTCTTTCCGGAAAAGAAGTCAGGCTGACAATCAGCCGCGGCTTTCTGGAAACTTCGCAAATGCCTGATTTTGTAAATTTTCTGATTTTTCGGGATAATGACGCTTTATTTATCTGTTGTTTGACTTTTTTGCTTTTGAATTTAATTTTGATACCGAATAGCGTCACGGCAACCCGCAGGTTCAGCTGCTCAATATTGAAAATTTTTTTTAATAAAAACATTTCAGGCCTGCAGGATTGTTTTTTGAAATTAAAGACAGCATAACCGTAATTTAAATTTTTTGCAAGCATCAATAGTCATAAAAATAAACAGCTGTATAGCCGGGTTTTTATTTTCTTTACTTTTTGTCACATTTGTGCTACCTCAAAGCCTGAAAAGATATTATTAATAGTAAAAATTATAAATTATGAAAAAAAATGTAACGTGTCTTGCAGAAAATTATGATGTTTTTTTGGTAGATTTGTATGGTGTTTTATGGAACGGTGACAGTTTTTTTCCGCAGGCTCTCCAAAGATTGTCTATGTTGAGAGAAATGGGCAAAACCGTCATTATCCTGTCAAACTATCCGCAGCGCGCGGAATTTGTCGAAAGCCTGTATTTTCGATACGAAATGCTCAAAGGCGTTCATTATGATAAAATGGTAACGTCAGGAGAATTGGCCTGTCAGCTTTTTGCCGGAGAAGAACGCAGGCTGAATTATGCGGTTATCGGCAAAAAAAGCGATAATTCTGTTTTCTCAGCTTCGCCTTTCCGACTGGTGACCGACATCAATAAAGCTGATTTTGTATATTTGGCAACGCCGAAATACACCAATGAGCAGGGAATTTTAGTTGAATCGCTGGATTTAAACCATTTCCAACCGCAGTTGGATTTGGCCTGCCGTTTGAAAAAGAAGTTTGTTTGCGCCAATCCTGACCGCAAGAGTCATTCTTCGGGATATGCGCAAATGGTTTTACGGCCCGGCGCCATGGCTGATTATTGCCGGAACAAAGGCGCTGATGTCTTTTTTATCGGCAAGCCGGAAAAATTTTTTTATGATTTTGCCCTGCAGGAAACAAATGTGCCGAAGAATAAAATTCTGATGGTTGGCGATGCCCTTGAAACCGATATTCTGGGAGCTTGCAATGCCGGCATAGACAGTGCTTTGGTTAAAACCGGCGTCAGTTATGACGATATGTTGCACAGTTGTTGCCGCAGTCTGTTGGAATACGCCCAAAGCCGGAAAATTATACCGACGCATATTTTGGAATGTTTCTGAATAAAAAAATACCGTTCAGTTTATCTGAACGGTATTTTTTTACTTTGAGGTTAATTACTTAACTTCTTCAAAATCAGCGTCGACAACCTTTTCGTCTTTAGGCTGTTCCGCACTGCCTGCACCGGCTTCCGGTCCCTGAGCTTCGCCGGTTTGCTGTGCGTTGGCCTGCTGTGCCTTATACATAGCTTCGCCGAGTTTCATGGAAGCCTGCATCAAAGCTTCTGTTTTTTCTTTGATGACGGTCAGGTCTTCAGCTTCAACCGCGGTTTTCAATTCGCCGATTGAGGTTTCAATCGCTGATTTTTCAGCCGGGCTGATTTTGTCGCCGTGTTCTTTTAAGGTCTTTTCTGTAGAATTAATCAGACTTTCCGCCTGGTTTTTGGATTCTACCAGTTCCTTCTTGCGTTTATCGGATTCGGCGTTGGCTTCGGCATCCTTAACCATTTTTTCAATGTCAGCGTCAGACAAACCGCCGCTGGCCTGAATGCGAATAGCCTGCTCTTTGTTTGTTGCCTTATCTTTAGCGGAAACATTAACAATACCGTTGGCGTCAATATCAAAGGTAACTTCAATCTGCGGCATACCGCGCGGTGCTGGCGGAATGCCAACCAAATCAAACTGTCCGAGCAGCTTGTTGTCGGCAGCCATTTCGCGCTCGCCTTGGAAAACGCGGATGGTAACGGCCGTCTGTCCGTCTTCGGCTGTTGAAAAGACCTGAGATTTGCGTGTCGGAATTGTCGTGTTGCGGTCAATCAATCTTGTGAAGACGCCGCCCAAAGTTTCAATACCCAAAGACAACGGTGTAACGTCAAGCAGCAAAACGTCTTTGACATCGCCGACCAACACGCCGCCCTGAATAGCTGCGCCCATAGCCACAACTTCATCCGGGTTAACGCCTTTGTGCGGTTCTTTACCGAAGATTTCTTTAACTTTTTCCTGAACTTTCGGCATACGGGTCATACCGCCGACCAGAATGACTTCGCTGATTTCGTTGGCTTTCAAACCGGCGTCGGCCAAAGCTTTGCGGCAAGGCTCTGCTGTCTTTTCAATCAGGTCTTCAACCAGAGATTCCAATTTGGCTCTCGTCAGCTTGATGTTCATGTGTTTCGGGCCGGACGCATCAGCCGTGATAAACGGCAGATTGATTTCTGTCTGCGTTGCCGAAGACAATTCAATTTTTGCTTTTTCGGCAGCTTCTTTCAAGCGCTGCAAAGCAAGACGGTCATTCTTCAAATCAATGCCGGTTTCTTTCTTAAATTCGTCGGTCAGATAGTTAACCAAACGTTGGTCAAAGTCTTCACCGCCGAGGAATGTATCGCCGTTGGTGGATTTTACTTCAAAAACACCGTCGCCGATTTCCAGAATGGAGATATCAAACGTACCGCCGCCCAAGTCATAAACCGCGATTGTGCCGTTGTTTTTCTTATCCATGCCATAAGCCAAAGCCGCAGCTGTCGGCTCGTTGATGATTCGCAAAACATCCAAACCGGCGATTTTACCGGCGTCTTTGGTCGCCTGACGCTGAGAGTCGTTGAAATAAGCCGGTACCGTAATAACCGCTTTTTCAATTTTTTCACCCAGATAACTCTCGGCATATTCTTTGATTTTTTGCAAAACGATGGCGGAAATCTGAGACGGGGCATATTTCTGATCTCTTGCTTCTACCCAGGCGTCGCCGTTTTCGCCTTCAATAATTTTAAACGGAACAAGCTTTTTGTCTTTTTCGACTTCCGGAGAGTTATAACGGCGGCCGATTAAGCGCTTAATCGCAAACAGCGTGTTTTCCGGATTGGTTACGGCCTGGCGTTTTGCTGCTGCACCGACCAGTCTTTCCGTTTCCGTAAAGGCAACCATGGAAGGGGTTGTTCTGGCGCCTTCGCTGTTTTCCAAAACTTTAGGGTCTTTCCCGTCCATCACTGCAAAGCAGGAGTTGGTCGTACCTAAGTCAATACCAAGAACTTTACTCATGTTTTTCATATCCTTTGTTAATTAAAATTTTCTCTGTCTAAAAGTTATATAAGAAATGATTTTGGCAGAAGCAATAGGACGGCGCATTTTTTTGAAAAAATTTTGAATTTTTATAAACTGTCTATCAACGAGCGGTGGGAATGTTTTTGTTTGACTTCTTCTTCCCGGCAGCATCTCTCAAGTTCAAGAGCCGTTTTCAGGGCATTAAAAGCCTGTTTGACGGTTATCAAGGGCTTTTCCGTCCCGCGGATGCAGTTTATAAAATTGCGCAGTTCGTTTTGCAAAGAGGTAACGGAATCTTTATGTTCATGTACTTTTATGTCATTTTTATAAATAATCCCGTTGAGAAAATCAATTTCCCAAAAATCGTAATTGTTGTCTTTTATCAGCATACGGCGGTCTTTAACCGGAGAAACTCTGCTGGCGACGATTTCCGCATAACAGGGCGTAGAATAGGTCAGCCGGACTTTGGCGTCGTCTTCCCAATGGTTTTTTTCATCATATTGGCGCTGAGGGCGGGAGAGGCTTTGGGCATGAGTTCCTGAATGATGCCGATGTCGTGAATCATCAAATCCAAAACGACGCTGGTATCATGCTTTCGCCCTTGCGTATTGCCGACCCTGTAAGCTTTAATGTTGCGGAACGGCAGGGAAATGGCTCTTTTCAGTGCCAGATAAGTCGGATTATAATGTTCAATATGCCCGGGAAGAATAAACGTGTTGTTTTCCGCCGCAATTTTAATCAGTTCTTTAGCCTCGGCCAGATTCGCCGTCAGCGGTTTTTCAATCAGGCAGGGAATGCCTTTTCTCAGAATTTGCTTGGCAGTGTAAGTATGTTTGTTTGTCGAGGCGGCAATGATAACGCCGTCCGTGTTGGCTTTGTTTATTTCATCAATGCTGTTGAAATAGGGCAGGTTAAGGTCCTTGGCTTTTTCCATGGTTGACTGCGGCGTAGAGCATAAAATGCCGGAAATTTCCACATCGTCCTTAAAATAAGCGGACAGGTTTCCGATATGCTTTGTCCCCATACGGCCGGCGCCGATAACGGCAATTTTTAACTTCTCCATGCCTTTGTTTAATCCTCATCGTCCTGTGTTGTAATTTCATAACCGCTGTATCCGTCGACAACGGAGTTGGCAAAGGCAAAATCAGTTGAATTGCAGGCATGGATTCTGAACAGGGTTTCTCCTTGATAGACGCTGTCGCCGACTTTTTTCAGCAAGTCGATTCCTGCGCCGGCATATTGTCCGGCTCCGGCCAGAATGCCTATCTTGTTAATTCTGCTGTTGTCAATGGATTCTACAACGCCGCTGGCATTGGCAACAATATCCCGCGTCAGTTTTCCAAGCTGTGGCTGGGGAGCCTGTCCTTGAGAGTATATGATTTTGTTCATCATTTCCAAAGCCTGTCCGGAATCCAAAATTTCTCTGGCAACGGCATATCCCTGTCCGCCGCGGAGTTTCGGGTCAAATTCCAACATCCTTCCGGCCAAAAACAGCGATTTTTCTCGTAAATCCTGAGGGGCGTCTTTTTTGTTCATCAGGACTTTCATCACGTCCCGCGCTTCCAGAACCGCGCCGACGCCGTTGCCGATAGGCTCGCTTCCGTCCGTAATCACGGCATCTATTTCTATTGACAGCATATCCCCGACATATTCCATCAGTTTCCGCAGCCGCATAGCCTCATTTGTATTTTTTATGCGGGATTTCGGACCGACGGGAATGTCAATCAGCAAATGGGTAATCCCCGCCGCCATTTTTATCGCCAGAATGGAAGCGGCAATATGCTCATGCTGCGTAATGCCTATCTGCCTTTCCACGCTGGCAACGGTTTTGTTGGCTTCGGCAATGTTCAGGGCGTCATAACTGACAATAGCGCCGCGGTTTTGTTCAATAAGTTCTTTAAGCGTTTCTTCATCAAAATCAACATTGGCCAAAACGCTCATTGTATCGGCCACGCCGGCGCATGATGTCAGAGAATGGGAAGCCGTTTTCGGAACGGGAAGCCCGTATGCGGCAACAATCGGCGTGATAATCAAATCCGTTTTGTTTCCGGGAACACCGCCTAAGCAATGGTGGTCGACAACAATGGTTTCGTTCTCCCAGTTAATGACTCTTTCGCCGACCATTGCTTCCGTTAAGGACAAAACTTCCGGCGCGGACATAAAGGAACCGGACGCGACCAAAAAAGAGGCAATATCCATGTTGGAATAACGTTTGGCGGAAATATCGTTGATGATGGCGCTGTATTCGCTGGAACTCAAAATATTGCCGGCAATTTTCCTTTTTATGGAATTCAGGCTGGGCGGCGGTGCGGACAAGGTAATGGAAACTTTGGCGCCTTCCGGCAGGTTTGTCATTTCAAAAGCCTCGGTGTTCAGGGCAATTTCGTTTGGTTTGACCAAACGGGCGTCGTCAACAATCTGTAAAAAAGCGTAAACGGTCTTCAAGCCGCCGTGAATTTCAATCTTTGTCAGTTGATTGATATCGTCAACCTTATAAGCGATACACTCCCGGTTAAGATAAGCCAGATTCTCATTAAAAGACGTGATGGGCAAATGTTTCAATGTCAGCATTTTTGTTTCCTTTTGTGAAGTAACATAGAGTATATTCAGTTTATTAATGGTTAATAATAAAGCAAGATTTCAACTCCGCCGCTTAACTGGCAACAAAGCCGTCTGACTGCATTTTATACAGTTTATAATAAGCGCCTTTTTGGCGTAATAAAGAGGTATGAGAACCTTCTTCAATAATTTTCCCGTTTTCAAAAACCAAAATCCGGTCCATTTCCCTAAGCGTTGACAGGCGGTGAGCAATGGCGATAACCGTTTTGTTTTTCATCAGCCGCCCGAGGGACTTTTGAATATGCTGCTCGCTGTGGCTGTCAAGGGCGGAGGTCGCCTCGTCAAAAATCAAAATCGGCGCATTTTTGAGGATAGCGCGGGCAATGGCGATTCTCTGCCGTTCGCCGCCGGACAGGACAACGCCTCTTTCACCCACGACGGTATCATATTTTTTTGGCATCAGCTCAATAAAAATGTCTGCGGAGGCTTTCTGGGCGGCCTTGATAATTTCTTCATCCGTTGCATTGGTTTTGCCGTAACGGATATTTTCTTTTAAGGAGCGGTTAAACAGGCTGATATCCTGCGGAATAATGGCTATATGCTGATGCAGGGATTCTTGGGAAAAATCCCTGATGTCCGTGCCGTTTATTTTAATCGCCCCGCTTTTGACGTCATAATAACGGTCAACCAGCTTGATAAGCGTTGATTTTCCGGCGCCGGAGTGTCCGACCAGCCCGATTTTTTCCCCGGCTTTGATTTCTATGTTTAAATCGTCGAATATTTTTCTCTTGCCTTTGTAGGCGAAACTGACGTGTTCAAAGGAAATGGCCGCTTTGGCTGTTTTGAGCGTTTTGGCGTCGGGCTTGTCAATAATTTCCGGCTCCACGGCCAGGGTGTCAAGCGCAGACTGCATTGAACCGAGTATCCGGGAAACATTGCTGTACGTCCAGGTCATGCCAAAGACGATAAAAGACAAATTCATAAATAAAGATGTGGCATAAATAAATTCCGTTGTGTTAATGCTGCCTTTCTTAAAAACGGCCAGCGTCAGAAAAATAAAGCCCAGCATGGAAAAAACGGTCAGCAGATTTTGCGTTAGGTGAATGCGCGCTTTCATGATTTGTTCCCGGCTGTCAGCCTTGCGCAGAGTCTTCAAATGCTTCAGAAGGTTCAACTGCTCAAAACGAAAATTGGCAAAACTTTTGACTTCGTTGTAATTGGCAATGCTGTCCACCACCACGCCGTTGGCCAGACTTTCCTGTTTGCTGGTTTCTCGGCCGAGTTCAAGGCGTTTCTTGCCTAGATATTTGACGGCGCAGCCGATAAGAAACATCCAGACAACAAGAGCCGCCATAAAATAAATGCTGATAAAGCTTAAAATGCAAAAGGTGACAACTATCCATAAAACTGCGTCGGCAGCATTCCAAAATGTCATAAAGGATTCGATAACGCTTTTCTCAAGTTGGGAAAACTTTGTAGCGATACGGCCGGACATTTCATCATTAAAATACGCGGTGGAAAGCTTATTCACGTGTTTGAATATGTCAGAAATAATGATTGTTTTGACCGGCGGCAGAAACTTGGCCATAATGAAAAAGGAGCATTCATAACCGGCGATTTTGATTAAACCGAAAACAAAACCGGTCAGGGTAAGGCGCACCAAATCTTCCCAATAAGTCGGAGAAGCGGTCTGGCTGGCGGCCGTGTCAAAAATTTTGGCGACAAAATAAGGATAAACCTGCCCGGAAGATTGTGAAATAATCAGGCAGAAAAGCATAAAGATAAAAAACCATTTAAATTGCCGGACATAATGCCACAAAAATTTTACTGCCGATTTTTCCATTTTATTAACTCTAAATTGACTTCTTTCGTATAATGATATACCATATTTGAAAATTATGTGCAATCACAAAAGGCTGAAACAAAATGGAAAACCAATATTATACATTGATTGAAAAACAGGATTTTTACGAAATTATTGAGAACAAATACGGCGAACTGGCAATATTCATTGATGCCCGCGACGGTGCGCCGAAAGATCCGGTTCTTGAATTTGACGGCAAAAAAACGGCCCTGCTGAAAAGGGACGAACGCCTGTCCGTGCTGTTGGAAGATATCCATGAAGAAACCAAAGGGCCTTTGGCGGAAGCCGAATTTGTCCTGATTGTCGAGCTTGAAGGAAAAATGGTTAACCGGACATACGGCGTTCCGGTTGAAAATGTTGAAGAAGTTGTTCTTAACGGCCGCCGCACCCGTGCTGATGAAATCGTCAAGGCCAAAAGCCGTGAAGAACTTATCAAAAGTTTCGGCGCTGTTCGTACTTGGACAAGCGGTATCAAAAAATAGTGAATAATAAAGAAAGAAGAAAAAAATGATTGGTTTGGTTTTGGTAACTCATGGCCGGTTGGCCGAAGAATTTATTTCGGCCATGCAGCATGTTGTCGGCCCCCAGGATCAGGTGAAGGCCGTCTGTATCGGGCCGGAAGATGATATGGAAATGCGCCGCAGTGAAATTTTGAGCAAAGTCGGCGAAGTTGACAAAGGCAGCGGAGCAATCGTGCTGACGGACATGTTTGGCGGCACGCCATCCAATCTGGCAATTTCAATCATGGACAAGGCCAAAGTCGAAATCATTGCCGGCATTAATTTGCCGATGCTGATTAAACTGGCGTCCCTCCGGAAAGACAAATCCCTGAAAGAAGCGGTTGAAGGGGCTCAGGATGCCGGAAAAAAATATATTAATGTCGCGTCAAAACTTCTGGGAATGTAAAAATGACTGAACAGACACTGAGCGCTGAATTGGAAATTCAGAATAAAAAAGGTCTGCATGCCCGGGCGGCGGCCGCTTTTGTAAAGACAATCGAAAATCTGGACGCCGATGTCACGGTTGAGCGTATCGGACAGGTTGTTAACGGGACGTCAATCATGGGGTTGATGATGCTGGCGGCAGCTAAGGGAACCACAATCAAAATCAATGCTTCCGGTAAAGAAGCGGAAGCAGCCATGGCAGCTTTGACAAATCTGATTAACAGTAAATTTGGTGAAGAATAGCTCCTTGTTATCATGCAGACAACTAAAGCGCCGCGCAATAAAACCATAGAATTGACCCCAAAAGAAGTAAGTCATTATGCTCGCAAGGCCATAAGACTTAATTTCAAGGCCTCGTTGGACTATGTCTTAGATAAGACAATACATCAGGATGTTTTCAAAACATTGGATTACCTGCCTGATGAAAGCGTTGATTTAGTTATTGTTGACCCGCCGTATAACCTGACAAAAATCTTTGGAAACAGTGTATTTAAAGAGCGCGATTTCAGCGAATATAAAAAATGGCTGGATAAATGGCTGAAAAAGCTTCCCCGTATCATGAAGGAAAATGCCAGTATCTATATTTGCGCGGATTGGAAAACCTCTATCTCCATTCCTGAGATTGCCGGCAAATATTTTATCTTGCAAAACCGGATATCCTGGGAAAGGGAGAAAGGCCGGGGAGCAAAAGACAACTGGAAAAACTGTCTGGAAGATATCTGGTTTTTTACAAAATCAAAAGAATATACGTTTAACCTTGACGCGGTTAAAGTTTTGCGTCCGGTTCGGGCGCCATACCGGGATGACAGCGGCGCGCCGAAAGACTGGCAGGATAGCGGAGATAAGCGTCATCGCCTGACTTATCCGTCAAATATCTGGACCGATATCTCCATTCCGTTTTGGTCAATGCCGGAAAACACCTCCCACCCGACTCAAAAACCGGAAAAACTTCTGGCCAAGCTTATTTTGGCTTCCAGCAATAAGAATGATGTCGTGTTGGATCCGTTTCTGGGGTCGGGAACAACGTCTGTTGTTGCCAAAAAACTGCAGCGTCATTATATCGGTATTGAACGTGAAAAAGAATATGTCGCTCTGGCTGAACGCCGCTTGGAACTGGCTGATGAAAATACTGAAATTCAGGGGTTTGAAAACGGTGTATTTAAATCCAGAAATTATGAATAAACACTGTATTTAAATTTCAATAGTCCATAAGTTTATATAACAATAAGTATAAATCTCCTTGTTTTGACTGAATCTTTTATTAAGTCCTAAAGAGCAGGGGCTGACTCTGCAAAACGAAATCTAAAACATAAGGAGTTAATTTAATGAGTAACAATGAAAAAAATACGTCTTCAAAAACAAATTCAAATACATCTAAAAACAGCAGTTCTTCCACTTCTAACACCGGCAAAAAAGGCTGTGGCTGCGGCGGTAAATAAAAACTGAATTTTAGCAGTTATTTCATAGTGTCACTTGTTATCCCGATGATTCTCCCTCATCGGGATTTTTTTCATTTTATAATTTACTATTGCCGCGGAATGGTTATATAGTAAACAAAGCAATAATTAATCGCCGATAGAGAGGTATAATGAAAGTTTTTTTTAGCTTGTTTTTTGCTGCTGGTTTAATGTTTGCCGCTTCTGCGGCTCAGGCGCAAACAGCCGCGGATATACAACAAATCGAAAGTTATCTGAATAATATAAAAACCTTAAAAGCTTCTTTTGTGCAAACGGCAAGTAATGGCAACACCTCAGAGGGAAAACTCTATATTGAAAAGCCGAACAAAATCCGCATGGAATATGATGCGCCGGTTAATGTCTTGATTGTCGGCGATGGCGATTATATTGTCTATAACGACAAAGATTTGGATCAGGTAACGCATATTGACTATGATGACATCCCGGCCAGTCTGATTCTTTCCAATACCATTAAAATTGATGGCAAAAAGCTTAAAATAACTGATTTTTATAAGGATTCGGGAACAACGGAAGCCGTCTTGGAATATGCCGACAACAAGGATATCGGGCCGATTACGCTCATCTTCGGCAACCGTCCTTTTGAGCTGAAACAGTGGAAAATAACCGATCCGCAAAGCGTGCAGATTACTGTTTCTCTTTATAATGCGGAAAAAGACGAAACCTTGCCGGACAATTTGTTTAAATTCAAACAACAAAAAAGCCCGCTCAAATTTAATAAAAAGAGATAAAAATGACTGCCGTTAATTTTCGTTTTGCGACCTGGAATGTCAACTCTGTCCGTATCCGTCTGGAGTTGCTGAAAAAATTTGTTGAAACCGAAAATCCTGACATCCTCTGCCTTCAGGAAGTCAAAGCCAAAAAGGAGGATTTTCCCTTTGATGAGGTGCGGGCTTTAGGCTATCCGCATATTGCCTTATACAGCCAGGCCGGGTATAACGGCGTCGCCATTCTTTCAAAATATGCGTTAAGCAATGTCGAAGAATTAAACTGGGTCGGAAAAACAGACGCGCGTCATATCAAAGCCGTGCTGTTTGATGAGATAGAACTGCATAACATTTATATTCCGGCCGGCGGAGATATCCCAGACCCGATAGCCAATCTTTCCTTTGCGCACAAGCTGACTTTTATGGATGATATCGCCGAATTTTGGGAGAAGCACAAAAGTGAATATCAAAACAAAAAAATGATAATCTGCGGTGATTTTAACGTTGCGCCGTTCGAGAATGACGTATGGAATCATAAACAGCTTCTTAAAATTGTTTCGCATACGCCGGTTGAAGTCGAACGCCTGACCCGCCTGCGCCATTCTTTGGATTTTGTAGATATTTCTCGTGAGTTTTATCCGGAACCGGAGAAACTTTACACCTGGTGGAGCTATCGTAACCCCAACTGGCAGACAAACAATAAGGGCCGCCGTTTAGATCATATCTGGGTAACGCCGCCTCTGAAAAATAATGTTAAAAGCTATAAAATTTTAACAACTGCCCGCGCTTGGGAGCGTCCTTCCGACCATGTGCCGGTTTTAGCCGACTTTGCATTTTAATGATTTTGTTGACTTTCCCAATGCGAGCTATAAACTGAATACCAGAAAATATTATTAATCAAAATTTACAATTATGGAAAAAGAAAATCTTATAATGCAGAACTTTGCTTTTGACGTTATGTATGAAAACCTGGAATGCTCAAAAATTCCGCTTACAGGACAAAAGCCGGTGGGTATTATTTTTGGCAGCCATCTTATCACCCTGAATGATTCTCCGAGTGCAATGAACTGGGAAGCTGCGATGGATTATTGCCATAACATCAAGATAGGCGGTTATGCTTGCTCTGCCGGGAATGTTGTATTTTGGCAAGAGTTAATGTCTGATAAAAAGAAAAGATTATTGGATATTTTATTATTAAGATGTCGAGGAGAAGCTCTCGGTAGAATGTGGCGCTGGACGTTGTCCGAGTATGATCGGAAACATGCATATAAGTTTTCGCCTCAAAGCACATTTCCGTTTTCTCTTGATTTTAAAGACAATGGTTGTCACGGAAACTATGTCCGTCCGGTATTGGACTTAGAGAATTTATCTCTTTAGCAGCAAAAGCCCCAAGATAAAACTTGGGGTTTTTGTGTTTAACTTTAAACCTTTAATAAATAACCGCCTTCTTCGGTGATAATCATCTGAGCGTCGGGATTGTCATGCTCCACTTTCTGGCGCAGGCGGTATATATGCGTTTCAATCGTATGCGTCGTCACATCGGGGCTGTACCCCCAAACTTCTTGCAGCAACTCGTTTTTACTGACGATTCTGTCCTGCGATTTATATAAATATTTGATAATTGAAACTTCTTTTTCCGTTAACTTAATCAGTTCGGCATTGCGTAAGTTTAAAATTTCCTTGCTCATTGGCCGCAGTTCATAACGGTTGAAAGTCAGATATCCTTCGCTGCTGTTTTCAAAACGGTTAATCCCTGCTTGCAAAGTATCCAAAAAATCTCTCAGTTTTAAGGGCTTGGTAAAGATA
>JAUNPO010000048.1 GCA_030536665.1 Pseudomonadota bacterium
GTCAGCCGCTGGCTTGACAGCCAGAGAGAACTTATTAACAAAGGCGCAACCGTGGCCGGGCAGGCGACAACGGCCGGGCATGAGGGACAAAAAATCGGCGGCGAAAAGCTGGGTGACGTTGTCGGCAGCGTTTTTGGCACCGGGCAAGCCGTTGTCAGCGGCGTGAATGCCATTAAATGAGCTGGCGCATTTAATACAGGGATTAAAAACGAGTGACGGGGTCGAAAAGCTTACGGTGTTCTTCAATGGCCATGATATCCGTCATATTGGCAATATAGTCGCAAATGACTTCCGCCGTTTCGGCATCTGTTGACTGCGGCGAGAGCAGGCCGCGCTGTTCCATGGGCAGAAGTTTGGGGTTGTCCATGAACAGGGCGAAAAGTTCCTCAACCAGCCTTTGGGACTTCATGTCCATGCGGGCAATCGGCGTGGCCGTGTAAAAATATTCCTTGAGGAATGTGCGCAGTTCTTTGAGTTCTTTTTTCATTTGTGCGGAGAAGTCGACGGTAAAGCTTTTCTGGCGGCGGGCGGCGTCCGGCGTGTCAATGCCGCGGGTGCGCAGGTTGGCGGCGGTGTTTTCCATGACGTCGAAAATCATGCGGGCAATCATGCTGCGGGTAATGCCGTAGATAATCAGGCTATCATTATCGGCGGCGTTAGGATATTTTTTGAGGAAGGCGGTGACGATTTCATCAATAAACGACAGGGCGCGGAGTTGTTTGATGGTGAAAAAACCGGCGCGGAAGCCGTCGTCAATATCATGGTTGTTATAAGCGATGTCATCGGCGATGCCGCCGACCTGGCCTTCAAGCGAGGGGAAGTTTTTCAAGTCAAGGTCAAATTTTTTGTTGAAGTCTTTGAGGTAGGCGCTGCTGATTTTCTTTATCGGGCCGTTGTGTTTGACAGTGGCTTCAATGGTTTCCCAGGTGAGATTGAGGCCGGGAAATTCGGGATAGCGCACCTCAAGCTTGGTCATGATTTTGAGGGAGTTGATATTATGGTCGAAGCCGCCGAAGCGCGCCATGGAATTTTGCAGCGCCCGTTCTCCGGCATGGCCGAAAGGCGAGTGTCCGAGGTCGTGCGCCAGGGCGACGGCTTCGCCGAGCTCTTCGTTGAGGCCAAGGCTTTTGCACAGCGTGCGGGTTATTTGCGACACTTCAATGCTGTGAGTGAGGCGGGTGCGGTAGTTACGCCCCTCATGGTAGGCAAAGACCTGCGTTTTGCCGTCAAGCCGCCGGAATGACGCCGAATGGATGAGCCGGTCGCGGTCGCGCTGAAAGGGCGAACGGTTGATGTTGGCGAAGTCCGGGTATAACCGGCCGCGGCTGTTTTCCGGTTTTGTGGCGTAAACTGCGAGTTCCATGATATTTCCTCTTTTACTTCTGATATTTTCCTGTATACTAGGATAAAATTTAATAAAGGTTAACAGATGAAAATTGCGACTTATAACGTGAACTCAATTAACGCCCGCCTGCCGAATCTTCTGGTATGGCTGGAACGCGCCAAGCCCGATGTCGTGCTGCTGCAGGAAATCAAGTGTGAATTTAACGCCTTTCCGTTTTTTGATTTGCAGCTGGCGGGGTATGAGGCCAAAATCCTCGGGCAGAAAAGCTACAACGGCGTGGCTATTCTGAGCCGGGGAAAAATTGCCGTGACGCAGGAGGGGCTGCCGGGGTTTGCCGATGAAAATTCCCGTTATCTGGAGGCGGTGGTTGATTGTAATGGTGAGAAAATCCGCGTTGCGTCGATTTATCTGCCGAACGGCAATCCGCCGTACAACAATCCCGATGACGAGAGCAAATTTGCCTATAAACTGGCGTGGATGGACGCGTTTTACGCTCATGCGCGGCAGCTCTTGGAAAGCGGGGAAAAGGTCATACTCGGCGGGGATTACAATGTTATTCTGACCGACAATGACGTGTATAATCCCGAGTTGTTCCGCGGCAACGCGCTGTTTCGGGATGAAGTCCGGCAGCGGCTGAAAGCGGTTGCGTATCTGGGGTATTATGACGCTTTTCGCAGTCTGCACCCGCGGGAAAACGGCTATACCTACTGGGATTATGCCGGAAATGCGCTGGCGCTCGACAACGGAATGCGAATCGATTATTTGTGGCTGTCGCCCAAGGCGGCGGACGCGTTAAAGAGCTGCGCGGTCGACGGTTCGGCACGGGCGGGGGACAAGCCTTCCGACCATACGCCGCTGGCGGCGGAGCTGGAGTAGGCCATGGCACGGAAAGATTTTAAGCTCCTGGAGAACTGCCTGCTGAAAATTGTCGGCGTTAACGGTCACGGCGATTTGACGGCAGAGGCGGCGGAGAGCGGGGTTTTGCCGCGGCGGACGGTGGTTATGGTGGCGGAAAACCGCCGGATTAAGCCGGCGCTGGCCGAGGGCGACGTGTTTCTGGCCCGGCTGTCCCGCAAGCGCGATGCTGTTTGGGCCAAGCCGCTGATGCGGGTGGAAAGCGAGGGCGGACACCGCGACAAGGTTTACGGCGTGATTGCGCGCAAGGGTGACAGATATTATCTCAAGCTTCCCGAGCGCAAAAATTATGCCGAATATTTGCTGGACGATATTCGCGGCGTGGCGGAAGGGGATTTTGTCAGTGCGGTTCTGGCCGGAGAGCGGCGTTTCAAGCAGGTGAAAATCGTCAAGAATTTCGGGCCGTTCAATATGAGCAAGGCTATTTCCTATTCGCTGTTTGAACAGGCCGGGGTGCCGAGCTATTTTGAAGATGATATTGAAAAAGAGGCGGAGCGTCTGACGCCGTTTGACAAGGCGGGGCGGGAAGATTTGACGGCTGTGCCGCTGGTGACGATTGACGGCGACGATTCAAAGGATTTTGACGATGCGGTGTATGCCGAAAAGACGGAAACGGGTTTTAAGCTGATTGTGGCGATTGCCGACGTGGCGTGGTATGTGCGGGAGGAGAGCGGGCTTGACCGCGAGGCGTACCGGCGCGGCAGTTCGGTTTATCTGCCGAACGTGGTGCTGCCGATGCTGCCGCCGCGGCTGAGCAATGATTTATGTTCCTTAAACCCTCGGGAAGAGCGCGCGGCGCTGGCCTGTTTTATGGAGATTGACCGTGACGGCAACCTGTTGTCCTATGATTTTAAGCGGGCGGTTATCAAGTCCGCGGCGCGGCTGACCTACGGTGAGGTGCAGCAGGCGTTTGAGGGCGTTTTGAACGAGAACACCCGGCCGGTGTTTAAAAAGACGATTCAGGCTTTGTACGAGGCTTATTTTGCCTTGGAAAAAGCGCGGGAGCGCCGCGGGGCTTTGAATATCGAAAGCGATGAAATCAAGGTGAAAGTCAGCAAGGACGGCGTGGTCGAATCGATTAAAAAGGCCGAGCTGTTTACCAGCAACAAAGTGATTGAGGAATTTATGATTGCGGCCAATGTGGCGGCAGCGCTGGCGCTCAAAAATAAAAAGCTGCCGGTGATGTATCGCGTGCATGACCGGCCGGCGCCGGAAAAGCTCAAAGACGCGCAGCCTTTGCTGAAAAGTTTCAAGCTCAGCCTGCCGGATTATGCCGCTCTCAAGCCAGAGCATTTTAACCGTATTCTGGAAACGGGCGAGCGCGAGGGGCTGGGGCTGATGACCAATAGTCTGGTGTTGCGTTTGCAGGCGCAGGCGAAGTACAGTCCGCAGAATATCGGGCATTTCGGTCTAGGGCTGAAAGATTATGTGCATTTTACTTCGCCTATCCGCCGTTATTCTGATTTGCTCATTCACCGGGCGCTGATTGCGCTGTATGACATGCCGGGCGGCGGCGGGCTGACGGCGTCAGGCGGCGCGGCCTTTGCGGAAACGGCAGAGCATTTGTGCGTGACGGAGCGGCGGGCCGTGTCTTTGGAACGCGACATCACCGCCAAGTTTCTGGCCGTTTATCTGGAGCCGCTGGCCGGGGTGGATTTTGAGGTCAGGATATCGGGCATGACGCCGACCGGGCTGTTTGTGACGATTGAGGACATGGGGGCGGAGGGCTTTATTCCGCTCAGGACGCTGCCGGACGACGATTATGTTTTGAAAGAGGGCAGCTGGGCGATGAAAGGGCATTTTTCCCGGCGGGTTTTCCGCTTCGGCGCAAAAATCAAGGCCCGGCTGGTTGACGCGACGCCGGTTAACGGTGGATTAATCTTTAAATATGTTGATGAAGACGAAGGCGTTGATTATTATGATGGTGCAACCTGCCGCACGGACGGCCGGGAAAGTGCCTCGCGGCGGAAAGCCAAAAACGGCAGCTGCGGCGCGGCAAAGAAAAAGCCGGCAAAGGCCGAACGCCGGAAGAAACTGAAAGAAAACAACAAGAGGAAAAAACGTGTCAAAGCTTAAGCTCTTTATAACCGCCCTGATTATAATCTGCGCCGCTTTTCCGGTTCGCGCCGGCAACCGGGAGCTTCTGACGGCGGCCTACAAAACCGTCAATGACGAGTATCTGGGCGGCGTTTCGGCGGGGCAGTTTGCCATTTGGAGTTTGCAGGGGTTGAGCAGCCTGGACAAGAATATCCGCGTGGCCGATGACGCCCGGCATGTGACGATTTATTACCGTTCGCAGCTGTATAAGAGCTTTGTGGCGCCGGAAGACGAACATGACGCCGCGGCCTGGGCCAAGTTGTCTGACAAAATCATCAAAGATTTGCGCAAGCTGTCGCCGGAAGTGAAACGGCGGGACATTGAAGCTGCCGACCGGATGCTGATGGCCGGGGTGAAAAAGCTGGACAGGAATTCAAAGTATTTTTCCAACCTGTTGCAGGAAGAAACGCAGGATTTGTCTTTTTCGCGCGATTATGCCGAGCGGCGTTTGGACGGCGGCGTGTTGTATCTCAAAATCGGCGCGTTTAACAAATATACCCGCGGCAATGTCAAACAGTCGCTGGAAAGTAATCCCGACGCGCGGGCGCTGATTATTGACCTGAGAATGAGTCCGGGCGGTATGCTCAGCGAAGCTATCGGCGTGACGGAGCTGTTTTTGGACGAGGGAATTGTGGTGTCGACCAAAGGGCGGAGGGAAGATTCCGCGGCTTATTACCGCGCGCATAACAAGGCGGTGGTCAACGGCCTGCCGACAATCATTTTGGTGGACGGTGGCACGGCTTCGGCGGCGGAAGTGTTTGCCGCGGCTTTGAAAGAACAGGGGCTGGCGCTGGTTATCGGCACGCAGACGCAGGGCAAGGGGACGGTGCAGAATGTCGTCGATTTGCCGGACGACAACAAAATGCTGATTACCAATGCTTTTTATTACACGCCTTCGGGGCAGGCGCTTGACGGCGCGGGGATTAAGCCCGACATTTGCCTTTACCGCACCAAGGTTAATGTTGACATCAAGGCTTTATTGCTGGGCAACGAGCCGAAAGAATGTCCGCGGGAAGACCGCGAAGACTCTAAAATCGACATTGATGTGGCGCATGAGCTGGCGTTGATGGTGCGGCGCGCGGCAAAGCCCTGATTTTGCGGACGAAAGGTTTTCGCTTTGGGACGTGCGGCGGAAAATGAGCGCCGTTTGCGGAAAAATGCGAAAATTGTTGTTGACAACGGCGGAAAAAAATGTATATTACGCCTAAATGTTAATTTTGTAATCTTAATGAAGAGAATAAAAAAATGGCAAAAGCAGTAAAAGTTAAAGTAAAATTGGAAAGTACCGCCGGTACAGGTTCATTTTATCTTGCTGAAAAAAATCCGAGAACTCATCCGGAAAAATTGTCTTTGAAAAAATATGACAAGAAATCCAAGAAGCATGAAGAGTTCGTTGAGAAAAAGCTGAAGTAATTGTAAAAGCTTTTTACAGCAAATGATGTTTGAAACCGGTGAGGGAGAGGGAACTTCCCCACCGGTTTTTTATGTCGGTAAAAGTTCGTATTTTGGGCTTCTAATACAGATTTAGCGGGGCGGCGCCATCCTCATTTACTACAATGTAAACTCCGGTGTCGCCGCCCTAAAATCTTATTATAAGCCTCAAACTCCGAACTTTTACACCTGCGAGGTGAGCGGAAAGTTTGCCGCTGGCGCAAGTTCGCTGTGGCTTGATAGTGCGAAAGGAGGCACAGTGTGCGTATGGTGCCTGCCGGAATATCCTTTTCACCACACAAACGAGGTCTTCAACCAGAGCCGGTTAGGCAGAGAAAGAAGAGGAAGAATTCGTTAGAGGGTGGGGGTGTTTTGGTTTGGTTCCTGTTTTTGGGGAATGGCGTCGATGATGAGGTCGTATCCCATTTTATCAAGATAAGACCAGAGTTCGGAGAGAGACCAAGTGTAAAGTTCTTTTTTGCTGCTTTCGAGGAGCATGACGTGCAAAGGTGTCATGCCGGCAATGTTTGGCATATCCTCAAAAATGAAATCACGTTTGCGGCGGCACACCCGCGGGGTGAGCGAAAAGTTCGCCGCTGGTTGATTGTACATAAGGAGGCACTGCGTGCGCATAGGGGCTGCTGGAGAAATTGGTTTTGCTCTTTTTCTAAAGCTCCTTTGTTTGAGTAAAACAAAACCGCCAGAGGGAAATCCATGTGGCGGTGGAGCTAAACAACTGCTAAAGTATCAGTCGCGGGTATTCAATATATTAACCGCACTCCACCCGAGAGTGGACTTTTTTACTTTAGGGTGTTGTTTAGACACCACAGACAGAACGCCTGTCTGCATTTGCTAATGTAATAGAGCTACGGGGAAATGTAAAGGGATTTTTTTGCGGGGAGCCCCGCGGGCGCAAGTTCGCCGCTGGTTGTTCCGTGCATAATGAGGCGCGATGCTTAGGTTGTACCTGCCGTTTGTTCAGTTAATATTCATACCCCCTCTCACTCCCCCTAAGGTAGGGGGAGTGAGAGGGGGTATGAACAAAAATAAGTTAAAAAGCAATTACCGGGCGAACATTGTAGGGGGCGTGGCTGTAGCGGCCGTCCTTATAGTCGCCGAAAAGGCCGTAGCTATTGCCAGTACAGAAGACCCACGCGTTGACACTGTTATACTCGGACGACGACCAGATATGTTCGTTATCGTCCGCAAGTTGTGTTCCGCCAAGTTTGGATATGGTATTATTAATGGCATTCAGATTCTTATAAAGACTATTCAACATACCCGGTGCCGGTAAACACCACTTACCCTTCGTAGCAGGTGCCGCGCTTGGCGCGTAGTTTACCGCCGCCCAAGCTGCCGGATATTGGCTGCTGTTACCTTGCTGTATGATTTTTTGCGTATTGGCACAGGCATCAAAATTTTTAATCGCAGTCTGCCACTTTGTCGTTGATCCAATACCCGTCGTTGTATCACTTGATGACCACACAATACTTCTACTTCCCTCTATCATACTTGCTGTCATCGCATAACCACAGTTGTCACTACCAATATAGATAACGACACCAATCGGTGTTTTACCGCTGACTTTGTCATTAGAACAGCTACCGTCATTGTTCAGTATCTGTCCAATTTTGCAGTTCTTTGCTCTGCCGGTACACTGACCGAGAATTGGCTCTGGAATTTTTTCACATTTTCCGTCTTTCCATTCATAATTTTCTGCGCAGGTACAGGATTCATATTGTTTGTTGCAAGACTGGCCGACACCGCCGGCATAGCCTTCACCGGTACAGGTATATTTAAATCCGTATTTTTCGCAAACGCTTTTATCTGTTGCCGGGCAGGCAAAAGTATTGCCGAACGGACATTTTAAGCCTTTGCCGTCAGGACAGGAGGTTTCGGTATATCCCAAAGTAGCGCAGTCGGTTGTCGCCACACATTGTGCATTTGTTAAAGTCGGCATTAAGGACAGACTCGTCCCTAAGAGTAAAGATTTAAGATTAATATTCATGTTGAAACATCCTTTGTTTTAAGGTTAAACAAAAAATCCTCCTGAAAAGGAGGACGGATGTTAGCAACCGTATCTGATTAAAACGGCTCAGCGCTTTCGTGCTATGCCTTATTACGCCGACATCCGCCTCTAGCACACAGACAGATATCAGCATATCCTTATTTAAAGTCGCAATCATGCATAACGACTAATCAGATAAAAGGGTTGCTACGCCCTCAGCGGCAAACTCTGCCGCTTAAGGTTAAGGGTAACACAAGGGGGAATTCTTGGCAAGTTGTTTTTTGTGGTCAGGATGGTTGTTTTTTGATTCACCCCCCCGTCTAGTTTCGTAAGCTCGTGCCTCGCTAACTCCGCTTCGGTCACTCGGTTTGTAATACTCGCTTCGTTCGTCATATCCCCTCTCACTCCCCCTACTCAGGGGGAGGAATAATTTGATTCTTTTGTTTTTAAATTATTTTCAAATAGGCACCATCTAATCCTCCCCCTAAGGTAGGGGGAGTGAGAGGGGGTGTGAATCAAAAATAAGAATCTGAATTGTCATGTTTGGATGTTACTCTGAGAGTATGATCCGGACATTCAGGTTGGGAAAAGATTCTATATTTTTACCTGGATCCCCGGATGTCGTAGCGTCACTCTGAGAGTGCCTCCGAGGATGACGTTCTTTTGGGTGACGGGGTTATGTCTTTGTTGAGGGTTTTAGATGCTGAGATGAACTCAGCATGACAATCGGATTGTTTTATGGTTGGTGGTTGTCCGGAGGGGTTAGTTTTTGGGGGTGGAGGTTTCGTTTTCCAACGGGTGGGCTTTGTGATATTCTTTTTTGAGCGTTTCAATCTGGACTTCGGTATAGCGTTGGGTGGTGGTTAACGAGGCATGGCCGAGGAGTTCCTGAATCGAGCGCAGGTCGGTTCCCTCTGCCAGCAGGTGAGTGGCGTAAGAATGGCGCAGGGCGTGCGGGGTCAGGGTATCGGGCAGGCTGAGTTCTCTGCGGATTTTTTCCATTTGCCTTTGGATAATTCGCGGACTGAGGCGGTCGCCGCGCGTGCCGAGAAAGAGGGCGTCGCCGTTTTTGAGGTTGTACGGACATTCGCGGATGTAGGCGTCAATGGCGTCAATGACGGCGGGCAGCAGCGGCACAAGCCGGGTTTTGCCGCCTTTACCGGTAATGCGCAGCAGGTTGTCGTTGTCAATGTCGCCGACGTTGAGCGACAGGGCTTCGGAAATACGCAGGCCGCAGCCGTAGAGCAGGGTGAAAATCGCGGTGTCGCGCCGTCCCGTCCAGGCTTTGGGGCTGAATTCCGCGGCGGCGTCCAGAACGTTAAAGGTTTCGTCAACGTCGAGCGCTTTGGGTAAAACCTTAGGCAGGCGGGGCGAGCGGATGACACTGATGGCGGAATTTTGAGCCAGATTGTTCCTGTCCAGCCAGCGGAAAAAGTTGCGGACGGCGGAAAGTTCCCGCGCCAGCGAGGTCTTTTCGAGGTTTTGGGCGGCGCGGCTGCTGATGTAGGCGCGAAAGTCGCGGACGTCCATTTTTTCGAGTTTTTTCAGCGTTAAGGGCTTGTCAAAAAATGCGGTGAAGACGGACAGGTCGCGCATATAGGCGTCGAGCGTGTGCGCGGAATAGCGCCGTTCGTTGCGGAGCCAGCTTTCCCAGTCCTTAATCATGCCGCGGACTTCGGGGGCGGCGTTATATGTTATTTCCTGTTTCATAACCTCAGTATAGCGCCGGCGGGTTAATAAAAGATTGAGAATTTTTTGTGGGGCAATTGTGCGATAGGACTTGGCAGCAGAGGGAAGCGGTGGTATTTTGTTTTTGTTCTGAATGTGGTTATCTTCTTTTTTGAAAGATGTTTGTGATCATACCCTCCCTAACCCTCCCTACTCAGGGAGGGAATTAGACGGTGCCTACTCAAGGAGGGAGATTTCTGTCGGAACATTAGGTGTAATATTTATTACGTTGAGAAATTTTGAAATGATTGTCGGGGTTTTGCTGCCGTTGCCGTTTAATGACGTCTTTGACTATAAGGTTGAGGGCGATGCCGTGTTGGGCGAGATGGTGCGGGTTTCCTTCGGGAGGGAAATTCTGGTCGGCGTGGTATGGAAGCTCGGCAAAAACTCAAAGCTGGACGACAGCAAGATTAAGCCGATTTTGGGGCGTGTCGATTTTCCGCCGTTGTCGGCCGAGTTGATGAAATTTGTGAATTTTGTCGCCGCGTATAATATGGCGTTTCAAGGCCTGGTGCTGAAAATGGTGCTGAGCGTGCGCGGGGTATTTGATGATTTGAAAACCGTGACGCTGTACAAACTCTCCGGCAAGACGCTGGCCGAAGCCAAGCTGAAAAATTCGGACGCGCGCTGGCGGGTGATGGACTTGCTGCGGCATTATCCCTACACCCGGGCAGAAATTGCCAAAGGCGCGGGCGTGGGGCAGGCGGTGATTAAAACCATGATTGACGCCGGGGTGCTGGAGCCGGTGGTGGTGCAGAGCAAGCGCGATTTTGGCATGCCGCGCGGCGATTTTGCCAAGGTCGAATTGACGGCCGAGCAACAGGCGGCGGCGGATGTGTTGTGCGGCAAGGTCGGACAGGGCTTTTCGGTGACGCTGATTGACGGTGTGACCGGTTCCGGCAAGACGGAAGTTTATTTTGAGGCGGTGGCAAAAGCGCTTGACGAGGGGCATCAGGTACTGATTATGGTGCCGGAAATTTCGCTGACGACGCAATGGCTGTCGCGGTTTGAAAAGCGTTTCGGCGTTAAGCCCGCCTGTTGGCATTCGGCCTTGGGAACGCGGGAGAGAATCGACACCTGGCAGGGGATTATCGAAAACCGCGCCAAGGTTGTGGTCGGGGCGCGGTCGGCGCTGTTTCTGCCTTATGCCGATTTGGGGCTGATTGTGATTGACGAGAGTCACGACCATTCGTTTAAGCAGGAAGACGTGGTGAATTATCAGGGGCGCGACATGGCGGTGGCGCGCGCCAAGTTTGAGCAGTTTCCGGTCATCCTGTCAACGGCGACACCCGATTTGGAAACGCTTTGCAATGTCGAATCCGGAAAATATGACGCGGTTTATCTGAAGAGCCGTTTTGCCGCGGCGCTGCTTCCGGAAATTAAAATTTTGGATTTGAAAAAAGACAAGCCGCAGAAGTTTGCCAATGACAAGGCGCCGCTGAGTGTCGGCTGGCTGGCGCCGACGCTGGTCAATGCCCTGAAAGAGAATCTGGACAAGGGCGAACAGTCGCTGCTGTTTCTGAACCGGCGGGGATATGCGCCGCTGACAATCTGCCGCGATTGCGGGCACCGGATTCAGTGTCCCAACTGCACCGCCTGGCTGACCGAACACCGCCGGAGCAAGTCGCTGGTCTGCCACCATTGCGGTTATACGACGTCTATTCCGAGTTGTTGCCCGGAGTGTCATTCAGAAGAGGGGCTGACAGCCTGCGGGCCGGGGGTGGAACGTGTGGCCGAGGAAGTTTCGCGGCGTTTTCCGATGGCGAGAATCGGGGTGTTGTCCAGTGATATTACCTCGACGCTGAATGATGTTTCCGAGGTTATCCGCAAAATGGAAGACCACGAAATCGACATTCTTATCGGCACGCAGATTTTGGCAAAGGGGCACCATTTCCCCTGCCTGACGCTGGTGGGAATCGTGGACGCCGACCTGGGGCTGATGGGCAGCGATTTGCGGGCGTCGGAAACGACTTTCCAACTCTTGTCGCAGGTGGCGGGGCGTGCCGGGCGTGGTGAGAAAAAGGGCACGGTTTATTTGCAGACGCTGTATCCCGAAAATGCGGTTTTGCAGGCTTTGCTGACCAACGACCGGGAGCGGTTTGTGAGCTTGGAAAAGGACAGCCGCCGTCTGTTGAAGCTGCCGCCGTTTGGCAAATTGGCGGCGTTGGTGGTTTCCGGCGCCAATCAGGAAGCGGTTGAGAAAACGGCGGTTTATCTGGGGCAAAATGCGCCGAACACCGATATGATTACCACGCTCGGTCCGGCGCCGGCGCCTATCTTTATGCTGCGCGGCAAGTTTCGTTACCGCCTGCTGTTGAAGACGGCGCGCGCGATTAATATTCAGGAAGTTATCCGTACCTGGCTGAAGCGCGTTCAGGTTCCGTCAAGCGTACGCGTGCAGGTGGATATCGATCCGTACAGCTTTATGTGAGGCTTGGCGGGGAGATAATTTACCATGGAATTTCTTCTCCAGTGGTGCTGCAGAAAAATTAGCTTGCGCTAGGGTGAGCATCTTTTGGTTTCTCTGGAAACGTAGATATATGTAGCATCGAAGTCGGCAGTTCTACTTATGCATTCTTCCAATGTTTTCGCATGCCAAGTGGTGGAATTGGGAGAAGGTGTGCCGTTAGGCGCATCGTAGCCATTGTCACAGTAACAATATTCTCGAGCTTCAAATGAATATCCTCCCGCAGCATATGCTTCAGTCGTATAATAACATTCTCCTCTTTCAGATTTACAGCTGCTGTTACCTTCGCTGCCTGAACCACTGTTTCCCGAGCCGGAGCCGCCGGAATCGCCACCGGAAGAAGAACATCCCGAGCCGCCGCATTGCGGGTCACATG
>JAUNPO010000211.1 GCA_030536665.1 Pseudomonadota bacterium
TCCTCCCCTAAGGTAGGGGAGGTTAGGTGGGGTGTGAATCTTAACAGAACTAGCAGTCTGCACAATCTAAGCAACGCGCCTCTTTATGCACGGAACAACCAGCGGCTAACTTGTGCCCGCGGGAGCTCCCCGCCGGCCGACACATCCTCAAAAGCGGTCACTTTCCGCCAGATTTCCGCCGCCTGCTTGGCGCTGTATGGCTTGTATAAAAAATCCACCCGGTAAAAATCCGCCGTAATTTCCGGCGCTTCCGCCGCCGCACAAAACGGCCGCTCGTCAAACAACATCGTCTGACAGTCCCTTGACAAAGCCTGATAACGCTTTCCCTCCCGCGACAGAGAAAGCCACTTTGTCCCCCGCGGACATTCCTTGCACGGATTGCTGCGAATGCAGGCGGCACTGGTAAACAACGCCACATCGCCATAAACAATCATTGCCACCGGCAACGGCGACTTTTCCGCCACAGCCCGCAAATTCGGCAGCGTGTCCTCAACCGACAGCGTCACCCGCGACACGCCCAAAGACTTCGCCTCCTCCGCCGCCTGCGTGTTCAGTACATAAATCTGCCGGTCAAAACTGATGTCGGCGCCCTGCCGCGGCAGCGCCGCAATTCCCCAGTAATTCGCAACTTCCCAGCGGCGATAGCCCTGCTCCCAAAAATGCGCAATCACTTTTTCAAACGCTTTCGTCTGACGGCAAACCGCGGGCAAAGCCAAACGCAGCTTGTGCTTCGGCAGCCCCAGCAAATCGGCGTCCGTCGTCTGCGGACTGAGCATAAAGACCACTTCCGCCACTTGCGATAAATCAATCTCCGAGAGCGTCGCCGCATTGTCCGTTTTCACAATCCACTTCGGCGTCCCGCGCTCCCGCTGTGATGAAAGCGGCGGTAAACTTCCCTCTTTATACTCCGGCTCAACCGCAGCATACAAGCGTCGCCGCAGCTCATTGAGCAATGAAACCGGCACAAACAACCCCACCTCATTATGAAGCGCCAACCGCCCCAGGCTAAACGCGGTGTCGCCGGTCTTGGCAAAGGCCTTGGCCACCGCTTCCGCCACTTTTTCAGGCTCTTTCGCTGCCGTAAACGCACCGTCAACCGCCGCTTCAAATCCCCCGGCCCGTGCCGTAATCTTATCCTCAGCAACAAAGACGTCAACATCAAGCGCCTGCCGCTGGCGGAAAGCGCCGCTCTTCGGCCGTTCATAAGAATAAGCGCCCTTTACCGCGCTGGAGGAAGCCAGATAAACCCTGTCGCCTTTCTTCAAAACCGGCGCCTGCGGCGGCAAACCGACTTCAACCTCTTCCCCGGCCTTGGCCTCAAAAACATTCCGCCCCTGCACCCGCATTTTTTGCAACGAAAAACCAAACGGCTTTTCCATGCCTTCGGCGTCAATCTGCAAACCGTCATGCCGGGCAATTGCATGCGTCGGACGAAAGACAAACCGCCCTTTCAAAACCTGCCCGACCGAGCCAACCAACAAACCGCGATGGCCGACAAAATCCCGGTCAATAACGTCTTTGTCTTTACCCTTAAAATGAAACTTGCACCATGGCCTGGAAAAAATCTGCCGGATATTGTCCGCCCGCTCGCGACTTGCGCCCTTGCCGTCAAGAATCCGACGATAAAAATCAGTCACCGCCGCCACATAAAGGGGAGATTTCTTGCGCCCCTCGATTTTCAGCGAATAAGCCGGCATTTTCAGCACGTCTTCTTCCAAGGCCATGTCTTTCATTGAAAAATAGTGGC
>JAUNPO010000212.1 GCA_030536665.1 Pseudomonadota bacterium
TTTTATGGCAGCCATTGATAACTCCAGACCTCGGAAACCGTTTTGCCGTCTTTAACCAGAGAAATCCTAAGCTCGGCCGTCTTGCCGTTGGGTTGATAATCGGTATAAACCGTTGCGCCTTTGGTTATCGGATTGTAAACCATGTGAATTCCCTTGATTTTGCCTTCCGAAGTCGAAACATTGGCAATCAGCTTGCCGCTGGCAATATCGGCTTTTGTATTTGGCAATTTGGAAAAGTCGACCACAAATTTGCGTTTGTCTGTTTCCAGCATTCCCGAAACGCCGCCGATTCCCGTATATGTATTCAAAACCTTGGCGATTTTGACTGTTTCCGGAATATCCTTGTACCAGTTTAGGCGATAAGCAAAATGATACTCTTTTCCGGCGGTGATTTCTTCTTCGGGAATCCAATAGGCGACAATATTGTCATGAATTTCCTGAATTGAGGGGATTTCCACCAGTTGAACCATGCCTTTTCCCCAGTTGCCCTGAGGTTGAACCCAGACGCTTGGCCGCTGTTCGTAATAAGCTTCAAAATCAAGATAGTGCTCGCGGTTGTCATCTCTCTGTAAAAGGCCGAACCCCTTAGGATTATTGTCTTCAAAAGAGCTGATACGCAGATATTTTGAATTATCCAGCGGACGCCACAGCCATTCGTCGTTGCCGTTATGGATAAGCAGCCCGTCGCTGTCATGAACTTCCGGCCGATGGTCATCGAAACGGTTTTTGGTGTTTTCGCCGAACAGAAACATCGACGTCAGCGGCGCAACGCCGAGCTTGGTGATTTTTTTGCGCGGATACAGAAACGCGTCAACGTCGACAATTGTGTTTTTGCCGGGAATAATCTCAAATTTGTAAGCGCCGGCAACGCTGGGGCTGTCCAGCAAAGCATAAATCTTAATTGAATCGCTGCGCTTTGTTGGCTTTCTGAGCCAGAACTCTTTAAATATGGGAAATTCTTCGCCGGTCTGCAGGGCGGTGTCTATCGCCAGCCCCCTGGCCGAAAGGCCGTATTTCTGACCTTTGCCGAGAGCGCGGAAGTAGCTGGCACCGAGAAAAGAGATGATTTCGTCATAATATGCCGGGCTGTTTAGCTTGCCGTGCAGGCGAAAACCGGCGTAACCGGCGATATCGCCGTCCAGATTGCGCAGATTGTTTTTACCGTAATCAAAATAAGCGGCGGAATACTTAATCGGCTCAACTTTGCCGTCGACAATTTCATTAATCAGGACGGAATACTGAAAAATTGAACCGACATGAAAAAATTGCAGTTCAAACGGCAGATGCTGGCCGTACCAGGGGCCGCTTTCCCTGACAAAACGAATATCGCGGTATTGGTCATAATTCAGATTTTTGATGTCGGCAGGCAGATTTTCTTCCGGAGCCTGATAGTCCGACATAGCCAGATTCTTTGCTTTTTCTTTAAGAATTTTGAGGCTGAATGCATCGGAAGGCTGAATAGCCGGCTCCGGCAGAACATTTTTGTTTTGCGTGGCATAAATATATCCGCCGGCCGCTGCGGTAACTAAAAAAACAAGTAATATTAACCTTTTAAGCATTTTTTTTGTTCCCCATCAATCTCTTAAAGATTACTCCCAACATATCAAAGCAGTTTGCCGTAAAAGTCAAGTCAAATAAAATAACGGTGTTAAAAGAGTTTATTAGAAAAAACTGTTAATATATCGCAAAGGCGGTTGCTTTAATCAATTAATGGATATATTCCTGAAAACATACAATTAGGAGC